>NZ_RZTT01000069.1 GCF_003996995.1 Mesorhizobium sp. M7A.T.Ca.US.000.02.2.1 | reverse complement strand
CATGGCTACGGCATCCGCTATGCCAATGGCATGTTCCGGCAGGAGATTCACGACGGCTGGCAAGTCGAACTGCCAGAGACCTGGCTTGATCACGGTAACCCGTGGGAATTCGAACGTCGCGAACGCTCCTTCGAGGTTGGTTTCGGCGGTTCGGTGGAATCGATCACCTCCAAGGACGGGCGCCTCGAACGCCATGTCTGGAAACCGACCGAGCATGTGCTGGCCGTCGCCTATGACACGCCCGTCGTCGGCTGGCGGGCCAATCGCGTCAACACGCTGCGTCTCTGGTCGGGCATGCCGATCGATCCGATCCTGCTCGACAAATTCAATGCCGGCGACCACATCGGCGCGCTCGCCGAAAGCAACAAGGCCGATGCCTTGTCGCGCGTGCTCTATCCCGCCGATTCCCACAAGGCCGGGCAGGAACTGCGGCTTCGGCAGGAGTATTTCTTCTCTACCGCCTCGCTGCAGGACATCGTGCAGCGCCATCTGAGCCAATATGGCGACCTGAAATCGCTGCCCGACAAGGCTGCGATCCACCTGAACGACACCCATCCCGCCATCGCCGTGCCGGAGTTGATGCGCCTGTTGATGGACGTCCACGGCATGGACTTCGATCAGGCCTGGGACATCACCCAGCGCACCTTCGGCTACACCAACCACACACTGCTGCCCGAGGCGCTGGAAAGCTGGCCGGTGCCGCTGTTCGAGCGGCTTTTGCCGCGCCACATGCAGATCGTCTATGCCATCAACGCTGAAGTGCTTCTGGAGGCGCGTGCTTCCAACCAGTTCTCGGACGAGCAGATTGGCCGCATCTCGCTGATCCAGGAAAATGGCGACCGTCGGGTGCGCATGGGCAATCTGGCCTTTGTCGGCTCGCATTCCATCAACGGCGTTTCGGCTCTTCACACCGACCTGATGAAGGAGACGGTGTTCGCCGACCTGCACAAGCTCTATCCCGATCGTATCAACAACAAGACCAACGGCATCACGCCGCGGCGCTGGTTGATCCAATGCAATCCCGGACTGACGTCGCTCGCCCGTGAGGCGATCGGCGACCGTTTTCTCGATGACATCGACGCCATCAAGGATCTCGACGGTTTCGCCGGCGACGCCGCCTTTCGCGACAAGTTCGCCGCCGTCAAGCGCGCCAATAAGGCGCGATTGGCCAACCTCGTCGCCGACCGGCTCGGCATCAAGGTCGATCCTTCGGCGCTTTTCGACATCCAGATCAAACGCATCCACGAATACAAGCGCCAGCTTCTGAACATTCTCGAGGCGATCGCCCTCTATGACCAGATCCGCTCGCACCCCGAGCGCGACTGGATGCCGCGCGTGAAATTCTTCGGCGGCAAGGCGGCGCCCAGCTACCACAATGCCAAGCTGATCATCAAACTCGCCAACGATGTCGCAAAAGTCATCAACCGCGATCCGGCCGTGCGCGGTCTGCTGAAGGTGGTGTTCGTGCCGAATTACAATGTCAGTCTGGCCGAGATCATGATGCCGGCGGCCGACCTTTCCGAGCAGATCTCGACTGCCGGCATGGAAGCGTCGGGCACCGGCAACATGAAGTTCGCGCTCAACGGCGCGCTGACCATCGGCACGCTCGACGGTGCCAATGTCGAGATCAAGGAATGCGTCGGCGACGACAACATCTTCATCTTCGGCCTGACCACCGCCGAGGTCGCCGAGCGGCGCAACAACGGTTACGATCCGCGCGCCGTCATCGAAGGATCATCTGAGCTCGCGCAAGCGGTCGCTGCCGTCTCGTCGGGCGTCTTTTCGCCGGACGATCCGGAGCGTTACCGCGACCTCGTCAACGGCCTCTACAACAGCGACTGGTTCATGGTCGCCGCCGATTTCGATGCCTATGCCACCGCCCAGCGCGAGGTCGATGCGGTCTGGCGCAACAGTCCCGACTGGTACGCCAGGGCAATCCGCAATGTGGCGCGTGTCGGCTGGTTCTCCTCCGATCGCACGATCCGCCAATATGCGAAAGAAATCTGGAACGTGCCTGCCTGATGTGATTGCATGAGGCCGCAAACAATGTGGTCCCGGTGGTGTGAACTTGAAAGTCGGATCACACCACTAGAAACAAACACTCGGTGCCTGGGGAGGGACACTGCCTGATGAAGAAGCCGCGCGCGACCGCTGCGACAAGCGGGCCGGACGGACTGGCGGCAGCCAGCGATGTTGCGGCGATTGTTGCCGGCACGCATGGCGATCCGTTTGCCGTTCTCGGTGTTCAGGAGGCTGGGAAGGGTTTTGTGGCCCGCTGCTTTGTTCCGAATGCCGAATTCGTCACCGCTTATACGCTGACCGGCATCATCGCGGGTGAATTGTCCAGGCGCGACGATGGCGGCTTTTTCGAAGGCAAGCTCTCGATCAAGAAGCGGCAGCCGCTTCGCTATCACGCGCGCAATGCCGGCGGCGACTGGTGGCTGACCGATCCCTATTCGTTCGGTCCGGTGCTCGGGCCGATGGACGACTACTACATCGCCGAGGGATCGCATCTCAGGCTGTTCGACAAGCTCGGCGCCCATGTCATCGAGCACGAAGGCGCCACGGGCGTGCATTTCGCCGTCTGGGCTCCCAATGCGCGGCGTGTCTCTGTGGTCGGCGATTTCAACGAATGGGACGGCCGCCGGCACTCGATGCGGGATCGCCGCGACACCGGCATCTGGGAAGTGTTCATTCCCGATATCGGTGCCGGCCGGCCCTACAAATACGAGATCATCGGCCCCGACGGCGTCAGGCTGCCGCTCAAGGCCGATCCGTTCGCCTTCAAATCCGAACTGCGTCCGGCCACCGCTTCGGTCGTTGCCGCGCCGCCGGCGCATGAGTGGGGCGATGACGCGCACCGCAATTTCTGGCGCAATGCCGATCACCGGCGCGAAGCCATCTCGATCTACGAGGTCCATGCCGGCTCCTGGCAGCTTCGCGACGACGGTACGTTCCTGTCATGGGACGATTTGGCCGACCGGCTCATCCCCTATGTGGTCGAGACCGGCTTCACCCATATCGAATTCATGCCGATCTCCGAACACCCGTATGACCCGTCCTGGGGCTACCAGACGACCGGCCTCTACGCGCCATCGGCCCGCTTCGGCGATCCGGACGGCTTTGCGCGTTTCGTCGACGGCGCCCACCGTGCCGGCGTCGGCGTTATTCTCGACTGGGTGCCGGCGCATTTCCCAGTCGATGAGCACGGCCTGGCCAATTTCGATGGCACCGCGCTCTATGAACATGCCGATCCGCGCAAGGGTTTTCATCCCGACTGGAATACCGCGATCTACAATTTCGGCCGCCGCGAGGTGATGTCGTTCCTGGTCAACAATGCGTTGTTCTGGGCCGAGAAATACCATGTCGATGGACTTCGCGTCGATGCGGTCGCCTCGATGCTGTACCTCGACTATTCGCGCAAGGCCGGCGAATGGATCCCCAACGAGAAAGGCGGCCGCGAGAATCTCGAGGCGGTCAGCTTCCTGCAGAAGATGAACAAGGAGGTCTACGGCCACCATCCGGGCGTGATGACCATCGCCGAGGAATCGACCTCTTGGCCGAAGGTCTCGGCACCGGTGCATGAAGGCGGGCTGGGCTTCGGCTTCAAGTGGAATATGGGCTTCATGCACGACACGCTGGAGTATTTCTCCAAGGAACCGATCTTCCGAAAACACCACCACAACGACCTCACCTTCGGCCTGACCTACGCCTTCTCGGAGAATTTCGTGCTGCCGCTCTCGCACGACGAGGTTGTGCACGGCAAAGGCACGCTGCTTGGCAAGATGGCCGGCGACGACTGGCAGAAGTTTGCGACGCTGCGCGCCTACTACGCTTTCATGTGGGGCTATCCCGGCAAGAAGCTGCTTTTCATGGGGCAGGAGTTCGCGCAGCGCCGCGAATGGAGCGAGGCGCGCGCGCTCGACTGGAACCTGCTTGAATTCCGGCCGCATCGCGGCGTCTGGCAGACGGTGCGCGATCTCAACTATCTCTACCGTTCGCGCCCGGCACTGCATGGCCGTGATTGTGAGCCGGAAGGGTTTTCCTGGCTGATCGTCGATGACAGCCAGAATTCGGTTTTTGCCTGGCTGCGCAGCGCACCGGGCGGCAGCCCGGTGGCCGTCATTTCCAATTTTACGCCGGTGCCGCGTGACAATTATCGCGTGCCGTTGCCGACATCAGGCAAATGGCGTGAGATCATCAACACCGACGCTTCGGAATATGGCGGTTCCGGCAAGGGCAATGGCGGCATGGTCGAGGCGCGGGCGGAGGGAGGAAACATCTCAGCGACGATGCTTTTGCCGCCGCTGTCGACGATCATGCTTGAACTCGTTGCCGACTGAGCCATGTCGATATCGAGTAACTTGGGAGGGTAGAAATGGCAGACCTGAAACGGACCCAGCCGCTGGCGCGCGATGCCATGGCCTATGTATTGGCCGGCGGCCGTGGGAGCCGCCTCAAGGAACTGACCGACCGGCGTGCCAAGCCGGCCGTCTATTTCGGCGGCAAGACGCGCATCATCGACTTCGCGCTTTCCAACGCGCTCAATTCCGGCATTCGCCGCCTCGGTGTCGCCACTCAGTACAAGGCGCATTCGCTGATCCGCCATCTGCAACGCGGCTGGAACTTCCTGCGCCCTGAACGAAACGAGAGTTTCGACATCCTGCCGGCCAGCCAGCGCGTCTCGGAAACGCAGTGGTATGAAGGCACCGCCGACGCCGTTTATCAGAACATCGACATCATCGAGGCCTACGGGCCCGAATACATGGTCATCCTGGCCGGCGATCACATCTACAAGATGGACTACGAGATGATGCTTCGCCAGCATGTCGACGCCAATGCCGATGTCACCGTCGGCTGCCTCGAAGTGCCGCGCATGGAAGCCACCGGCTTCGGCGTCATGCATGTCGACGCCAAGGACAACATCATCGCCTTCGTCGAAAAACCCGCCGATCCGCCCGGCATTCCCGATAAGCCGGAATTCGCGCTGGCTTCGATGGGCATCTACGTCTTCAAGACCAAATTCCTGATGGAGCAGTTGCGCCGCGATGCGGCCGAGGCGGGCTCAAGCCGCGACTTCGGCAAGGACATCATCCCCTATATCGTCCAGCACGGTAAGGCGATCGCGCATCGCTTCGCCAAATCCTGCGTCCGCTCGACCGCCGAGAACGAAGCCTACTGGCGCGACGTCGGAACGGTCGATGCCTATTGGGAAGCCAATATCGACCTGACCGATATCACGCCGGAGCTTGACCTCTACGACCGCGACTGGCCGATCTGGACCTATGCCGAATTGAAGCCGCCGGCAAAGTTCGTGCATGACGAGGATGGCCGCCGCGGTTCGGCTGTGTCTTCGCTTGTCTCGGGCGATTGCATCGTCTCGGGGGCTTCGCTGAAAAAAAGCCTGATCTTCACCGGCGCGCGCATCAATTCCTATTCGACGCTGGAAGAAGTCGTCATGCTGCCCGACGTTCATGTCGGCCGGAACGCAAAGTTGAAGCGCGTGGTCATCGACCATGGTGTTAGGATACCGGAAGGGCTGGTGGTCGGCGAAGATCCTATTCTCGACGCCAAGCGCTTCCGCGTTTCCGAAAAGGGCATCTGCCTGGTCACGCAGGACATGATCGACAAGTTAGGGCTCTAACGCATGCAGGTTCTGTCGGTCACGCCCGAGATCTTTCCGCTGATCAAGACCGGAGGGCTTGCCGACGTGACCGGCGCGCTGCCCATCGCCTTGGCGGCCAAGGGCGTGACCGTGCGCACGCTCATCCCGGGCTTTCCGACCGTCATGGCCGCCTTCAAGAAGAAGCGGGCGGTTCTGCAATATCCCTTGCTGCAGGGCGGCAAGGCCTCCGTCCATTCAATCCAACTCGCCGGGCTCGAACTGTTCGTGCTCGATGCTCCGCATCTGTTCGACCGTCCCGGCGGTCCCTACGGCAACGCCACCGGCGTGGACTGGCCAGACAATTGGCGGCGTTTCGCGGCCTTGAGCCAAGTCGGCGGCGACATCGCCGGTGGGGCCATCTCTGGCTACCAACCCGACATCGTCCATGCCCATGACTGGCAGTCGGCGATGACCCTGGCCTACATGCGCTACGGCAAGGCAGTCGGCATTCCCTCGATGATGACCGTCCACAATCTCGCCTTCCAGGGCCAGTTCGGCGCCGGCATCTTCGGTGAACTCGGCTTGCCGGCGGCGGCGATGGCGCTCGACGGCGTCGAATATTATGGTGGTGTCGGCTTCCTCAAGGCTGGCCTGCAGGCCGCCTGGGCGATCACCACGGTCAGCCCGACCTACGCGCAGGAGATCCGCTCGGCGGAATTCGGCATGGGTCTCGACGGCCTCATCAACATGCGCTCCAGCGATCTCTATGGCATCGTCAACGGCATCGACACCGGCATCTGGGATCCGGAAACCGACAAGCATCTGGTGTCCCCCTACACGGCGAGCACACTGAAGGCGCGCGCGCCCAACAGGACTGCCGTGGAGGACCGCTTCAGCCTTGAGCGTGACGGCAGCCCGATCGTCTGCGTCGTCAGCCGGCTGACCTGGCAGAAGGGGATGGACATACTGGCGCTGGTGATCGACGGCATCGTTGCCACTGGCGCGCGGCTGGCCATCCTCGGATCGGGCGATGCTGGTCTCGAAGGCGCGCTGCTTGCCGCTGCCGCCCGGCATCGCGGCCGTATCGGTGTGGTCGTCGGCTACGATGAGGGGCTGTCGCACATCATGCAGGGCGGCTGTGACGCCATCGTCATCCCCTCGCGCTTCGAACCGTGCGGGCTGACGCAGCTTTACGGCCTGCGCTATGGCTGCGTGCCGGTGGTCGCGCGCACCGGCGGCCTCGCCGATACGGTCATCGACGCCAATGAGGCCGCCGTCTCTGCCGGTGTCGCCACCGGCTTCCAGTTTGCGCCCAACAATGGCGGTGCCTTGCTGCACGCCATTAGCCGCCTCTTCGACGCCCACGCCAGTCCGACGGTCTGGGAATCGCTGCAGCGCCAGGGCATGAAGGCCGATGTGTCGTGGGACAAGAGCGCCGAAAAATATGTCGAACTCTATCGCTCGCTGCTTTCGAAAAGGGTTGCCTGAAGCATGATACGGACCGTCCCCACCAAGCCTTATTCCGACCAGAAGCCCGGCACGTCGGGCCTGCGCAAGAAGGTGCCTGTCTTTCAGCAGGAGCACTATGCCGAGAATTTCATCCAGTCGATCTTCGACGCGCTCGACGGTTTTAAGGGCAAGACCCTGGTGATTGGCGGTGACGGCCGGTTCTACAATCGCGAGGTCATCCAGAAGGCCATCGCCATGGCCGCCGCCAACGGCTTCGGCAAGGTGATGGTCGGGCAGGGCGGCATCCTGTCGACGCCGGCCGCCTCGCATGTCATCCGCAAGTACAAGACCTTTGGCGGCATCATCCTGTCGGCCAGCCATAATCCCGGCGGCCCGCATGAGGATTTCGGCATCAAGTACAATGCCGGCAATGGCGGCCCGGCGCCGGAAAAGCTGACCGACGCGATGTTCGAGAAAACCAAGACGATCTCAAGCTTCAAGATCGCCGATATCGATCCGATCGACATCGACACAACAGGCACGGTCAAGGCCGCCGGCATGACGGTCGAGATCATCGACCCGGTCGCCGACTATGCCGAACTGATGGAAAGCCTCTTCGATTTCGATGCCCTGCGCAAACTGTTCAAATCCGGCTTCCGCATGCGCTTCGACGCCATGCACGCGGTGACCGGCCCCTACGCCAAGGAGATCCTGGAAAACCGGCTCGGCGCGCCAAACGGCACCTGCCGCAATTTCAAGCCGCTGCCGGATTTCGGCGGCCATCACCCGGATCCGAACCTCGTCCATGCCAAGCACCTCTATGACGAGATGATGGGACCGGACGCGCCGGATTTCGGCGCTGCCTCGGATGGCGACGGCGACCGCAATCTGATCATCGGCAAGGGCATTTTCGTTACCCCGTCGGATTCAGTTGCCATGCTCGCCGCCAATGCCCGCCTGGCGCCCGGCTACAAGGCCGGTTTGAAGGGCATCGCCCGCTCGATGCCGACCAGTGGCGCTGCCGACCGCGTCGCTGAAAAACTCGGCATCGCCCTCTATGAGACGCCGACCGGCTGGAAGTTCTTCGGCAATCTGCTGGATGGCGACATGGCGACGATCTGCGGCGAGGAGAGTGCGGGCACCGGCTCCAACCATGTCCGCGAAAAGGACGGCCTATGGGCGGTGCTTTTGTGGCTCAACATCCTTGCCGCGCGCGGCGAAAGCTGCAAGCAGATCGTCACTGAGCACTGGGCGACCTACGGTCGCAACTACTATTCGCGGCACGATTATGAAGAGGTTGAGAGCGACCGCGCCAACGCATTGGTCGACGAACTGCGCGCCAAGCTCGGCGCGCTGCCGGGTACCAGCGTGCGCGGCATGAAAATCGCCAGCGCCGACGATTTTGCCTATCGCGATCCGGTCGACGGTTCGATCAGCGAGCATCAGGGCATCAGGGTGCTGTTCGAAGGTGGTTCGCGGGTCGTCTTCCGCCTCTCCGGCACCGGCACGTCGGGCGCGACCCTGCGCGTCTATATCGAGCGCTACGAGCCGGACAAATCGAGGCACGACCTCGACACCCAGGCCGCCCTTGCCGACCTGATTGCCGCAGCCGATGATATTGCCGGGATTCACAGCCATACCGGCCGCGCCGAGCCAAGCGTGATTACTTGACGTTGGCGGTGCGCGTCTTTCCTTCTCCCCTTGTGGGGTTCGAAGGACGGGGCGAGACCCGTGGCTCGCCCCATGGCGGTGGATCGGCGCGTAGGGCCGAGACGGTTGAGGGGTGCGCGAAGGATCCCTGTCCTTGCCAAGCTGGAACACCCCTCATCCGTCGCCTTCGGCGACACCTTCTCCCACAAGGGGCGAAGGGGGAGACTGCATGACCCAGCTCGGCGCCACCGTCACCCGCGAAGGCATCCGCTTTGCCGCTTGGTCGCAGGCCGCCCGTCGGCTTTGGGTCTCGATCTTCGACGAGCAGGGCAACCGGGAAATCGAACGGCTCGAACTGCAGCCGGAAGGTGAGGGCGTCCATGCGCTGTTCGTTGCGGGCCTTGGCCAGGGCATCCGCTACGGCTTTCGCGCCGATGGCGACTACGCGCCGGAACGCGGACTGTGGTTCGATCCCGCCAAGCTCCTGACCGATCCATATGCCGTCGAGATCGACAGGTCCTATGTCTATGACTGGCGGCTGGCCCAGCGCCGGGGCGAGGGCGCCGATACCGCGCCGCTGATGCCGAAGGCGATTGCCGCTGCGCTGCCGAAGCCGGTGCAGGCTGCCCCGCCGCTATTCCAGCCGGGCGGCCTTATTTACGAAGTGCCGGTGCGCGCCTTCACCATGCTGCATCCGGACATTCCCGAAATGCGCGGAACAGTCGCCGCACTTGCTCACCCGGCGGTTATCGAGCATCTGAAAAAACTGGGGGTTGGCGCGGTCGAACTGATGCCGGTGACCGCATCGATCGACGAGCGGCATTTGCCGCCGCTCGGGCTGCGCAACGCCTGGGGCTACAATCCCGTGACTTTCATGGCCCTCGATCCGCGTTTGGCGCCAGGCGGCATCATGGAGTTGCGAAACACGGTCGCCGTGCTGCGAGAGGCTGGCATCGGCGTCATCCTCGACCTCGTCTTCAACCACACCGGCGAGAGCGACTGGCTTGGCCCGACGTTGTCGCTGCGCGGCCTGGACAACCAGGCCTACTACCGGCACTCATCAGACGGCGGGCTGGCCAACGATACCGGCACCGGCAACACGGTCGCTTGCGATCATCCTGTCGTCCAGGAGATGGTCCTCGACACGCTGCGCCATTTCGTCAGGGATGCCGGCGTCGACGGCTTCCGCTTCGACCTGGCGCCCATTCTGGGCAGGGTTGAAGGAACATTCGATGCCGAGGCGCCGATGCTGAGAGCGATGCGCGACGACCCGCTGCTGGCCGATCGCGTGTTGATCGCCGAGCCGTGGGACATCGGTTCCGACGGCTATCAGCTCGGTAATTTCCCGCCGCCCTTCCTCGAATGGAACGACAAGTATCGCGATGACGTCAGGCGCTTCTGGCGCGGCGACGCCGGCATGGTCGGTGCGCTGGCGACCCGGCTTGCCGGTTCGTCCGATGTGTTCGCAACGAACAGGCAAAACGCCAGTCGGACCGTCAATTTCATCGCCGCCCATGACGGCATGACGCTCGCCGATATCGTGCGCTACGAGCGCAAGCACAACGAAGCCAATGGCGAGCAGAACCGCGACGGTCACAATGAAAACCTGTCCTGGAACAGCGGCGTCGAAGGGGATGCGGACGATCCGGCCGTATGGGAGTCTCGCCAGAACGATCAGTGCGGGCTGCTCGCCACGCTGTTTGCCTCGCGCGGCACCATCATGCTGACCGCAGGCGACGAGTTCGGCCGGACCCAGCAGGGCAACAACAACGCCTATGCGCAGGACAACGAGATCACCTGGCTCGACTGGGCCGGCCGTGACCAGGTGCTGGAGCGCTACACGGAGGAACTCTTGAGGCTGCGCCGGTCGATGCAGGCGCTCTTCGACACAAGCTTCCTAACTGGCCAGCCGCAGGCGGGCTCGGGGATGCCGGACGTCGCATGGCTGACCGAGACAGGCGCGCCGTTCGATGAACAGTGCTGGCAGGACCCGCAGCGGTACCGCCTCGTCATGATCCTGGGTGGCGTCAGCCGCCTTGCCGTCATCATCAACGGCGATCGCCGGGCCTGCATGTTCACCTTGCCTGAACGAGACGGCTTCTTCTGGGCTCCAGCCATCGAAGCGCCGGATGCGGCGGACAACTCGCGACCGATATCGGGACGGGCGGTGATCTTCATGATCGAACGAGCGCAAGCCGGTACAGGGGAGAAGCGCAATGGCGGCAGGTGACAGGACCGGATGGTGGCGCGGCTGCGTCATCTACCAGGTCTATCCGCGCTCCTTCCAGGACACGACCGGCAACGGCAGCGGTGATCTCGCCGGCATTACGTCGAGGCTCGCCCATGTCGCCTCGCTTGGTGTCGACGCAGTCTGGCTGTCGCCTTTCTTCAAGTCCCCGATGGCCGATATGGGCTACGACGTGTCGGATTACTGCGATGTCGATCCGATGTTCGGCACGCTCGAGGATTTCGATGCGCTGGTCGCCGAGGCGCATCGTCTCGGCCTGAAGATCGTCATCGACCAGGTGCTGTCGCATTCGTCCGACAAGCACAACTGGTTTGTCGAAAGCCGCGCCAGCCGCGATAACCCCAAGTCTGACTGGTACATTTGGGCCGATACCAAGCCCGACGGCAGCGCGCCCAACAATTGGCTCTCCGTCTTCGGTGGCCCGGCCTGGGAATGGGATTCGACCCGCCGGCAATACTACATGCACAATTTCCTTGCCTCGCAGCCCGACCTGAATTTCCACAACCCGGAGGTCCAGGACGCGCTTCTCGACACGGTGCGGTTCTGGCTGGAGCGCGGCGTCGACGGCTTCCGGCTCGATACGGTCAATTACTATGTCCACGACCGCTGGCTGCGCAGCAATCCGCCGCTGGCGTCGAGTGTCGCCGGCACCAACGGCGAGACCAACACCTACCTCTACCAGGAGCATCTATTCGACAAGACGCAGCCGGAAAACCTGGCGTTCCTGCGCCGCTTCAGGGCGCTGCTCGATGAATATGACGACCGCGCCGCGGTTGGCGAAATCGGCGATGAAGGCCGCTCGCTGCAGACGCTCGCGGCTTACACCTCAGGCGGCGACAAGCTGCATATGTGTTACACCTTCGACCTGCTCGGTCCGCAGTTCTCGGCCGCGCATGTGCGTGGCTGCGTCGAAGCCTTCGAGGCGGCCGTCTCCGACGGCTGGGTCTGCTGGGCGTTCTCCAACCATGACGTGGTGCGCCATGTCAGCCGCTGGACAAGGCCGGGCAGCGATCCCGACGCCGTCGCAAGATTCTCGATCATGCTGTTGTCCTGCCTGCGCGGCTCGATCTGCCTCTATGAGGGCGAGGAGCTGGGCCTGGAGGAGGCGGAGCTGGCCTATGAGGATCTGCGCGATCCCGTCGGCATCCGCTTCTGGCCAGGCGTCAAGGGCAGGGATGGGTGTCGCACGCCAATGGTCTGGGAGGCCGGCGCCGACAATGCAGGCTTCTCCACGGCCAGGCCCTGGCTGCCGATACCGGCCAGCCATCGCACCCGCGCGGTCGACGTCCAGAATGCCGACACGGCCTCGGTGCTGAAGTCCTATCGGACCACGCTGGCCTTGCGCGGGGAGCATGAGGCGCTGGTATCAGGCTCGATCCGCTTTCTCGACGCCGAGGGTGACGTGCTGGCTTTCGTTCGCGAGGGCGGCGGCGAAAGACTGCTCTGTGTCTTCAATTTCGCTGGAGGACCGGCCAATTGGCCGTTGCCGCAAGACTTAGGAGCGGTTACGGAACTTGACGGCGATGCCTCGCTCACCAGGGAGGTCGAGCTTTTGCTGCCGGGACTTGGATGCTTCCTCGGTAGGCTCGACTGATGCCTCGACTGCTCTACTGCACCAGCACGGAGCGTCCACAAGTCGCACCGGTGACCCGGACATCCGCCTCGCCGAGACGCACGCCAAGGGCTCCAAGCAGGTTGGCAAGCAAGGTATCGATCGGGGCCGCCACGCTGTTCAGAAGTGCCACCACCGGCGGCTTCACAAATCCCAGAAGGGCGTCAAGATTCAGCGGCAGGCCGAGTAAATTCGCCGTCAGCGACAGGCCGCTGACCAGCGACGTAGTCAACGATTGGGTAAAATTTTGCGTGTAAGCGGTCCTTATCGTCTTGGCATCGATGTCGGCCTTGTTGAAAGTCAGCGTCGTCGCGGGGTTATTGGCCATGTTAAACGCCGCTGAGCCCACTACGGACACCACGGGGATGAGCAGAAGTTTCACGGCCGCGATTTCGGTGTTGGAAAACGTCTCCTTATTGGTGAAATCGGCAAAGCCGGCGCTGCTGCTGTCACCGAGATGTCCTTCGACGATACCGGGACGTGTAGCGACGGTGACCTTGATACTGTCAGGGCCTGTTGGACAACTTATGTCCATGAGCTTGGCCTCGGCATAGGCGACTTCGACATGCAGGGGCAAACTGACCGATACCAAGGTGATACCGCCTCCGACATTTTTGTTACCGCCCCCGATCTTCACTATTAGCTTGATGCGGGTCTGCGCCGTCCGCACAATGGCGCCGACCTCGCCAACCGCCAGCCATGGCGAGGATTGCGGCGGTTCGCCGATGGCGATGGCGAGCGTGGTCGACAGCACCCCCGGAATGGCGGCGCCGAGGGCGACGTCGACCTGCTTCGAACCGTTTGCCAGTCCGGCGGCGGCGGTCAGCATGCCCATCGCGCTGGCATCGACGCCAAGGCCGGCCGGCTTTTGACCGAGGCCCAACTTGCCGACGGAGCCGAGATCGATCAGATGACTGAGCGGGATCTGGACCGTACTGGTCGACTTGGAAGCGATCGTCTGCAGGGCGACCTTGGCCGTGTTGCCAAGCCCCGGCACATTGGCCATGGCCGTGGCGATCTGGCCGACGGTCGCCTTCGATGCCAGCACATCCGAATACGACACGCCGGTCAGGTTCAACTGTGTGGCAAGGCCGTCGACGAAGGAGAGCACGCTCACATCCGCGGAGAGCAGCGCGTTGTAGTCCATGACGCTGAGCGAGATGTTGCTGCCGAGAAGTCCGCCGAGAAGCGCGTTGAGGATACCGCCATCGAGGCTGGCGAGCCTCGATCCGACCGAGAACGTCGCCTGCGGCGTCATGCTGGCGATGGCTTGGGTGCCGATGACGGGAGTGGGGATCAGCGAACTCACGAAATAGCGGGCCGGGATCTTCTTCAGGGTGACACGGACGGCATTGTAGGGTGTTACGCTGGCCTGGAAACGCTGGCCCACATTGGCGCCGGATGCCACATATCGCCCGGGCGTGACCGTCACGACGGTTTTGCCGGCCGCCGGCTCGATCGTCTGTCCTGAGCTTTGAACGACAACCCCTGGCATGCCGTTGTCGGTCAGTGTGGTGACAACCGCTGTGTTGACTTTGGTCATGTTCGAGGCGGCGGTGATCGCCGCCAGGTCCACCATTGCCTGGGCTTCGCGGCGCTCGGTGTAGATCGAGGCTTCGTCGATCGCCACCGCGGCCAGCGCCAGCGCCACCGGCGCGCTCAATGCCGCCATGACGGTGAAGTTCGCTTTCCTGTCACTCAGCATCAACCGGGCAAGCCGACCGATCCCATTGCACGCATGCAGCAGCATTCAAATGCCCCCGACCCTGATCGTTGACTGGCGCTTGATCGTGGTCCCGGGCATGGCTATGCCCGGGAAAAGGTTCCAGATCGGCAGGTTGCGGGCGTCGTACTGGATGGAAACCACGAACTGGCTTCCATCAGCCGTGCTGTCGTTGGCCTGGTAGGTCAACTTGCTGACATCCACGAAGGGATATCCGCCGGCATTGTTGGTGACGAAGCTGGCTACGAGCGTCTGGCGTTCGGTCTGGTTCAACCCGGCAATTGCCGTGCGGGCGGCATCCGCGGCGATCTGTTGGATCGAGTTGGCGGCGCCGAAGTATATACCATATGCAACCATTCCGAGTAGAAGAAGAATGAAAATCGGTGAAAGCAAGGCAAATTCGACCGCAGAAGTGCCGTGTTCCTCTTGAAATTTCCGCATTAATTGACGGATTTTGGGCAATTTACTTGCTCTGTTACTCATAGCCGCCACGAGTCTGAAGTTCGAACCATATAGAAGGTACTCATAATGTAACCCCAGGTTGCTTAAGAACGCATTAAGACATTCCGGCAAACTGGCATGGCTCCGATTCGCGGTGAAAAATGGCGTCGAGGTGAAGAAACCAAGTCAAGCTTCTGGTTTCGGCTGGTGTTTCAGTGGCCACGCCATAGCTTTCGTCCGCCTTACTTTGGGTGACCCAGAGAGTCTGTTGAAATAAAAATTCCCCGCGTTAGTGTCTGGGCACGAGCCGCAGGACGGGAACCAGCGGCGCGCTCAAAGGGGTCAGATATCGACTCCAGGGCGTCAACACTTACTAGGCGCGCCAACGGCAGCGCCGACAGGGAGAACTTCATGCTGAAAAACATGCTGAAGGCGACGGTGCTCGCCACGACCATGGCGCTGGCCGCCGGCACGTTCTACACGCCGGCTTTCGCCGAGACCGTCTATAACAGAGGCAGCGCCGCCGAAGCGGAGACGGTCGATCCGCACAAGACCTCGACCGTCTACGAAGCCGATATCATACGCGACCTGTTCCAGGGCCTGGTCATGCATGACCAGAAAACGAACCTCATCCCAGGCGCGGCCGAAAGCTGGACAGTGTCCGACGACGGCACTGTCTACACCTTCAAGCTGCGCAAGGATGGCCTCTGGTCGGATGGAAGCCCGGTGACGGCGGACGACTTCGTCTATTCGTTTCGCCGGCTGGAAGATCCGGCCACCGCTGCCGAATACGCCTCGATGCTGTACCCGGTGAAGGGTGCGGAGGACGTCAACACCAAGAAGGGCAAGCCGGAGGATATGGGTGTCAAAGCGATTGACGCAAATACCCTCGAAGTCACGCTGAAGGCGCCGACGCCTTACTTCCTGGAGATGCTGACCCACCAGGCCACCTATCCGGTCAACAAGGCTTCGATCGACAAGCTCGGCGCCGACTGGATCAAGGCGGGTAATCTCGTTTCGAACGGCGCCTATACGCTGGCCGAGTGGATTCCCAACGACCACATGAAGCTGGTCAAGAATCCGAAATTCTGGGACGCCGCGACCGTCAAGATGGACGTCGTCAACTATATCCCGACCGAAGACCGCTCATCGGCGATGAAGCGCTTCGAGGCCGGCGAACTCGACAGCTACGGCGACCTGCCGACCGAACAACTCGCTGATCTCAAGACCAAGTTCGGCGACCAGGTCCGCGTCGGACCTTATCTCGGCACCTATTATTATGCGATCAAGACCGACAAGGCGCCGTGGGACAATGTCGAACTGCGTAACGCCATCTCGATGGCGATCGACCGCGACTTCCTCGCTGAGAAGGTCTGGCAGAACTCGATGCTGCCTGGTTATTCGATGGTGCCTCCGGGCATCGCGGGCTACACGCCGGCAATGGCCAAATACGCCGACATGTCGCAGATCGACCGCGAGGACGCTGCCAAGAAGACCCTCGAGAAACTCGGCTATACGCCCGAGCATCCATTGAAGATGGAGATCCGCTACAACACTTCGGAAAACCACAAGAACACGGCCGTCGCCATCCAGGAACAGTTGAAGCCGCTCGGCATCGACGTCTCGCTCGTCAACACCGACACCAAGACCCACTACTCCTTCCTCGAGCAGAAGGGCGACTACGACGTGGCGCGTGCCGCCTGGATCGCCGACTACAAGGATCCGGAGACCTTCCTCGGCATCACCCGCAAGGCCAGCGGCAACAATTATTCGAGCTATGTCAGCCCGGCATATGAAGCGGCCATGGACAAGGCTGCGGCTGCCGGCGGCAAACCGGAAGAGCGCATGAAGGACCTCACTGAGGCCGAGCGCATCCTTGTCGATGACGTCGGTAACATTCCGCTTCTCTACTACAGCTTCCACGACATCGTTTCCTCGAAGCTGCATGGCTTCGACGACAATGTGATGGACATCCATCCGTCCCGCTTCATCAGCAAGGACTGATCCTTAGCCGGGCCGCCGCGCAACGAGATGCGCGGCGGTGCTGGTTTGCCATCGCATCGGCCCGGGAACCGGAATCGATTTTCGGCATGTCGGTGCGAAGATTTGAAGGCTAGAGCGCAACCGTCCAGCTGGACGCGCGTTGCTCTGGGTCAAGCGGGGCACCGATGCTGCGATACGTATTACGGCGGCTTCTGACCGCCATCCCGACGCTGTTCGTCATCGTGACCATGGCGTTTTTCCTGATGCGCGTCGCGCCGGGCGGCCCATTCAACCAGGAGCGGGGGCTGAGCCCCGAGATCAGGGCCAATCTCGAAGCCCAGTTCGGCCTCAACGATCCGCTCTGGCTGCAATTCGTCCATTATCTCGGCAATCTGCTGCGCGGCAATTTCGGCCCGAGCTACAACATGCCGGACTTCACCGTCACCGAACTCTTCGCCAAGGGCCTGCCTATATCGGTTCAGCTCGGTGCCTCGGCGCTCGTCCTGGCGCTGCTGCTCGGTTGTGTGCTCGGCACCATTGCGGCGCTTAACCAGAACAAGCTTGGCGACTATACGGTGATCGCGCTGGCGACGGCCGGCAGCACCATCCCAACCTTCGTCATCGCGCCGGTGATCCAACTCCTGTTCGGGCTGACCTGGAGGCTGCTGCCGATCGGTGGGTGGGGCGATGGCGCTTTCATCAACAAGGTCGGTCCGGTGTTGACGCTCGCTCTGCCGCAGATCGCCATCGTCGCCCGGCTGATGCGTGGCTCGATGATCGAATCCTTGCGGTCCCACCACATCCGCACGGCGCGCGCGCTCGGCCTGTCCGATTGGTCGGTGGTGGTCAAGCACGCGCTGCGCGGTGCCATCCTGCCGATCGTCTCCTTCACCGGTCCGGCGGCGGCGGCATTGCTGACCGGCTCGGTCATTGTCGAGACGATCTTCTCCATTCCAGGCGTCGGCCGCTATTTCGTCGATGCCGCGCTCAATCGTGACTACACGCTGGTGATGGGAACGGTGGTGGTGATCGCCATCTTTACCATTGTCTTCAACCTGATCGTCGACGTCATGTACGCGGTCGTCGATCCGAGGGTGCGCTATGACTGACATCGCAGCCACAGCCCCCACCGTCATCGGCCGTTCGCTCTGGGGGGATGCCTGGGCGCGGCTCAAGGCCAATCGCGCCGCCATGTTCAGCCTGTACTACCTTGCCCTGATCGGTGTCGTCAGCGTGTTCGGGCCGTGGTTCGTGCCGCATCAATACACCACCATCTATGCCGACTATGTGCGCATGCCGCCAAGCCTGTCAGCCTATCCGAAGGCCGACATGATCGAGACGGCGCTTACCGAAGCGATCAAGCGCATGCGGGTCGACATCAAGGAGTGGCGGCAGGAAGGCAACCAGGTCTTCGTCACCGTCAAGTCGACCAGGCCGATCGACGATCGCAACATACGCTATCTCGACCGTTCCGATGCCTTTGACGACACCAAGATCGAGAGCAAGTCGCCCGACGGTCTCGAAGTGACGATGAGCGCCTCGATCAAGCAGCAATATTTCGTGTTCGGCACCGACAACACCGGCCGGGACCTGTTGTCGCGCACGCTGATGGCCGGGCGTATATCGCTGGCCATCGGCCTGCTCGCGGGTGTCGTGGCGGTGGTCATCGGCGTGGTCTACGGGGCCGCTGCCGGCTTTGCCGGCGGCAAGGTCGACGAGGTGATGATGCGCATCGTCGACGTGCTCTATTCCTTGCCCTTCATCTTCTTCGTCATCATGCTGGTAGTGTTTTTCGGCCGCAACTTCGTGCTGATGTTCCTGGCGGTCGGCGCCGTGCTGTGGCTCGACATGGCGCGCATCGTGCGCGGCCAGGCGCTGTCGATCCGCCGGCAGGAATATGTCCAGGCGGCGGAAGCCATGGGTGTCGGCCAGCGCGGTATCCTGCTGCGCCACGTCATCCCCAACCTGCTCGGCCCGGTGGTGATCTACATGACGCTGCTGGTGCCTCAAGTCATCATCCTGGAAAGCTTCCTGTCGTTTCTCGGTCTCGGCGTGCAGGAGCCGATGACCAGCTGGGGCGTGCTGATCTCGGTCGGCGCCAAGAACATCGGCACCGCCAACTGGCTGCTCCTGTTTCCCGCCTTCTTCCTCGTCTCGACGCTGTTCGCGCTGAACTTCGTCGGCGACGGCCTGCGCGACGCACTGGACCCGAGAGATCGATAAGATGGGGATCGCTAAGATGGCTGCTTCCGAAACGATCCTCAGCGTCAAGGATCTGCGTGTCCGCTTCCGCACGCGCGACGGCGCAGTCGAGGCGGTGAAGGGCATCAGCATCCACGTCAATGCGGGCGAGACCGTTGCCGTGGTTGGCGAATCCGGGTCCGGCAAAAGCCAGACGATGATGGCGGCGATGAGCCTGCTGGCATCGAATGGCGAAGCGACAGGCAGCGTCGATTATCGCGGCCGCAATCTTCTGACGCTCAGCAAATCCGAGCTCAACCAGGTTCGTGGCCGCAAGATCAGCATGATCTTTCAGGAGCCGATGACTTCGCTCGATCCGCTCTATTCGATCGGCAACCAGTTGATCGAGCCGATCCGCCGGCACCGGGGCCTGAATGCCGCCGAGGCGCGGGAAGAGGCGCTCAAGCTGCTGCGGCTGGTGCATATTCCCGATCCCGAGCGGCGGATGAAATCCTATCCGCATGAAATGTCCGGTGGCCAGCGCCAGCGTGTGATGATCGCGATGGCGCTCGCCAACGACCCTGACATATTGATCGCCGACGAGCCGACGACGGCGCTCGACGTGACCATCCAGGCGCAGATCCTGATGCTTCTGGCCGAATTGCAGCGCAAGCTCGGCATGGCGATCGTCTTCATCACCCACGATCTTGGCATCGTCCGCCGCTTTGCCGACCGGGTCTATGTCATGCGCCAGGGCGAGGTTGTCGAGGAGGGGGAGGCGGAGGC
>NZ_RZTT01000699.1 GCF_003996995.1 Mesorhizobium sp. M7A.T.Ca.US.000.02.2.1 | reverse complement strand
CCCATGAGCTCGCCGAAAGTGCCTCTTGCCAGCGGGCCGGCGACCAGGAGTGTCGCAACCGCCTCACCGTCCGAGCCGATTGCGCGGCTGTCGAGACTTGTCTCGATGCCAAGTCCATATTGGTCCGTCCTAATCAAGCCGGCTTCCGCCAGCGAGCTCAGCGCCGGGTTCAGCTGTAATGCCTGCCCATGAGCCGGACCCGTAGTGTTGATGACGGCATCGAAGCGCGTCGTCTCGATCCGTGTCTGCCCGCGCCGTTGAAAGCTGACAGCCAGGCTGCCGTCCTCATCGTTCGACGCGACAAGCCTGGCGGCAATGGTGTCGAATGTGCCGGCCGCATGACGCCGGTCGAGCACCGCCGCCACCTGCGGAGCGATCCTGAAGCGATGCACGTCCCAGAACACGCGCAGCCGGCGGACCAGCCTTGCCCGCTCCGGCGGGGCAAGTGCGGCCCACAGCACCGGCCCCTGCAGGCGCAGTTGGTCGAAGACCGACTGCCAGTTGACATTGGCCGCTCTCGCAGCTGTCAGCGTCGCGCGAATGGCCCTGAGCAGGCCGAGCGCCGTCGTGGCCGGCGCGGATGCAAAATCGCCAAAAGGCTCGCCCCTGACATCGGGGTGTCCGCGCGAGCGTAAGCCGCCGCGCGACAGCGCCAGGATGCGGCCGCGATGGCCACGACGGTCGAGTTCAGCGACCATGTCGGCAGAGGTCAGCCCGGAGCCGACGATCAGCACCGACGCCTCCGGCCCAATCCCGGCAAGCGCCGCTGGTGCGTACGGGTCGGCGATGAAACCCGGTGCTTCCGACAGTTGGACCAGCGCGGCTGGAATTGCAGGCTGCGGATGCGTTGCTGCCAGCACGACGATGTCGGAGGCGACCGGTCCGGCAGAGGTGTGCACGGTCCAGCCCGCGCCACTGGCATCGCGCGTCACGCGTATGGCGGAACCTTGAACATGATGGACAACGCCGGAACCGAGATACGGCGCCAGATGCTCGGCGACGTAGCGGCCGAACACACGCCGGCGCGGAAAAGCGTCGCCGTTCTTCCAGATGGCGTCCGGGTCGTGTTCGAGTTCTCCGCTGCCAGTCAACCAGCGTGCAAAATGCTGCGGGTCGTCGGGAGCCATGCTCATCCTGATCGCGGGAACATTAACCCGATGAGACGGTTCCTCGCTGGAATAGGCAAGGCCACCGCCAAGAACCGGTCGTGGCTCGATCACGGAAATGGAAATGCGCTCCGGTCGAGGCATTTGCGCCAGGTGCCACGCCACCGCGGCGCCGGAAAAGCCGCCGCCGATAATGGCGACGCGCAACCGCGAGGACGCAGGAAGCAAGTTCACGAGGCGCTGGCGAGCGACTTCGGCCGGTGGTCGCCGGCGATGGTTTCGCCGAACGGACCGGTGTTTACGGACGAGCCGGCTGCCTTGACCAGATGGTCGGTCGGCAGTTTCGGCAGCACCAGCTCGCCGAAGCGATAGGCTTCTTCGAGATGCGGATAGCCGGAAAGGATGAAGGTATCGATGCCGAGGCGCCGGTACTCGTCGATGCGCTCGGCGATCGTGTCGGGATCACCGACAAGTGCGGTCCCTGCGCCGCCGCGCACCAGGCCGACGCCGGCCCACAGATTGGGCGCGATCTCGAGCTTGGCGCGATTGCCGCCATGCAGTGCGCTCATCCGCGCCTGGCCGACCGAATCCATGCGGGAAAAGACTTTTTGAGCCGAGGCGATCGTCGCGTCGTCGAGCCGGCTGATCAGCCTGTCGGCAGCGGCCCAGGCCTCCTCGGTGGTTTCGCGCGCGATGACATGCAGCCTAATGCCGAAGGAGAGCTTGCGGCCGGCCTTCTGCGC
>NZ_RZTT01000698.1 GCF_003996995.1 Mesorhizobium sp. M7A.T.Ca.US.000.02.2.1 | reverse complement strand
CGCCTTCGAGGCGATCAAGCCGACTCGCGCCTGGGCCGGCCACTACGACTACAACACGCTCGACCAGAACGCGGTGATCGGTCCGCATCCGCAGGTCGGGAATTTCATCTTCGCCAACGGATTCTCCGGCCACGGCCTGCAGCAGGCGCCGGCGGTGGGCAAGGCGCTGGCCGAGCTGATCGTCCATGGCGGCTACCGCACGGTGGATTGCTCGGCGTTTAGGTATGAGCGGGTGGCGGAGGGAAGGGCGTTCCGGGAATTGAACGTGATTTGAGCGTTGGCAGGGCAGAGAGGGGTGTGCGCCTCCAACGTCAAAGGCCTGCGCCGACCTCAGCCCTTGCGGTCGAACCAGAAGGCGTCGGCCATGCGCTTCATGCCGATACGTTCGTAGAAGCCGACGGCGTCGGGCATGGAGATCAGGCTGATGGCGACCGACGGTCCAAGCTGCCGGCGCGCCTCGTCCATCAGGCCCTTGCCGATGCCGAGCCCCTGTGCCGATCGGGAAACGGCGAGTTCGGAGATGTAGCAGACCCAGGAGAAGTCGGTGATGCCTCTGATTACGCCGACCAGCGGCTTGCCTTCGACGTCAAGACGCGCGGTCAGCACCAGATTGGCGCCCGACAGCATCGCCCGCAGGCGTGCTTCATCATCGACCGGCCGTGTCTCGCCGAGGCCGGATTCGACCAGCACACGCCGGAATTCGGCGATGTCGAGCGCGGGTTCACGCGCATAGAGGACGTGTGCGTTTTCTGCCATGGCCGCCAGACTGCACCATCGGGCTGGCTTGTGCCACCGTGCACGAACAGTTGCCTTTTATTTGCTGCCGGCTTTGTGTAAACCGTGCCTCAGCAATCCCCCCGCAACGAAAACACGGGCAAAAGCCATGGAAAAGTTCACCAAGCTCACCGGCGTCGCCGCTCCGATGCCGATCGTCAATGTCGACACCGACATGATCATCCCGAAGGATTACCTCAAGACGATCAAGCGCACCGGGCTCGGCACCGGCCTGTTCGCCGAAATGCGCTACAAGGACGACGGCTCGGAAAGCCCGGATTTCGTACTCAACAAGCCGGCCTACCGCAAGGCGCAGATCCTGGTCGCCGGCGATAATTTCGGCTGCGGTTCCAGCCGCGAGCACGCACCATGGGCGCTGCTCGACTTCGGCATTCGCTGCGTCATCTCGACCTCGTTCGCCGACATTTTCTACAACAACTGCTTCAAGAACGGCATCCTGCCGATCACCGTCAGCCCCGAGGATCTCGAGAAGCTGATGGACGACGCCTCGCGCGGTTCCAATGCCACAGTGTCGGTCGACCTCGAAGCCAAGGAAATCCGCGGTCCCGACGGCGGTGTCGTCACCTTCGACCTCGACGACTTCAAGCGGCACTGCCTGCTCAACGGGCTCGACGACATCGGCCTGACCATGGAGAAGGCCGGCGCCATCGCGTCGTTCGAAAAGCGCAACGCCGAACAGCGCCCCTGGGCCTGAGCGGTACACACTCCAGGCGGAGGCCCGGCAGCTTTCAGGCCGGATTCGTTGCGCCGGGCTCGTTGCGGAGGGACAGTCATGACACGTTCGCTTCTTGCCGGCGTCTGTGCGCTGGCGTGGATGCTGATGCCGCTGGCTGGCGCGCATGCACAGACCGACAGGGTGCTCGTGCCGGCTGACGATGCGTCCGGCGGGGCCGCCGGCCAGAGCGCGCCGAGCACCAACAACAATGTGGCCTTAGCCGACGATGACGACAGCCAGGCGCCTGTACCCTTCGAGGGCGGCACGCTGACCATCACCCAACCGGAACAGGACGGTGAGAAGGTGCTTGCCTATGACGGCAAGCAGCTGGCCACCAACTATGACGTCTTCTTCGACAAAATAGTCGAGGTCGGCGGAG
>NZ_RZTT01000697.1 GCF_003996995.1 Mesorhizobium sp. M7A.T.Ca.US.000.02.2.1 | reverse complement strand
GCGCTATCGAGACCGCCCAGTCGCTGGCCGCGCGTGCCGGCGACATCCTGCGCAACTTCGAAGGCGCCGACCAGCGGCTCGGCATGCGCATCGGCGAATCGGCCGAAGCGCTTGCCGCACGCGCGTCGGACCTTGGCCGCATTTTCGATGCCGCCGACCAGCAACTCGTCTCGCGCATCGCCGAAGGTTCGGAAGCGCTGTCGAGCCGTGCCTCGGAAATCGGCCGTATCTTCGACGAGGCGGATCAGCGTCTGGTGTCGCGCATCGCCAGCAGCACCTCCACGATCGGCGAGCATGCCGAGACAATCGTCGGTGCCTTTGCCGATACCGAGCAACGGGTTGCCGAACGCGCAAGGCGGACCGGCCAGGAAATGGCCGTGCATGCCCGCGAAATCGAGCAGGCGCTTGCCGGTGCGGACGAGCGTTTCGCGTCGAGTGCCGCGGCCGCGGCAGCCCGTGTCGAAGAGCAGGTCTCAGGCGTGGAGAACCGCCTCGCCTTCACAGCCGAGACGATGGGCCAGAAGCTCAACGAACAGGTGTCGAATGCCGAGGCGCAACTCGTCTCGCGCGCCAATGTGATCGCCGAGACCTTCACCGCGGTTGGCCAGCATATCGGCCAAAGCACCAACGATGCCGCCAAGACGATCGGCGCCAACACCCGCGAACTCAACACCATGCTCGCCGCACGTTCGGCCGAAATGTCGAAGATCCTCGACGAAACCGCACGGCCCCTGGTCGAGCGCTTCGCCCAGGGCGGCTCGGACCTGCAAAAGAGCATGGAAGAGGTCACCGAACGCGCCACCGAGAAGCTGCGCAGCGAGAATGCCGCGCTTGTCGACGCGCTCGCCAGCCGCACCGCCGAAACCTTGTCGGCGGTCGAAGGCGCCCGCTCGTCGCTGTCCGACAGCGTCGCTGATCTCATCGGCCGCATGACCAAGTCCAGCTCGCAGCTCGGTCAGTTGATCGATCAGGCCGCGGTCAATCTCGGCCAGGTCGATGAACGCCTGAGCGGCAGCACGCAAAGCTTCGCCGCCACCACCGAGAAGGCCGCGCAGACCTTTGCCAGCTCGGCACGTCTGGTCGATTCGAACACGACAAGGCTGACGGAACTGTCGTCGTCCACCTTGCGCGAGGTCGCGTCGATCGCCACCAAGTTCGACGAGCACAGCCGCCTGCTCTCCAGTGCTTCGGACCTGTTGAGCTCGGCCCAGAGCAACCTCGAACACACGCTCGAACGGCAGTCGTCGCTCGAAGACCTCGCCGTCGGCCTGGTCAAGAAGTCGGAGGATCTCGAAAGGGTCATGCGCTCGTTCGAAAATCTCGTCGGCCAGACACTGCAGAACGCCGAAGGCAAGACGATGGAGTCGGCCGACAAGATCCGCAACGCCATCACCGACGTCGTCGACTCGGCAACCAAGCGCTTTGCCGATGCGACCGAGGAGATGCGGCGCACCGCGGGCTCGATCAAGAGCGAACTCGACCTGACCCGGGCCGAGCTCAAGAAGGGCGTCATCGAAATGCCGGAAGAGGCAAAGGAATCGACCTCGGCCATCCGCCGCGCTGTTTCCGAGCAGATCAACGCCCTCAAGGAGCTTTCGGACATCGTGGCCAAGTCCGGCCGCGGCGGTGACGGGTCCGAACCACGCAACCTGCGTCCGGCGCCGCAAGCGCCGGCCGCACGCGCTGCCGAGCCGCCGCGCCGCGCACCGGCACCGCAGCCGGACCTGCGCACGCCTCAGGCGCCCTTGGGCGGCCCTGCATTGCGCGGCACGCTCGACCTTGAGCGTCCTGCCGAGGCGGCACCGCGTCCGCGCGGCGATGCCAGCGCCCGCACGCCCCAGGGCGGATGGGTGCGGGATCTGCTGACCGCGGCATCGAACGATGAGGACC
>NZ_RZTT01000696.1 GCF_003996995.1 Mesorhizobium sp. M7A.T.Ca.US.000.02.2.1 | reverse complement strand
CCCCTACGGCCCCCGTGGAAGCGCAGCGCGCTACCCCCGCCCAGCGCTCGCCCCTGCATGTCGTGGAATCGCTGAACTCGCTCTCCGTCGATATCGCGCGTGCCATCGACCACGAGGCTTCGATCGAGCTGTGGAACCGCTACCGGCGTGGCGAGCGTGACGTGTTCACGCGGCGGCTCTACACGCTGAAGGGGCAGCAGACGTTCGACGAGATCCGTCGCAAGTATCAGGCGGAAGCCGAGTTCCGCGCCGCTGTCGACCGCTACTGCGACGATTTCGAGAAGCTGCTCAAGGATGTCTCGCGCAACGACCGCGACAACATCATGGCGCAGACCTATCTGACGTCGGACACCGGCAAGGTCTACACCATGCTGGCCCATGCGAGCGGCCGCCTGCATTAAGACAGGAATTGAACAGGCGGGGCTATGGTCCCGCCTGTGACTGCGCTGAACCTCCGTCACGCGCCGACCTGCCCGCAGCAAGTTTTCCGAGCCTATCGATGCGTTCGGGACTCGTCCAAAGTCGGATTTCCGACGCACTGAAATCCACCGACAATACCCGCTGCCCTGACGTTCGAAGGGTGTGATCGTGAAGACGGCAATTATTTTCGACTGCGAGTTTCTTTGCCTGGAGGGCTCGCAACGCCGATTCTGGTGCGCGGCACACGATCCTGACCCGGTGATCGCACAGATCGGCGCCGTCAGGCTTGGACTCGAGGGCGATTTTCCAATGCTCGGCACACACAAGGTCTACATCAGACCGGTCGACCGGTTTGGTCAGAGATACGCCCTCGACCCGTTCTTCACCAAACTGACCGGCATTACCGAGGAAGATCTGGAGACCGAGGGGGTGGCGCTAGGAGACGCCCTCGCCGACGTCGATCGTTTTTCCGGCGGGGCGCGTTTCTGGTCCTGGGGCAAGGACGAATTGAACATGATCGCCATCAGTTGCTATGTCGCGGACATTCAGCCTCCGATCCCGGCCAGCCGGTTTGACAATGCCGTCAAGCTGCTGATCGCGGCCGGAATGCCGATCGAGGATCTGGCGAGAACGCCGAGCAACAAGCTCGCCGATTACTACGGCGTCGAACACCCGCCATTGCAGGGGCACGACGCGCTCGATGACGCGCTGTCCGTCACCTATACCCTGCAGCACCTGATGAAGACCGGAAAGCTCCGCCCGGAAATCTTTGACCGCTTGTAGGCAGAGAAGCCTGGAGGGATGAAGCTTTGTGGGATTCCGGCGCGCCCCGCGCTCAGATCACCGAATCCGTCCAGTGCACGATCTGCCCGGCGGCGTCGCCGAACGCCTTGTCGAGCGCGCTGACATAGGCAGGATTGCCGCTGCCCGAGACGGGTGCGGCTGCGGTGAAGCTCTTGGAGGCACGGACCTCGCCGTTGCGATCGTTCAGGATCCGCACGAACAGATCGACCTCGGCATGTTCGCCGCCGTCGACACGCACCTCGAAGGACCGGATTTCGACGATCACCTGATAGTCGATCGCCAGGCCCTCGCCCGGCTTGCCGACGCCGGCAAAGCTGCCTGAACGCTGGAAGGTCTCGGCCAGCCGCGCCTGCACGATCAACGGCAGCCGGTCGGCCCATTGCGCGCCCTTGAGATACTGGATCGAGCGATCCGACGGCTTGATGACGATGTTCTGGCTGTCCAGCGCCTTGAGCGCCGACGGCTGCGCGATCAGGATCTGGCGGCGGCTATGGCCATGCGCGTCGATCGACGGCGCCGACAGCTCGAACGTATCGAGCGGCGCGGGCTTGCCGCCCAACGCCGCGCAGCCGGCCAGCGTCAAGGCAAGCAGTGCCGCAGCCGATGTCAACCCGCCCGTTTTCACCCACACAGACTTCACGCGCGATCCCCGTTGTCCCCGGATCGTAAGATCGACCCGCTTTCGCGGCTCATGTTTCTGGGG
>NZ_RZTT01000695.1 GCF_003996995.1 Mesorhizobium sp. M7A.T.Ca.US.000.02.2.1 | reverse complement strand
TTGTCGACGGTGAACTGGAAGGTGGTCTCGTCGACCGCCTTGGCCTTCTCGGCGACGTTGTCGCCGCTGATGCCGAACTGGCCGATGATGAAGGCCGGGCTTTTGTCGAGCTTGACCACACGTTCGAAAGACCAGGCGACGTCGGCGGCGGTGATCGGATTGCCGGAGGCGAATTTCAGGCCGGGCTTGAGCTTGAATGTGTAGGTCAGGCCGTCGTCGGAGACGGTCCAGCTTTCGGCAAGGTCTCCCTTGACCTTGGAGGTGTCGCTGAGGTCGAGACGGACAAGCAGATCATAGGTGTTGCCGGTGACCTCGGCGGTCGACAGCTCGAACGCCTCGCCCGGATCCATGGAGATGATGTCGTCGATCGCGAAACCTTCGACCAGCGTGTCGGCGGGCGTGACTGCACCGGCGGGCGCGCGGGCCAGAAGCAGCGCGGACATGGCTGCACCCGCCAGCAGGAAGCGAGAGCGTAGAGCAAACTTTTCCATCATCATCGTGATTGTTCCCTGTTTTGTTGTTTGTTGACCTGAGTTCCCGGCTCAGGGTTGTGGAATTCTTTTCGGGCCTTGACGGCCCCACTGACCTCTTACCGTTGCGGTTTTTGTCCAGTTGGTCAACACCATATCCGGCGGCCTCGTGGCGGGCAACGAGCATTTATACGACGGCTCAATGGGCCAGAAAGGCCGGTGGATGTCGACGCATAAGCCAGCCAATAGAGGCTGCCGATCGGGAAAATCTGGCGAAGTCGCGACTACTTCAGAGCCGCGACAAGGCCGGCGTCAGGGAAACAGGTGGCGGCGCGCCCGTTCTTGGCTTGCCAAGTGCCGATCGAACGGCGGGTCTTGAAGCCGGGCAGGCCATCGGCGCTGCCGACATCATAGCCCTTGGCTTCCAGCGACCGCTGCAGGGCCGCGATGTCCGAACGGTGGAGCCCGCCAACCGCGCCCCAGCTGCCGGCAAAATTCGCGTCGCCATGGGCGATGCGATCGGCGCCGTGGCCGATGAACAGCGCGTAGAGGTCGCTGGTGTTGTATTGCTTCAGCACGTAGAAATTGGGCGTGGCGACAAAGGCCGGGCCGCTGCGCCCTGCCGGCATCAGCAGGAAGCCTTCGGCCTTCAGTTCACTCGCCGGAAACGGTTTGCCGCCGACGCGCTTGATGCCCATATCAGCCCATTGCGAGATTTTCTTGCCCTGGTCCGGGCCTTCCAGCGAACAGGAAACGCTTTCCGGCACCGTCACCTCGAAACCCCAACCACGGCCCTTTATCCAGCCATAGTGGACGAGATAATTGGCGATCGAGGCCAGCACGTCCGGCGTCGACTTCCAGATGTCGACGCGGCCGTCGCCGTCGAAATCGACGGCATGTTTCAGGAACGAGGTCGGCATGAATTGCGGCTGGCCGAGCGCGCCGGCCCAGGACGATTTCATCGCGCCGACAGGAGCCAGACCACGCTCGACGATCTCGAGTGCCGCAAGCAGTTCGGTGCGGAAGAAGTCCTTCCTGGTCGACATGAACGCCTTGGTGCCCAGCACCTCGAAGACGTCGTAGGGTATTTTTGCCGCGCCGAATCCGGTCTCGCGGCCCCAGATCGCCAGCAGCACTTCGCCCGGCACGCCGTAGCGCTTTTCGATTGATGCAAGTGTCCTGGCATTGGTGGCTTCGCGCGCCCGCCCGCCCGCCGTCACCGCGCGAACGGTCTTCTCGGCGAAATAGGCGCCGGGTGAGCCGAATTCGGCCTGGTGCTGCTTCCGCGGCGTGGTCGCCTTATCGCCCGGCTTGACCAGGTCGGGCAGCTTCAGATTGGGCTTGATGCCGTCAAAGGCGGCATCGAAGGTGGTTTTGGAAATGCCTTTCGCCCTTGCTTGCGGCCAAAGGTCGTTCTGCAGCCAGGCGCGGAACTGGTCGTCGATCTTTGCGGCGGAGGCG
>NZ_RZTT01000694.1 GCF_003996995.1 Mesorhizobium sp. M7A.T.Ca.US.000.02.2.1 | reverse complement strand
CTTGTCGAAGCGGATGTTCACGCCCTGCCCCGTCAGTCGATCCGGCGCGCCACGAAAGCGGCGCGCCGGAATCGTCCTACTTCAGGAAGCCGTTCTTCTTCAGGAAGTCCTCGGCGACGCCCTTGACCGGCTCGCCGCCGACCTGCACGCGACCGTTCAGTTCCTGCAGGGTGACGAGGTCGAGCTTGGCGAAAACCGGCTTCAACAGCGTCTCGATCTCGGGATGCTCCTTCAGCACCGCTTCGCGGATGATCGGCGCCGGCTGGTAGACCGGCTGCACGCCCTTGTCGTCGTCGAGCACGACGAGCCCGGACGGTGCGATGCCGCCATCGGTGCCGTAGACCATGGCCGCATTGGCGCCATTGGTCTGGTTGGCGGCCGCTGCGATGGTTGCCGCCGTGTCGCCGCCCGAGAGGGTGATCAATTGCTCAGGCTTCAGCGTGAAGCCATAGGTGGTCTGGAAAGCCGGAAGTGCGGCCGCCGAATTGACGAACTCGGCGGAAGCCGCCAGCACCACCTGACCGCCGCCCGCGACATATTTGCCGAAGTCGGTAAGCGTGGCGAGCTTGTTGGTCTCGGCGACTTCCTTGCGAAGCGCGATCGCCCAGGTGTTGTTTGCGGGCGACGGCGACAGCCAGACGATTTTGTTGGCGTCGTAGTCGAGCTTCTTGGCCGTTTCATAGGCCTTGGCGGCGTCTTTCCAGACCGGGTCGTCGGCCTTTTCGAAGAAGAAAGCGGCGTTGCCGGTGTATTCGGGATAGATGTCGATCTCGCCGGCGGTGATCGCCTTGCGCACCACCGGCGTGCCACCGAGCTGGATACGGTCCGATGTCTTGATGTTGTTGGCGTTGAGCACGAGCTGGATGATGTTACCGAGCACGCCGCCCTCTGTGTCGATCTTGGAAGAGACAACCACCTGGGCATTGGCGGAAGCCACCGTGATGCCGAGCGCCAATGCCGCGCCGGCCAGAAACTTGACTGAAAACATTGTGAAACCCCTTGCTATGAACCGAAACGCGGTGACCGCATATGAGCATGGCTTCAACGGCCAGTCGGGGCACACGGTTTCATAACAATAGGTACAGACGCAATATTTTTGTTCCGAAGCGGTAAATTCGGCCGACATCGTGCTGACAGCGCGTGTCAGGTGAAACGGCGGATGGATCAGGCTTCAGCTTTGCGCAAGCTCGTCAGCTTGAGCGCGCCGAGCGCCACGAAGCACAGGACGGTGACCGGAAAGACTATCCAGTTCAGCATCTCCCAGCCCCAGGCGTTGTAGACCATGCCCGACATCAGCGAGGCGCAGGCGACGGAGCCGAACAGGACGAAGTCGTGGAAGCCTTGCACCTTGCCCTTTTCCGACGGCCGGTAGGTGGCGGCAACCATCGCGGTCGCGCCGATGAAGCCGAAGTTCCAGCCAAGGCCCAGCAGGATCAGCGACGTCCAGAACTGCCACAGCGCCAGGCCCGACAGAGCGACAATGGCGCAGCCGATGAGCAGGATCAGGCCGGTGGCCACAATGCGTTCGGCGCCGAAGCGATGGATCAGCGAGCCGGTGAAGAAGCTTGGCGCGAACATCGCCATGACGTGCCAGGAGATGCCGAGCGTCGCGTCGTTTTCCGAAAGGCCGCAACCGACCATGGCCAGCGGTGCGCCCGTCATGACGAAGCTCATCAGCGCATAGCTGCCGACCGCGCAGAAAAGCGCGGCGACGAAACGCGGCTGCGTGATGATTTCAGCCAGTGGTCTGGCGTCGCTGTCGGCGATCTCCACCTTGCCGGATGCTTTCGGCGGCAGCCGCAGGAACGACAGGATGATGGCGCCGACGGCGGCCAGCGGCAGGATGGAGATGAACGAACCGGCAAACATGACCGGCGCAAGCAATTCGCGGGTGAAGATGACGATCTGCGGCCCGAGGATGGCGGTGACGA
>NZ_RZTT01000693.1 GCF_003996995.1 Mesorhizobium sp. M7A.T.Ca.US.000.02.2.1 | reverse complement strand
GAAGGGACGTTACACCCGGTCGGCCTCGTTGCGGTGCCTGTTGTGCAATCGGCGCCGCCAGTCCTTGATCCTGGAATGGACTTTAGCGCCGGCTGCCTGAACGCGCGCCGAAGTGCCGGTTCATCTGCCGTTCATCAAGGGTTCGGTCGCCGTGGCTTTTGCCGCCAGGTGAAATCTTGAAATGCTTTCCAGCGCTCCCCAAATGTCTCGTGCGGTCGCCAATGTCGGGGCCGCTGGTCCACCCGAAACGCCGCTCAAGGGTTTCGCACCGGCCATACGCAAACCATGTTGCTCAACAGGAGAACACCTCATGCGTCACGTTGATTTTTCCCCGCTTTATCGCTCGACGGTCGGCTTCGATCGTCTGTTCACGATGCTCGATTCGCTCGCGCAGCCGGATGGCGCGCAGACCTATCCGCCCTACAACATCGAGCGCACCGGTGAGGATTCCTACCGGATCTCGATGGCGGTTGCCGGCTTCTCGGACGAGGAAATCTCGATCGAAGCCCATCGCAACGTGCTGACCGTGAAGGGTGAGCGCAAGGACGAGGGTACCGGCGAAGGCTCTGAGCTGCTCTATCGCGGCATTGCCTCGAGGGCTTTCGAACGTCGCTTCCAGCTTGCCGACCACGTCGAGGTCGTTGGCGCCTCGCTGAAGAACGGCCTGCTCTTCGTCGACCTCAAGCGCAACATCCCCGAGGAGCTGAAGCCGCGCAAGATCGCCATTACGGCGTCTTCGGCCAAGGCCAAGCAGATCGAGGCCAAGACCGCTGCCTAAAATACAAGTCTCCTCCCGAGACGGAAGCGGCGCCGAAAGGCGCCGCTTTTTTGTTGTCGGGGAAATGCGTTATCAGGCGATCAGCTGGCCAAAACGGTCGACTTCATCGGCTGTCGTCGCAAAGCTGGTGACGAAGCGGTAGAGCAACTCGTCCTCGCCGATGTGGCCGTCAAAGCCATGCGGCTTGTGCCAGTCGTAGAAGGCGGCACCCGCGGCCTGCAGCCTCTCGGCCTCGGCTTTCTTGATCACCGCGAAAACCTCGTTCGCCTGCGGCAGCCATGCCAGCTTGGCCGTTGCCGAATCCTCGATCGCGGCGGCAAGGCGTGCGGCCATGGCGTTGGCGTGGCGGGCGGTGTCCAGCCACAATCCGTCCTTGAAATAGGCTTCGAACTGCGCCGCGACGAAGCGCGATTTCGAAAACAGCTGGGCGGCGCGCTTGCGCAGGAAGGCCAATTCCCTGGCACGATCGAGGTCGAACAACACGATCGCTTCGGCGCACCAGCAGCCGTTCTTGGTGCCGCCGAAGGAGAGGATGTCGACGCCGCGTTTCCAGGTCATTTCGGCCGGTGTCGTGTCGAGTGCGACCAGCGCATTGGCAAAGCGGGCGCCATCCATGTGCAGGGGCACCGAATATTGTTTGGCGATCGCCGAGATCGTCTCGATCTCATCCAGGCCGTAGATGGTGCCGACCTCGGTCGACTGAGTGATCGAAACGGCCATCGGCCGTCCCCAATGGACAATTTCCGGTGCGAAACGGCCGATGGTCCTTTCCAGATTGTGCGGATCGATCTTGCCCAGCGCGCCATCGATCTCATGCAGGCGAGAGCCGCCGGAAAAATATACCGGCGCGCCGCATTCGTCCTCGATGACATGCGATTCGCGATGGGCAAAGGAAATGCCGCCCGGCTTGTTGTAAGCGGTGAGCGCCAGCGAGTTGGCGGCCGTGCCGGTGGCGACGAAGAACACCGCGACCTCGCGTTCGAAAATCTCACTGAAGCGCTGGTAGACTGCCCGGTCGAGCGCACCGTCGCCATAGGCGGTGGAAAAGCCGCCGGCATTGGCCGACAGGCCGGCGGCAATATTGGGATGGGCGCCTGCCCAATTGTCGGAAGCGAAGAACATGCATCTGCCTATGTCTTGGGAGGTCGGGGGGT
>NZ_RZTT01000692.1 GCF_003996995.1 Mesorhizobium sp. M7A.T.Ca.US.000.02.2.1 | reverse complement strand
CGTCACTGGCCAGACCATCCACGTAAATGGCGGCATGGCTATGATTTGACGAGGTTCGGCAGCAACGCCGGCGGGTTGTGAAAAGAGACCATTTCGGCTTGGACCTCAGCTATTTTTCGTGTAATGCGGCCCGCAACCCGGCGGTTCGGGCAAAAACCGGTCCGTAGTCGTTGCGTTTCCGGCAGGACCATCTTTCAGCTTGATTAGCGGCATTCTGCCCGCTAACGAAGACAGACAAACAAAAGACGAGGATGCCCAAATGAGTGACACCGCAGAGCGCGTCAAGAAGATCGTCATCGAGCACCTTGGCGTCGATGCCGACAAAGTGACGGAGCAGGCGAGCTTCATCGATGATCTGGGCGCCGACAGCCTCGACACGGTCGAACTCGTCATGGCGTTCGAAGAAGAATTCGGCGTCGAGATTCCCGACGATGCGGCTGAGACCATCCTGACCGTTGGCGATGCCGTGAAGTACATCGACAAGGCTTCGGCCTGACGCTTTCCGCAGTCATCACCGGGGAGGACCTGCGATGAGGCGTGTCGTCGTCACGGGCCTTGGGTTGCTGTCGCCGTTCGGCATGGGCTTCGAGCACAGCTGGAAGGAACTTCTGACCGGCCGCAGCGCTGCCAAGCGCATCACTGAGTTCGAGGTGGAGGATCTTGCCTGCAAGATCGCCCACGTCATTCCGCGTGGTGACGGCAGCAATGCCACCTTCAATCCCGAGGCCGTGCTCGAGCCCAAGGAACTGCGCAAGATCGGCGACTTCATCCTTTACGGGATTGCCGCCGCCGACGAGGCGCTGAAGGATTCCGGCTGGGAACCCAAGACGCATGAAGAGCGGTGTGCCACCGGCGTCCTGATCGGCTCCGGCATCGGCGGCATCGAGGGCATCGCCGAGAACGCGATGATCCTCAAGGAGCGCGGCCCGCGCCGCATCAGCCCTTTCTTCATCCCGGGCCAGATCATCAATCTCGTCTCCGGGCAGGTTTCGATCCGGCACGGACTGAAAGGCCCGAACCATGCCGTCGTCACGGCCTGTTCGACCGGCGCGCACGCCATTGGCGATGCTGCCCGGTTGATCATGTGGGGCGATGCCGACGTGATGGTCGCCGGTGGCGCCGAAGCGCCGGTGACGCGGCTGTCGATCGCCGGCTTTGCCGCATGCCGGGCACTGTCGACGGAACGCAATGATTCGCCGCAAACGGCGTCGCGACCCTATGATCGCGACCGCGACGGCTTCGTCATGGGCGAGGGCGCCGGCGTTGTCGTGCTCGAGGAGCTCGAACATGCCAGGGCGCGCGGCGCCAAGATCTATGCCGAGGTGACGGGTTACGGTCTCACCGGCGACGCGCATCACATCACCGCGCCCGCCGAGGATGGCGATGGCGCCTTCCGTTGCATGACGGCGGCACTGAACCGGGCCAAGTTGACGCCGGCCGATGTCGACTACATCAACGCGCACGGCACCTCGACCATGGCCGACACGATCGAGCTCGGCGCGGTCGAGCGGCTTGTCGGCAATGCCGCATCGAAGATTTCGATGTCGTCGACCAAGTCGTCGATCGGCCATCTGCTTGGGGCGGCGGGGGCCGCCGAAGCGATCTTCTCGATCCTTGCCATCAGGGACAATGTCGCGCCGCCGACCATCAACCTCGACAACCCGGAACGCGAAACCGCGATCGACCTGGTGCCGAACAAGCCGCGTGCCCGCCAGATCGACGTGGCGCTGTCCAATTCCTTCGGCTTTGGCGGGACCAACGCGTCGCTGGTCTTCCAGCGCTACAATGGCTGATCGTCCGGCTGCCGGGCGGCGCTTCGGCGTGCCGTCAATTTTGCCATATTCGCCCCTACTCTGCCGCTGGGGATTCGTTGGGCGATCAAACGGTAGGGCGAAATGAACACAAATCCGGCAGGCAACGGGGAATTCGGGCA
>NZ_RZTT01000691.1 GCF_003996995.1 Mesorhizobium sp. M7A.T.Ca.US.000.02.2.1 | reverse complement strand
CAACCCATTCCCCCCGCCCACTGGGAGCGTCGGCCACCCCTTCCATGAAAGAGCCCTTTGAGTGGTTGCCTTGTCCGGCAGCGTCGCGATTGTGGCCCTGCTCAGAACTTGTAGCTCAAATTGATCCCGACCGCATTCAGCTTCACGTTCTGATCGCGATCGTTAAAGGGTTCTGCCACCTCATAGTGCTCGGAGCCGAAATCATAGTAGCGATACTGCGCGCCGACGACGAACTTGTCGGTCAGCGCGTAGTCGACGCCGGCACCCACGGTCCAGCCGACATTCGTGCGCGTGCTGGCGAACGCCGGACCCGCGACTTGCGATGTTTCGATGCCGGCAAAGGCGACGCCGCCAATGCCGTAGACCAGCAGGCGATCCATGGCGTAGCCGGCCTTGGCGTTGACCGACCCGAACCATTTGATGTCGGTGCCGAATGGGCTTCCCAAGGCCGATACCGTCGTGCCGCCGACCGAGGAATAGTTGAGTTCCGCCTCGGCGCCGAGCACCGCCTGGTCGAACTGCCACAGGCCGGCGACATGGCCGCCGACAAAACCGCCGTCAATGTCGGGCGAGATGGAAAACGGCGCGCCTTCTGTCACCGATATATCGGATTGGCCCCAGCCATAGCCGGCCTGCAGACCAGCGTAGTAGCCCGTCCAGTCGAAGCCGGGCGCGGTCATCGGCACGTCGACCGTTGGGTCGGCTGCAAAAGCCGGCACGGCCAGAACGGCAAGAAAACCGGCACTTGCGACCATCAGTCGACGCATCGAACTCCCCGAAATGACGGTTCAGAAAGATCCTCGCCAGAAGGATAACCGCATTCGCCGCAATCGCAATCCCCCCTGTCGCCGCACAGAATCCTCTATTTGGCGTCGATGAAGTCCAGCACAGCCTGGCTATATTCATCCGGCGCTTGCAGCAGGGCGAAATGACTGGCGTTGGGCAGGATGATCAGCTTCGCGCCCGGGATGGCGGAGGCGATATATTCGGTGTGTTCGCGCTTGATCGCCTCATCGTGGTCGCCGGCAACGATCGCCGTCGGCGTGGTTATCTCAGCAAGCTGTTCCTTGGTCCACGCCGGCTCGCTCTCCCACATATGGCTCATCTGCGCCACGAAGGCGTCATACTGGTCCGGTGTTTTCGACATCTTCTTGTAGTCGCGGCCGGAGCGGTCGATGTAGGCGGCAAAGGTCTTGTTGGTCATCACGCCCGGATCAAGGCCGTCGGTGGTTACGTTGGCGGCTTGCGCGAACAGCCTTGTCAGCCGCTCCGGATGATGCAGCGCGATGTCGATACCGATGATGCCGCCGTCGCTCCAGCCGACAAGCGCGGTCTTGTCGATCTTCAGGTAATCGAGCAGCGCCAGATAGTCCGACGCCATCAAGTCATAGCCATAGGGCTGCTCGGTGCGGGTGGAGCGGCCGTGGCCACGGCTGTCGGCGACGATCACCTTGTGCGTCTTGGAAAGCGTGGCCACCTGGCTGGCCCAGATGTCGGCGTGGCCGAGGCCGCCATGGATGAGCAGCACTGGGTCGCCCGCGCCGAAAACGGCGTAGTACATCTGGATGCCGTTCACCGGCGCATATCCGCTCTGATCGGGTTTGGGCATGGCCGCTGGTTCCGGCAAGGTCTGCCAACGTTCCTCGGCGGCGGCAAAAGTGGACGCTGCGAACAAGAACAAGATGACGGCGAACGCTTTCCAAAAACGGGTCATATTTTCCCCCTTGCGGCTCGGTCCACGATCAGCATCGCGCTTAGCCGGATTAGTCAACAAACTCAGCCTGCGCCGGATGTCGGACCCGGGGCCACGAACTCGGGTTAACGTCCCTTCGGAGTCTTCGCCGCATTGGCTGACGGAGCATCAAACGAAAAACCCGCCTGTGCAGAGGGTCACCGGCGCAAATCAGCACCGTAGGCAAATATGTACTATTGCTGAGGTCACGGAG
>NZ_RZTT01000690.1 GCF_003996995.1 Mesorhizobium sp. M7A.T.Ca.US.000.02.2.1 | reverse complement strand
ACACGAAATGGGGTTACAGCGTCACGATGGTCGGGTCGGCGCCGAAATTCGCCGAATATGGCGGCGTCAACGTGAAACGGCAGGGTTTTCTGGTCCTGCTGCTTTCGGGGGCCGTCGGCGGGCTGGCCGGCGGCGTCGAGACGCTCGGCGTCCATCACCGCTTCATGGAAGGATTTGCCCCCGGTTTCGGCTTCGACGGGCTGATCGCCGCCCTGCTTGCCAATGGCTCGCCGGTCGCCACCATCTTCACCGCACTGTTCTTCGGCGCGCTGCGCAACGGATCGCTGCTGCTCGAGGTCGACACCAGCGCGTCGCGCGAAATCATCACCGTGATCCAGGCGCTGATCATCCTCAGCGTGTCGGCCCAAGTGCTGGTGAGAAAGCGTGGCGACAGCCAGGCAGGGGAGCGGCGATGGAAATTCTAGACAAGCTCATCAACGTCGCGCTGATCGCGGCGACGCTTCGCACCACCGCGCCCATCCTTCTGGTCGCGCTCGGCGGCTCGTTCACCACCAAGGCCGGCATCTTCAACATCGGCCTCGAGGGGCAGATGCTGGTCGGCGCCTTCTTCGCCGTCCTCGGGTCGATCTGGACCGGTTCCGCGCTGGCGGGGGTCGCCTGCGGCGTCGCGGCGGCGCTCGTCTTCGCCCTGGTTTTTGCTGTCCTGGTGGTGAGCTTCAAGGCCAATGAAGTGGTCGTCGGGCTGGCGCTCAACATCCTGGCCGGCGGCATGACGATCTCGCTGATGAAAGCGATCTTCGGCACGCGCGGCTCGATCGTCGGTCACGGCATCGTCGGCCTGCCGAAAGTCCAGCTGCCCGGCGCCCGCGACCTTCTCGGCTCGTGGGCGCCGCTGATCTCCGGCTTCACGCCGCTCGTCTATGTCGCCTTCATCGCGGTGCCGCTGCTGGTCGTCTGCTATACCAAGACGCGGCTCGGCCTCTATATCCGCGTCGTCGGCGAAAAGCCGGAAGCCGCCGAGGCGCTTGGCATCTCGATCACCCGCGTCCGCTATATCGCGTCGCTGCTGTGCGGACTGCTGGCGGGCCTCGCCGGCGCTCACCTGTCACTCGGCTACATCACCATGTTCACCGAAAACATGTCGTCGGGCCGCGGTTTCATGGCGGTGGCGATCCTGATCTTTTCCAACGGCGATCCGCTGAAGGTGCTGGCCGGCTGCCTGCTGTTCGGCTTCGCCGATGCCTTTTCGCTGCGCCTGCAGACGTTCGGCTATCCCTCCTACCTGGTTCTCACGGTTCCTTATGTCGTCGCGCTGATCGCATTGTTCGCGCTGTCCTACCGGGCGCGTCCGAAGATTATCGCCGAGACGCTGGAATCGATGCGCAAGCTGCTGTCGGTGGACAAGAACGCCGAACCCGGCGGCAAAAATCCCCAGTGAAGGAAGCCTTTATGGAACGCATAATCCTCGACGTGGATTCGGCCGGCGACGATATTCTCGCCGTGCTGTTTGCAGCGGTCAATCCGAAGCTGCGGCTCGAGGGCGTGACCACTGTGACCGGTGCCGCCGGCCCGATCGAGCAGGTCACCAACGTCGTCCTCAACACGCTGACGCTCGCCGGGCGTGACGATATCCCGGTTCACGCCGGCGCGTGGCGGCCGATCGTAGGCAACGCCAAGGCCGACATGGAGGCGCCGGTGCATTTCGAAAAACGGCTCGTTGCCCGTTTCGGCGATCGCCTGAAGAAGTTCAACCCGCCGGCGCCGACGCCGGTGCGGCAGGCCACGTCGGGACATGCGGTCGATTTCATCATCGGCACGGTCATGGCCAATCCGGGCGAGATCACGCTGGTGACGACCGGCCCGCTGACCAACGCGGCGATGGCGCTGTTGCAGGAGCCGCGATTGACCGGCGCACTCAAGCGGCTGATCGTGCTCGGCGGCAATTTCCAGACGCCGGGCAACATCACGCCCCTGTCGGAGTACAACATCTGGGC
>NZ_RZTT01000068.1 GCF_003996995.1 Mesorhizobium sp. M7A.T.Ca.US.000.02.2.1 | reverse complement strand
GACGCCGACCTTCCAACCGCGCCCGACAAGAAATAGCGCCAGTTTTTCGGCAAAGGTTTCAAAGCCGCCATGGGCCGCGGGTATGCCGCGGGTCCCCAGGATCAGAATGGCGGGCGTTTCTGGTTTCATGGCCGGCGGCACTTTCACATGTCTCATACATTAGATATTGCTTAATTTATAATGAGCAGATGGCAACTTCCGTGCCAGCTCCCGATTTCGGTATCCTGCGAGGGATCATCGCGCGGGGTTGTAAAAAAACGGTGTTGAAGCCGATGGTTGTTTCATTCTCGGTCAACCCTTCTGTGCGTAGCTGTATCGAAACGAAGCAATGCCTGGGGCGTACGGCCGGCAGTCGGGCGTATCGAACCAGGCATGATTCTTGCGGACGGGCTTCTGCCACAATCGCCCAGCGCGATGGTTGTAGCACCCGGCGGGATATAAAGATGCGGATTGCCTGCGTTCATCAGGGTTATGAACTCTATGGTTCTGACCGCAGCTTTGCGGAGAGCGTTGCCGCGTTGCGCGCCGCGTTTCCGTCGGCCGACATCGAAGTGGTTTTGCCACGTAGCGGGCCGATCGTGCGGATTCTGGAAGCGCATGCCAGCCGGATCGTCTTCGAACCGCTGTGGGTGCTGAGGCGCCAGGCCATTGCGCGCCTTGCGACCGTCGAGATGGCGCGATTGCCGGTTGCCGTGTTCAGGGCGTGGCGGCGCCTCAAGGATTGCGACCTCGTCTATGTCAACACCTCGATCGTGGCCGACTACGCGCTGGCCGCACGCCTTCTTCCCCGAAAGGCCGTCCTGCACATCCACGAAATCCCCGAAGGCGCCATGCGCAGGGTACTTGTCGGCCTGATGCACTGGAGCCACGCGGATCTGATCTTCAATTCACACGCGACACGCGCCGCGTTTGGTGATCCCAAGGCGGCGCGTGCGTATGTCGTCTACAACGGTGTTGCCGGGCCGGCGGCGGTCGAACCGATGACGTATGATGGCAAGCGCCCATTGCGGGTGCTGCTGCTTGGCCGTATCAACCGGATCAAGGGGCAGGAGATCCTGCTGGAGGCGATCGCCTCGATGCCGGCGGAACTCCAGGCGAGGATCGAGGTGCGACTGGTCGGCGGCGCCTTCGAAAGCACTGAGCGCGAGCATGCGCTTGCCGAACTGGTCGAAACCATGGGGCTTACCGGGCGCGTCAGAGTCCTGCCTTTCATTCCCGACCCTTCGGAGCATTATCGATGGGCCGATATCGTCACCGTGCCGTCGCGGCGTCCGGAATCGCTGGGCCGCGTCGCCATCGAGGCGATGGCATACGGCCGGCCGCCGCTTGTGTCGGCGATAGGCGGGCTGGTGGAAGTGGTCAGCGACGGGGAGACCGGCTGGCATGTTCCGCCCGGCGACGCAGCAGCTCTTGGCGCGAAATTGCAGGAGATCATCCTCGCCCCTGAGGCCTGGCGCGGGTTTGTCGCTGCCGGGCGCGCGCGCTACGAGGCAATCTTCAGCGAGCCGGTCGCGGCCGCGGCGATCACCGCGATCGCCGCCGACAAGCTGAAGACGACCATCGCGCGGCCGGGCAGGGTGCCTGCTGCCCGCGAAGCGGAGACGCGGCCGTGAAGCTAGCGTTTCCGAGCCATCTGGTTCGACGCCTCGTGCTGATGATCGGCGGCGAGGCGATGCAGAGCGGCTTTCATTTTGCCCTCAACATCATGCTGTTGCACATGCTGTCGGCGCAGGGCTACGGCCTCTTCGCCATCGGTATGGTGATGGGCGGTGTCGGCCTGTCCTATATCAGGTCGCTCACCGCCGTTCCCGCCAGCATCTGGATTAGCAAGAGCACCAACAGCGCCGGCGTCGATACCTATGACGTGGCGTTCGGAACGGCGGCGCTGATCGTGGCGTTGCTGATGGCCGTCGGCACGGCAGTCCTGATGCATGTCCTTGGCGATCCAAGCGGAATTGCCGCCGGCTGCTTCGTCGGTGCCTGGTCGTTGCGCAGCCATATGCGCACGGCTTTCTTCGCACGGCGCCAGCAGGTTGTCGTCTCCGTCAGCGATGGCGCTTTTACAGTCGCCGGCTGTGTCCTGACCGGGCTGTCGATCTGGTTGGTCCAAGACCCGCTGCAGACCGTGTTCTATGCACTAGCCGCGGCAAATGTGTTCGGCATTTTCGTCCTGGTCCGGCTGGCGCGGCGCTCGCTTCGCATCAGCTTCCGCATGCCGACGCGGCGACGCTATGTCAGACTGTGGCCCCAGCTGCGCTGGTCGGCATTCAGCGCGACCACCACCAACATCCAGGGTCAATGTCTGGCGCTGCTGGTCGCCGGCATTGCCGGTCCTGCCGCCTACGCACCGCTGGCGGCGGTTCTGGTGCTGTTTGCCCCGCTGCGCATCATCAGCCTTGCTTTCGTCAACATGACGCAGCCGGATCTCGCCAGGCTGATGCGGAACAATGAAACGGGCCGTGTCTGGACGCAGGCCAAGATCTGGGCGCTCGTCATGGGGTTTGGCGGCCTTGCATATGGATGCGCCATCATGTTCGTCCTGCCGATGATAAAATCCCAGGCTCTCCAGGACGCTTCGACCTGGTTCATCGGACTTTTCGTGATCGCGAATTTTGTCCCGATCATGCTCTATATCATGCCCCGTATCGTGCTTGAGATACTCGGCGATTTTCGGATCGTCGCGTTCACCACGACGGGCGGCGCGGTCGTCGGGCTGGCACTGATCGCGGCCCTGCTGGCAATCGCGTCTCCGCCGTGGGCGTTGTTGGGTTCCGCCGTCTCGGAGATGTTCGTGCTCGTAGCATCATGGTATTTCGCGCATCACCGCATGTGGAATATCGAGCATCCCGACGAGGCGCGCGACAGCCGGTTGGGCGCGTGGCGGCGCACGCTGTCGTTCGCCACGGCAAAGCGATAGGAAAAAAATATGGCAGTCCAGGCGGTGCAAATTGCTGCGGTGACCGGCTCGCCCGATGGCCAGTCCTCCCATCCGGCCGTCGTCGTCGCCAACGATGCATACACGGCGCGGCTCCACACCAGCCTGGAAGCGGCCAGGCCGCTCTGGCTGCGCCTCCAGGCGGACGGTGTGTGCACCGCCCACCAGAATTATGCCTGGGCCGAGGGGATCGTCGCGCGGCTGATGCCGGAAGGTGCCGAACTGCTCATCGTGGAGGTAAACGACGCTGTGACGGGCGTGCCGCGAATGCTGGTGCCGTTGATACGGCGACCGGCTTTCCGCCATCGGGTGATCGAGTGGCTGAGCTGTGGCGTTTGCGACTATTCGGCACCGTTGCTGGCCGATGCGAGCCCGTGGACGACGCAGTCGGCGCAGGCCGCGTGGGCCGCGGTGCGTTCCGTGCTGCCGCCAGCGGACCGTATCCAGATCAGGGGAATTCCGCAATCGATCAGCGGTGTCGCCAATCCGCTGGCCCTGCTGGCGGCCACGCGCGATTCCCTGCATACCAGCTTCGGCCTCGCCATCGACGGCGATCCGGAGACCGTCCTCAAGCGCCTATGCCGGCCATCCTTCGTCAAGGCTTTCAACAAGGACTGGCGTCGCCTCGAACGGCTTGGCGGCGTGGAACTGGTCGAAGCCAACACGCCGGCCCTGGTGGAGGTCATCTTCGCCGGCCTGGTCCGGATGCGGCTCAGCCGCTTTCGCGAACTGGGCCGCTTCGACCTGCTGACGCAGGCGGCGGTTGTCGATTTCTATCGAAACGCTGCTCTCGAGGGCCTGTCGGATGGGTCGGTGCGGCTCTTCGGGTTGCGTGTGGGTGAAGCTCTTATCGCGGTCCAATACCTGCTGATCCATCAAGTCACCGTTCATGCTCTGCTGATCTCAATCGATCAGGGCGCGGTGCCTAATGTCTCGCCTGGACTTCTGATCATGGGCAAGTTGATGAGCTGGGCGCGCGGGCGCGATTTCAATTATTTCGACCTGTCGGTAGGCAACCAGAGTTATAAGGAGCATATGGGTGCCTTGGGTTCGGGTCTGCGCGAGCTTTGCCACGGGATCACGGTGCGAGGCAGCGCCGTGAGCGCAGCCATCGAGATCCGCAACCGGGCCGAGGTGTTCGTGCGCTCCAAACCTCGGCTGCTGAAGAGGCTCCAGGGACTGATGCGGGGTTTGCGGCGCCTGCGCGGGGGATCAGAATGACGGGAGAAGCATGTGGCAAGCTACGCGGCGGGAACGACTCCGATAAAGGATTTGCCCGGTGGGCCGGTTTCCCCGACTGTCGCCAACGTTGATGCAACCGCGCACTTCACGGCTCGGCTGCACACCAGCTTCGACACCGTAAGGCTGCTATGGCTGCTCCTTGAAGCTCACGGCGTCTGCACTGCCCACCAGCATTATGCCTGGGTCGAAGGGATCGCCGCACGGCTGATGCCCAAAGACGCGGATCTGGTCCTCGTCGAGGTGAGTGACGCAGTGACTGGCGCGCCGGCCATGCTGTTGCCGCTGATGCGGCGCCGGGCCTTCGGCCACCACGTGATCGAATGGCTGAGCTGTCGCGTGTGCGACTACGCAGTGCCGCTGCTGGCGGATGGGATAGAGTGGACCAGGCAGAGTGCCGACGCCATGTGGGCGGCGGTCCGTGCCGTGCTGCCACCGGCGGATCGCATCCATATCGCGGGAATTCCGCAGCAGGTCCACGGCGTGGCCAATCCGCTGGCACTGCTTTCGGTGGCGCGCGACTCCATCCAGGTCAGCTCCGGCCTCGTCCTGCATGGCGATCCGGAGACGCTCATCAAGCGAATCTGCAAGCCGTCCTTCGCCAAGGCCTTCCGCAAGCATTGTCGCGGCTTCGAACAGCTTGGTGGCCTCGCTCTGATCGAGGCCGACACGCCTGATCTGGCCGAGGAGCTCCTGGATGCTCTGTTGGAACTGCGGCTCAAGCGTTTCCGTGAGCTCGGGCGTTTCGACCTCCTGACGCAGGCGCCGGTCGTCGATTTTTACCGCGCCGCGGCGCTGCAAGGCCTGTCCAATGGATCGGTGCGGCTCTTCGGACTACGCGTCGGTGAAGCCTGGCTCGCCTCCATCTATGTGCTGGTCAGAAAAGGCACACTTCACGCCCTCCTGCTCGGCATCGACCAGAATGCGGTCGCCAATGTCTCACCCGGCCTGACGACGATGGGCAAGCTGATGATGTGGGGATGCGAGCGGGGCTTCGACTATTTCGACCTGTCGGTCGGCGGCCAGGGCTACAAGCAACATATCGGCGCCTCGAGCTCGGTTCTGGCCGAGATCTGTGAACCGGTGACGGTGCGGGGCAGGGCTGCGAACGCAGCCATTTTGCTGCGCAGCCGGGTCGAAGGCATGACGCGGTCGCGTCCCCGGCTGCTCAAGGCCGTCCAGGGCCTGACGCGCCGCTTGCGGCGACTGAAGGACTGAGGAGGAGCGCTTGCTGGTCCTGCGGCGACCGATGCAGAGGCACCAAGGCCGGCACGGGAAGCTTGTTGACAGGGTTGGTTAGCTGTATATTTGAAAGCGCAGCTTGACGTTCAGAAATGAGTGTCACGGGCGGATTTTTTTAAGTTGGCGTTTTCGGCAGATCATCTCGATGAATGCAAGTTTAGGAGATGGGATTCGTTCCATCCTCATTATTCAAACGAAGTACATTGGAGATGTCGTTCTGACATCTGCTTTGGTTCGCAATCTACGTCTTTCTTATCCACAAGCATCGGTGACCATGCTTTGTGCGCCGGGTCTCAAGGAGTTCATCGTCGCGCAAGGGATCGCCGATGTTGCCGTTGGCTTTGAATCCCGTGGCAGAGGAAGGACTCTGCGCAAGCGTTTGAGCGACTATCGTGGCGTCATCTCTGATCTGCGGCGTCGAAGATTTGATCTTAGCATCGACCTTACCGATTCAAAAACCTCGCGGATCATGCATCGTTTGATCGGCGCTCCACTTCGCGTCGGCTTCGATCCTTCCGAGCATCCGATGAAGTTCTGGGAAATCCAGCTTGCAAACGTTCTCGCCGCGACCTTCGGACATGGCGGACCGCATTATCTCTACAGGAACCTGTCTCCACTCCGCGCCCTTGGGCTGGATTGTGAGGATCCAACACCTCGGCTGCAGCCAACCAGTACTGCCCAGGAAGAGTGTGCCAGGCTTCTTGCGGAAAACGCTTTGGCGAAGAAGTCGTACGTGGCCGTGCATGCCGGCGCGAGGTTTGAAGGCCGTTGCTGGCCGCCGCAACATTTTGCTGCGGTCATCGACGAAGTATACGCCAAAACCGGGCTGCGATCCCTCCTTGTTGGCGGGCCGGATGAAGGGCTTGCCGCGCAAAGGATCCTTGAAGTGGCAGCATCGCCGGTCGCAAGTGTCGTCGGAAAAGCCTCGCTTGAGGTCCTGACGGCATTGTTGGCCGAAGCGTCGATCTTTCTTGGCAATGAGAGCGGCCCGATGCACATCGCGGCCTCTGTCGGAACTCCAGCGGTGGGGCTGTACGGTCTGACGTCGCCAGAGCAATGGGGCCCGTTCGGTGTTCCCAACCGGACGCTCCAGCCGCCCATGCCTTGCCCATGCATCGCTCCAGGCGTGTGTAAAGAAAACAACGCCGGTGGGGTCTATTGCGTCCAGCGGCTCCAGGTTGCCGACGTTGCGGCGGTGACACTCGATCTCATCGGCACGGAAGTGCAAAAATCTGCTCATTCGGGCATGCCGGCCGCGTAGCAGGGCGGCAGCGACGGGCGATTGTTTGGCGGCGCGCTTCACGTCTTGATTCAGGCCAAGGCCCAAATATCTTCAAAAGATTGGTAAATTTGACCGGGCCGCATCCTGCGCTGTCCGCGAAATTGACAGGACGGCGCGTCTCCGCCATCCTTGACCCAGTCGTCAGGCTGCCGGCAGCGGCCGCGTTGTGTGTCTGGGGCGACCGAGGGCAGTGTCATGTTCAGTCCCGTCACAGGTCAGAATTCCAAGCGCGCCGCGGTGCGCAAGGCGCTCGATCGTCACAAGGTCTACATCACCGCGCAGCGTTTTTCGGCAGGCAGCTACCAGGCCCGGGTTCTGGTCGACGGCGAGGCCTATTGGGTCGACGAATTCCGGCTGAGCCAGCTGCAGCAGGGACTGTCGCCGGCGGAGCTCGAGTTGACGCCGGCTGCTGACGATTGAGCGCGACTGGCTTGTTCCTGGCCTCCGTGCTTCGACCTTTGCCATGACCACCCCGCCAAAGCTCAGAGCCTATCGCGCCAAACGCGAATTCTCCAAGACGCCGGAACCGGCAGGCGGCCTCATCACGGACGAAGGCAACCGCTTCGTTGTCCACAAGCACCACGCCACCTCAGACCATTATGATCTGCGCCTGCAGGTCGGCGATGTCTTGAAAAGCTGGGCGGTGCCGCGCGGGCCTTCGCTCAATCCGGCCGACAAGAGGCTGGCGGTCGAGACCGAGGATCATCCGCTCGAATACATCGACTTCGAGGGTGTCATTCCCGAAGGCGAGTATGGCGGCGGGCCGATGATCGTCTGGGATACCGGCAGCTGGGCGCCGATGGACGATGTCGAAAAGAGCTTGCGCACCGGCGCCTTCAAGTTCCGGCTGGCCGGCTATAAGCTCAATGGCGGCTGGATGCTGACCCGGCTGAAGCCGAAACCCGGCGAAGACGAAAACAAGAAGAACTGGCTGCTGTTCAAGGAGCGCGACCTCGCCGCCGACACCGCGCTTGACATCCTCACGGCCCGGCCGGAAAGCGTCAAATCCGGATTGCGCATCGAGGAGCTGGCGGCGCCGGCGAAGCCAGCCGCCAAACCCGCGCCCAGACAGGGATCGCTGAAGCCCGGCACGCTGCCGGGCGCGTTCAAGGCCCCCATGCTTGCTCGTATCGAGCCGCAACTGGCGACGCAGGTGCCAAAACCACCGGATGGCGAGGACACCCAACAGGTCTGGCTGCACGAAATCAAATTCGACGGCTACCGCACCATGGCGCATCTTACTGAGGGCGCGGCCAAGGTGATCACCCGTGGCGGCATCGACTGGACGAAGCGCTATGGCGACCTGCCGCATGCGTTCGCCAAACTGCCGTGCCGCGACGCTATCGTCGACGGCGAGATCGTGGTGCTCGATGCCAAGGGCATCAGCCGCTTCGCGCTGCTGCAGGATGCGCTGGCGCAGGGCGCCGGCAGCAAGCTCCATTTCTACGCCTTCGATCTTCTCCATCTCGACGGCTGGGACCTGACCAAGGCGCCGCTGGTCCGGCGCAAGGCGCTGCTGGCGCAGATGCTGTCGGGCCTCGGTGCCAATTCCGCCATCCAGTTCTCCGACCATGTCGAGGGCTCGGGGCAGGGGCTCTACGACCAGGCGTCGGAACTGGGGCTGGAGGGTGTCGTCTCCAAGCGCGCCACGGCCATCTATCAGAGCGGCCGAAGCAAAAGCTGGACCAAGACCAAGGCGTTGCTGTCGGACGACTTCGTCATCGCAGGCTTCACCATCTCCGATGCGGCCGAAGGGCTGGCGGCGCTCGGCATGGCAGAGTTTGAGGATGGTGAATTGCATTATCGCGGCAAGGTCGGCACCGGTTTCGATGCCGCCACCGCGGGTGAGTTGCTCGCCAGGCTGGAGCCGCTGCGGGAAGGCGCCACCCCGCCCGAGGGCGTCCCGCGCGAAATCATGCGCGAGATGAACTGGGTGCGGCCGCTGCTGTCGGCGCGCATCCATTACGCCAACCGCACATCGGACAACGCACTGCGCCACGGCGTCTTCCGCGGTTTGAGGGATGTCGGCCTGTCGACGCCGGTCTCGTCCAAACGCAAGCGGCTGATCGCCGAGGCCGACCTTGCCACCATCTGGGTGACTAATCCGACGCGCCGGCTGTTCGGCAAGACCGGCCCGACCAAGCTCGACATCGCCGTCTATTATGCGCTGGTCGGCGATTTCATGCTGCCGCACATCCTCGGTCGGCCGGTGTCGCTGGTGCGCTGCCCGACCGGCCTGCCGAAGGATTGCTTCTTCCAGCGCCACGCCTTCACCGGCATGCCGCCCTCGGTGGTGACATTCGAGGCGACAAATTCCGAGGGCGAAACCAAATCCTATCTCTCGGTCGAAGGCGCGAAAGGGTATCTGGCGCTGGCGCAGTTCGGCGTCGTCGAGTTCCATACCTGGGGCACCCACCGCACCAGCCTCGACAGACCCGACCAGATCGTCCTCGACCTCGATCCGGGCGAGGGGATTTCATGGCGCGAGGTGGTCGAGGCCGCCGTGCACATCAAGGGCGAATTGGAGCGCCTGGGGCTGGTGCCGTTCGCCAAGACCTCCGGCGGCAGCGGCATCCACATCACCGTGCCGGTGACGGGCAAGCAGAACTGGAAGAAACTGCACCAGGCGACCAGCGCCATCGCCACGCATCTGGCGACAACGGCGCCGGACACATTCACCACCACCATGGGCAAGGACAACCGCAAGAAGCGCATCTTCATCGATTATCATCGCAATGCGCGCGGCCACACCTCGGCAGCCCCTTACTCGCTGCGCGCCCGCACCAATCTGCCGGCCTCTACCCCGGTGAGCTGGAGCGACCTCGAATCCATCGATGCGCCGCAGGATCTGAACTATTCCTCCCTGCCGGGGCTGCTGGCGACGTCGGGCGATCCGTGGGCCGAGATCAATGAGTTCGCGCGGGATTTGCCGGTGGTTTCGGGGGCGAGATAGTAGTTGCAGAATGAGGACCGCCGAGATCCTTGGCGCCCCCTCTGTCCGGCAGGACAGAGGGGGCGCTGTCCCGCCAGCGTTTGAAATTCCAGTCCATCGACGCTTCCGACAATTTGAATTATTCTCTCCGCCACGACCTCAAAGACGTACCGGAAGATTTCGTCAGGGATTTGCCTGTATCGTGTGGGGTCGGTGTAGGATTTCCTCGGCGCCAATCGTCCTTCTGGACGAAAAGCGCTGCAGCAAATGTCAGTGCATGGCCGCGTAGGAGTGTTTCATGGCGCCCAGGGCAAGTTGGAAAGGTTACCTCAAACTCAGCCTCGTGAGCTGTCCGGTGCGGTTGTATCCCGCCACCAGCGCCAGCGAGCGCATCAGCTTCAACCAGCTGCACAAGAAGACCCACAACCGCATCAACATGAAACCGGTCGACCCCGAATTGGGGCTCGTCGAGCGTGCTGATCTGGTCAAGGGCTACGAATACGAGGACAAGCAGTACATCATCATCGATGATGCCGACCTCGATGCGGTGCGCATCGAATCCAATCACACGATGAACATCGAGGCCTTCGTCGACGAGGACGAGGTCGACGTCATCTATCAGGATGCGCCCTACTACATGGCGCCCGACGGTGCGATGGCGGAAGAGACCTTTGCCGTGCTGCGCGAAGCGATGCGCAAATCCGGCAAGCTGGCGATCGCCCGCCTGGTGCTGTCCAGCCGCGAGCGCGTGGTGACGATCGGCGCGCGCGAGAACGGCATGTTCGTGTGCACCTTGAGGAACCCGAACGAAGTGCGCGGCACGGCTGAATATTTCGGCAACATCCCAGCCGGCAAGCCCGACCCCGAAATGCTGCAGCTCGCCGAAGCGCTGATCAAGCAGAAGGAAACCGCCTTCGATCCGAAGAACTATGAGGATCGCTACGAGGCGGCACTCATGACGATGATCCGCGAGAAGCTGAAAGGCCACAAGCCGATCATCGCGGCGGCACCCGAGCGCGGCAATGTCATCAACCTGATGGATGCGCTGAAGGCCAGCCTGTCGCAATCGAAGCCGCCGGCCAAATCGAAAAGCAAGGCCGACGAGGTTGCCAAGCCCGCCGCGAAGAAGGCGGCAGCGGGTGGTGCTGCTGAAAATCCGTTGAAGGCCAATCTGCTGAAGGCGGTCGGCAAGAGCAAGAAATGACGGCACCGACCGGCGCTGTTTTCGGCACGATAGGCGCGCTAGCGGCTTTTCCGCTCAGGCTGGCTGCGCGGGAAGTGGAACGCCGGCACGGCCAGCTGCGGCGCGGTATCACCAGGCGCACCACGCATGTCGTCTTCGGCCGGACACTTCTCGCCAGGGCAGGCCTCGTCAAAAACGGCGATGCCGGGATCGAGCGCAGTGTCGCCGCCGAGCGCGCGGCCGGTCGAACGCTGATCAGCGAGAACGGATTCCTGCGCCTTCTCGGACTGATGAAGACACCGGAGGCGTCTTCGCTGTCGCGGCAATCGCTGATCGATCAGTCGCGGCTATCAGGCTCCGACCTCGATTTTTTGTCGCTGTTCGATGCGTTCGAGCATGACACAGAACCTTATTCCTTCCGCGACCTGATCCTGGCGCGCAAATATGCCGGGCTCATCGCCGGCGGCGCGACATGGGCGGCGATCGCGCGCTCCGTCCACCGCTCCGGCCCGGTGGCGTCGCTGACCGCCAAGTCGCTCAATGTCGGCTCGCAGCATGGGCGCGCCGACGCGATCTATCTCGAAGGCGGCCAGAGCGAACTCGATGGGCAGTTGCTGTTCGATCTCGGAACAGCCGGGGCAGAGGGTGACGACACGCTGGAGGAGCTGTTCGCCGAGGCGGAAGCGGCGGAGGAGCAGGGCGACCATGATGGGGCCGCCGCGCTCTACCAGCGCTGTCTCGCCATCGATCCGAGCGATGCGATTGCCGCCTTTAACCGCGCCAACTGCCTGCGCGCCGGCGGCCACGCGGTGGACGCCGCTCATGACTATATCAATGCGATAAAACTCGACCCGGCCTTCGTCGAGGCGTGGTTCAACCTGGCCGGACTGATGAGCGAGCAAGGTCGCGAAGCCTCGGCGCGAAGGCACCTGCAGAAAGCGATCACGCTCGACAAGACCTATGCCGATCCGGTGTTCAACCTCGCCCGACTGGAATTCGACGCCGGCAATCTGCCGGAGGCGCGGCGGCTGTGGGTGCGCTATCTCGAACTCGACGCGGATTCGGAATGGGCGCGGGTTGCAGCCAAGGGCGTGCAGTTCGTGGATCTGCAGCTGGCGCGGACGGCGGGGTGAGCATGATTGGCAAAGGCCGCGATGACAGCCAATCTCCCCCCTTGCGGGGGAGATGTCCGGCAAGACAGAGGGGGGCGCTGTCCCGCCAACAGATCGGCCAATTTTGGCGCGTGTTCTCGCACGCAAGCATGACCGAAGGCTGGCATTCCTTCACGCCCCCCTCTGCCCTGCCGGGCATCTCCCCCACGAGGGGGGAGATCAGCAGCGTCGCCGTCGCGCCGGACATCACAGCATGACCCACTTCCTCTTCGACGGTCCCGACACCGCGCCCACCACCATCCTGCTTGCCCATGGTGCGGGCGCGTCGATGGATTCGCCTTCGATGACCGCCACCGCCAAGGCGCTGGCCGCGGCCGGCTTACAGGTCGCGCGCTTTGAATTCCACTACATGGCTGCCCGCCGCTACGGCCACCGCAAACCGCCGCCGCGGGCCGAGACGGTGAATCCGGAATATATCAAGGCGACAGCCGACCTCAGGGCAAAGGGCGTGACGGGACCGCTGATCATCGGCGGCAAGTCGATGGGTGGGCGCGTCGCCTCCATGGTCGCCGACGAGATGTTTGCCAAGGGCGAGATTTCAGGGCTGGTCTGCCTCGGCTATCCCTTCCATCCGCCGGCCAAGCCCGAGCAATTGCGCACCAAACACCTTGCCGATCTGAAGACGCCGACGCTGATCTTCCAGGGTACCCGCGACGAGTTCGGCACCAGGGACGAGGTTGCGACTTATGACCTTTCCGATCGCATCGAGGTGATCTGGCTGGAGGATGGCGACCATGATCTCAAGCCACGCAAGAGCATCTCGGGATTTTCGGCGGCCGACCATCTGAAGACGCTGGCCGAGACGGTCAAGGCGTGGTCGGGTCGGATCGCTTCCTGAAGCGATGAAGATCGCCTCCTTCAACATCAACAACATCAACAGCCGGCTTGAAAACCTGCTGGGGTGGCTGGCTGTGGCAAAGCCCGATGTCGTGTGCCTGCAGGAGCTGAAGGCGCGCGACATGCAGTTTCCGCGCTCGGCATTGGCGGCGGCCGGCTATGGCGCGGTGTGGAAGGGCGAGCCGACGTGGAACGGTGTTGCCATCCTGGCGCGTGGTTCGGAACCGGTGCTGACCCGCGATGCCTTGCCCGGCGACGATGCCGACAGGCAGAGCCGCTATATCGAGGCGGCGGTGAACGGCATCATCGTCGCTTGTCTCTATGCGCCGAACGGCAATCCTCAGCCCGGCCCGAAATTCGCCTACAAGCTCGCCTGGCACGCGCGGCTGGAGGTGCATGCCGAACAGTTGCTCGACACCGGCCTGCCGGTGGTGCTGGCCGGCGACTACAACATCGTGCCCGAGCCGCGCGATATCTACGCCACCCGCTCCTATGACGACAACGCGCTGGTGCAGCCGGAGAGCCGGGCGTCGTTCCAGCGCCTGCTCGACCAGGGTTGGCTTGATGCCCTGCGCAAGAAGCATCCGAAGGAAACGCTTTACACATTCTGGGACTATCGCCGCAACCGCTGGCCGCGCGATGCCGGCCTCCGGCTCGATCACATCCTGCTGTCGAAGAAACTGGCACGCCGCCTGACCTCCGCCGGCATCGACCGCGACGTGCGCGGCGAGGACGGCGCCAGCGACCATGCGCCGGTGTGGGTGGAATTGAAGTAGGCGACTGCTTTCATTGCGTCGCGCTTGAACGGCTCCCTGCAACGCGCTTAAAGTCTTTTGTCTCGATGCATGTTGCTGTCCCAATCCGGGTTCGCTTTTGGCCGACATGCAATAACCTGTCGGCAAAGTACTCCAACGCAGCCGGATCGCCCGTGAACGCAACCCCCCAGGAGATTTGTGGATCGAGGCTCCATGCCTGACTTGGGCGCTGTCTCGATATTGGCCGCCGCCATTGTGGTGCTTGCGGCTGCTGTCATGTCCTGGCTGCTGTGGCGGAAGCGCAGCCGTCGCAAGGGACGGCGGCAGACCAATCCGGCTGCCGACTATGCCGTCCGTACCGATTGGAATGCCCGCGGGGGTATGCTCAATTACTCATCCTTCGTCTATTTCGATGTCGATCGCGACGGCAAATACGGCGCCGGAGACCGGCCGATGGCCGGGATCATGGTGCGGCTGTATGACGAAGCGGGCAAGCTCGCCGCATCCGCGCGCACCAACAATGCCGGCTTTGCCAATTTTCCCATGTCGGTGAAAAGCAGAAAGGCCGTGATCCGCAAGCCGGGCAACTGGCGCTTTGTGGTTTCGGTGCCGCCCGGCTGGCAGGCGAAAAGCGAAAATGACATTCAGTCCCGACGCTTCATGCCGCTGCCGGGTTCGCCGGCCGGGATGGTATCGCAGGAGATGCTGCTGCCGGTCGGTCTGGCACCGCCGCGCCGCGTCAGCGGGCGCGTTGCCGGCGATGGACCAGCGACCCTCTCCATGTCGGGGGACGGGCACGTCCTGGAGACGCGGGCACTGGCCCCGGGTGCCGTCTTCAGCTTCGACCTGGCTGAAGAAGCCGACACGGTCAGCGTCAGCGGCGGCGGCTTGGAGCGGCGGCTGACGCTGTCGCCCTACTCGGCGGATCTAGGCCTGCTGTCGCCGCAACGCGCCGGCATCGACACTGATGCCGCCCTCGAAACGATCGATTTCGACGATGTGACGTCGCGCAGCCTCAGGAAAATTCCGGCTGGCCATGCCGGATTGGCGTGGCGCAACCTGAATGCGATGGCCCGCGACTTCACCAAGGATAGCCAGGGCTATGTCAATGGCAATGTTTCCGGCGACCATGTGCTCTACACCAGCAGCGGGCTGCCGGCCGAATTCAGCTGCGAACGGCCGTTCGGCTTTCACTCGGTCATGCTGAGCGCCGCCTGGCTGGCGTCAGAAGGGGAGGTGGCGCTGATCGAAAGCTGGCTTGGCGAGCAGCTGATTGCAAGCGACGAGGTCACGCTGTCGGCGCTGACGCCGCTGCACTACGCCCCAATGCTCAAAGCTGTAACGCGTGTTCGCCTGTCGACGAAGCACTATTGGCAAATGGTGTTGGACGACCTGATCCTGGTGCGTTGAGGTTTGGACGCGCCAGGAGCAGGTGGCGCTGAAATTATTGCGGTGTCGGCAGCGAGGAGCCGTTGGCCGCAGTGACCGCCGACAACCGGCCTTTTTTCAAGAACGATGGCTTCACATAGATCTTTTTCATATCAGACTCTCCTAAAATCCCGATCCGATGATGCCAGACTGCGGCCATCTGTCAACCATGCGGCTGAAATCGGTAAAACTGCAATAAATCCAAGGAGGAGCGGCAAGGCGCCCGCCCTCCAATTCTTTGTTTACGCCATTCCGGATCGAAGGCCTTCGGTGCTTTTTCTGGAATTGCTCCAGCGCCAGGCACGATTCGGCCAAGAGTGTGCCCGATTATATCGTGGCGCTGGTCGAGCCGTTTGCCGTGACGGCTGAAAGCTTGCCCTTCTTGACGAAAGCCGGCTTCGCGTAAGTCTTCTTCATGGTAATCTCTCCTCATCCCTACGCGAGAATGGCAGATACGCAAGATGTGTCAACCAAGCCGGGCGTCCACACGGGCTCTTGGCGACACGAGCTTGCGGCTGATAGTCTTGGCGTCGACATGCGGGGCAACCGTCACATGGTGAGGGCCGCAACAACGCCCGGGGGGTTTCAATGAACAAGGGTGCCGACAGATTGCTCGCGCTTGCCCTGGTCGTTGTCGCCGTAGGCTGCCTGGCGCGGATCTATTGGCCGGCAATCGGCGAGGCTTTCCTCTGGCGCGGCTTTTCAGGCCCGCCGATGGATCCAGCCTCGTTACGGCTGGCGGGGTTCCTGGTGGCGGCGTTCGCCTGCCTGCTTGGTGCAGGGCTGTTTTGGGCCGGCCTCTTGCCGGACCGGTCGGGCCAAGCAGCGGGCGCGCCGCTGTTTGGTCGCGCGGCGGAGATGCAGGACGCTGGCAGGCCCGGCCTGCGCAGAGTCTTTCTCGTCCTGCCATTGGTCGTGGTCGCCGCACTGGCCGCCGACCGGTTCGGCCCTTGGCATGAGGGCGGCGACATAGCCAGCGAGCCCGTCGAACCGAAGGCCGACGAACCCAACCCTGGCGAGCCGAAGGCCAACGAACCCAAGGGGCAGGATGTCGCCAGCGCGCCGCCGGCCTCAGAGCCGGCAGCCCCACCGCCTGCACCAGCAGAAGCTGCTTCGCCGCCGGAGGCCGCCAATCCGCCTGCGGCACCGGTCCCACTGACGCCGCCGGCGCTGGTGCAACCGACCCCGCCAACGCTAGTGCCGCCGACCGCGCCCGCGCCTCCGGCGCCGCCGGAGGTCGCGGTCATTCCGCCGCCCATCGTGGCGCCATTGCCGCCGGCTCCGCCGCCGCTACCGACGCAGCCCGAGGGCCACCGCGACTCGGTCGTCTGGCTGGCGGTGGCGCCCGACGGGCACTCGATCATGAGCGCCAGCACCGATCACACGATCAAGCTGTGGGACATCGCCGCCAAGCAGCTGATCCGTACTCTCGGCGTGCACAAGGATATGGCCCGCACGGCGCTGTTCATGCCCGACGGCGTCAGCGCGCTGACGGCCGGCGACGACGGCGAGATCGTGCAGCGCAAACTTTCCGACGGTGCGGTGCTGCATGTCTTCTCCTCGGGCGGCAATGGCGGCGTCAGAAAGCTGGCGATCAGCCCGGGCGGCAAACATGCCATCAGCGGGCACGACACGGGCAATGTCATCGTCTGGGATCTCAAGAAGGGCGCTGTGCTGCACGCCATGAGCGGGAACGGCTGGTCGGTCAGCGCCGTCGCCGTCTCGCCCGATGGCAGGCAAGCCCTCAGCGGCAGCATAGACGGCACACTGAAACTTTGGGACATTGAAAGCGGCAAGCAATTACGAAGTTGGCACGGGCATGAGCGAGGCACATATGGCGCCGCGTTCACCGCCGACGGGCATCATCTGGTCACCGGCAGTGGCGATTACACGATCAAGCTCTGGGATCTAGACAGCGGCCGCGAAGCGCGCCGCTTTGAAGGCCACGAAGGCACTGTCTACGCATTGGCGCTGTCGGCCGACGGCCAGCGCCTGGTCTCCGGCTCGCTCGACGGCACGGCACGGCTGTGGGACATGGACACCGGCAACCAAATCGCGATGTTCGATAGCCGGACCGGCCCGATCTACGCGGTGGCCTTCACCGCCGATGGCACGGTGCTGACCGGCGGCAACGACCGCACCATCAGGGATTGGCCGGCCGCCGGCGGCGACAGCATCGTGCTGTTTGCCGGCGCGCCGGAGTGAACGGAACCTTGATCGCATTGTCCGCCGTGCTATGAAAAACCATGTCAGCTCCCAGCCTCCCGGACAACGCGCCGCTCATTGTCATCGATCTCCAGACCGGCATGTTCGACGGTGTGCACGAGCCGCCGATCCATGATGCGCCAGGCATTGTCGAGCGCACCAAGGCGGTGATCGATTGGGCGCGGCGCGGCGGGCGCAAGGTCGCTTTTATCAGGCATGACGGACCCGATGGCGATCCGTTGGCACCGGATGAGCCGGGCTGGCCGGTTTGGCCCGCGCTCGGCCAGGCGGCGAACGAGCCGACCTTTGCCAAATCGGTGCGCGATGCATTCAGCAATCCCGCCTTCGGCGACTGGGTGGCCGGGCAAGGTGCGGGTGCTGTCGTGCTCTTGGGCGCACAGACCGATTTTTGCGTGGCCGCCACGGTCAAGGGCGCGCTCGCCAGAGGGCTCGGCGTGACCGTGGTGTCCGATGCGCACAGCACGCTGGACAATGCCGGCGAGAGTGCCGAGCAGGTCATCACCAGGCACAATGGCGAATTCGCCGAGGCCGGCGTCAATCTGGTGACCACGAAGGCGCTTGTCGGCGGCTGAAGCCCGACCGTCGCCGCTGGCCGCATCAGGCAGGCCGGCTTGAGGAGTTCGCGAGGGAAGACAGCGCCAGGCGGCTGCCGTGGTCGACGCGGACGGGGGGGCGCATTGTTGGGATGGCTCGGGCGCCCGCGTCAACCAGGGCGGCTCGTACCGCCGCATTAGCAACATTGCACATTGCGCGCCGCTCGAAACTTCCGCGAAAGCGGAATAGGCTAGGGCAAAAGTGCGGATTCGGCCGACTTTCGGCGCGCTTTCCCGGCACCGGAATCAAGTCTGCTGGCTGTCGGGATGTCGTTCAGGGCGTTTGCCGGTCCTGCACCGGATCGGCGAGGGACGATGCCGCAATCAGGTCGTCGGCATCGATCCGGCCATGACGATCTTCCATGATGGCCGCGACCTTTTGAAAAGTTTTCATTTCGGCATCCGTCACCCGCGCATTACGCATTCTGGCTTGGAGAGCGGCCAGGCGAACGCCCAAAGCAGGGGATGTCACAGCTTTGCCTGTCATCTTCACTCGTCCTGATTGGAAAAAGACATGTGCGAACCCGCCGCCATGGCTGGCGGCGGGTTTGGGACCGTTCGAAATTCAGTCGTAGACCTTGACGATCTTGCGGGTGCCCGGATCCACCAGGACCGTGCGGTTGTCGACCACCACGTAGCGGTATTGGACATCGGGGATCTCATGAAGCTCGACCGTTTCCGGCAACGCGCTACCAATATTCAGTTCCACACCGGGAACCTTGACCGAAGCAAGGGGCTGCTTCTTCACATACTCGCGGATGACCGTGTCCTGTTCAGGCTGAATGACAACGTCCTGAGCGGCAACGGCGCCGACTCCGGCCAACAGCAATAGCGCCGCAGCGGCGCCCGTTAGGTGCATTTTCATACTGTTTCTCCTTGCGAGTCAGCATGACAAGATCGTCCAACGCTGACGAGCAACTGAACTTGAGCCAAATGAAAATGTTCCTCCGCTGGGGCTTCGGTCGGATGAGAAGTGCGACTTAAGTCCGGTCCGCGAGCGCATTGGTCTTACCGACGGGAACGGCTCTCTGCTCACGACTGTTTGTCTCCCGGATTCGGAGAAACAGATGGACAAAAGTGTTGGCCAAGCGCGCTGGTTGCTCGCACCGATTTTCGCGACGGCCGTCACCTTTCTGGTGATAGGAATAGTCCTTGGCTGACATGTCGTCGATCGGCGCAGCAACGTCCCTTCCTGCGCTGATAAGATTCGCAAGCCGCTTCGGCGGCTGGCGAATCCTCTATCTTCACCACGCGCGGGCCTGCTCATTCGGCAAGCGAGCGCTTCGTTCAGCTTATGCAACGTTGGGAGGTTTACTATGGATCGGCGATCCTTCTTGACAGCAATGTTTGGCATTGCCGGGGCAGCAGCCCTTGCAAGGGCAATTGGCCCGGTCGAAGCAGTGGCCGGTGTTCCAGGCGCCGGAAACGGCATTCTCGATGAAATAGAGGCGTCACAAACAGAGGCCTTCGACGACGGTACACACGCGGAGGTGCAGCCGGTCGACCATCGACGCTGGGATCGGGACTGGGATCGGGACCGGGATCGGGAGTGGGATCGGGGCTGGCGCCGGCGCCGGCACGGGCGGCGATGGAGACGGGTCTGCCGTAGTTATTGGCGGCATGGTCGCCGTCGCGTCCGGTGCTATCGCAGACGCGGGCCCTCGGTCATCCTTCGGTTTTAGCAGCTAGCCAGCACGTCTTAGCGGCAGCGCGATCGGCTCGGCGTCCGCATTTTTCGGGCGGTTGCCGAGCAGAATGCCGTTTGCCGAGGCTGGAGCTCCACATGGCGAGGCGGCGCGAAGGTGAATCCGCGCCAGACAGAAGCGAAGACGTCAAGATGACGGTGCACCGACGCATGCCATCCGTTGGCGAGAAATGGCCCGGCAGCCAGGTGCAAAGGGAGGCACGCCGGGCCAGCCGACTTCTGGCGGTCGCCGGCCATCCTTATATTCTATACGTCTAATATTAATG
>NZ_RZTT01000689.1 GCF_003996995.1 Mesorhizobium sp. M7A.T.Ca.US.000.02.2.1 | reverse complement strand
CGTGTTGTAGAACGACAGCGCCTGGTCCATCGCGTGCCGATCGGTGAAACCCTGCTTTACGGCCCGCTCGTAGGCTTCCATCAGCAGACCTGCCGCCGCCGCCACGTTGGTGCACGGCTCGAAAACTTCTTCCGGCGTGAGCTTCAAACCTTTCAGATTGCCCGACCAAATCTGGCCCAGGCCCATGTCGATGCTCTTGCCTTGCGCGATCAGTTCGCGTGCTTTCTGCGCCGCTTCCTGCTGCGATTTCAGTCGAAAGACCTGTCGCTCTTTGCCCTTCTCGTTCACGCCGATGATGAAGGGAGTGAAACCGGATTCGTGTCCGAGGATCTTCCACATCGTGTTCGGATGCACGTCCGGAGCGCAGGTTCCGATCAGTTCCAGAATATTCGCGGGAATGGAGGTGGTTGAATCCTGTAGTTTGGCCGTAGCCGGTTGAGCCAGGGCAGCCAGCACCAGCAGTGACACAGACACTTTCCCGATAAATCTCCTGTTCATACTTAGGCCCGACGAGGTTATGGAGTGCGGATACTTTACCACCTTTCGTTGTGTCGGATTTTCACGTCCTGACACTTCACGAATTGGGGTCTTGTTGTACGCTGAATAGCGGTTGAGCTTCCTCGGGAGCAATTAGGGCGGATGGGCTTAGTACATCCGTACTGCTTGAAATGCCGGGTGGGCGAAGCCTTCGGCCCGGGCTGTCGTGAACCGAGCCCCTGCAGGTCTCGGCCCTTCGGGCTTCCATCCTTCGCGCCCTGACGGTCGCCTTTCGCCTTCGCGCCTAGCGGCGCTGCGCGCTCCGCTTGCTCGACGGCACGCGCTGTCGCGCGCCTTCCCCGGTGCATGTCCAGTTCCTGCGGCTGAGGTTGAACAAAGCCTGCCCCGCTGAGGCCTAACCCCTTTCGCCTGCCCAGGACGCTAGCCCGGCCCGGTCGCCAGGCAAGGGTTCGCTACGCCGCCATCCTCACCCGGTCACGGCCTGCGGCCGCGCTGCGGCTTCCGGTGTCGCCATTGCCAGTCGCCCTAATAGGACCGGTCTGAGCATGGGCATTACGGCGAAAGAAGGCACTCAGCGAAGCATGTTCAACCACTCAACCAGCACGAAGGAAACCGACATGACAGCACCGGTAAATCACCAGCAACAGCAAGAGCCGGCTCAGAAAGCATCTTGCAAAGCATGTGTTCTTTTCGAGCTGGGGGCGGTGACCGCAACCCCTGCTGCCATTGAAGTGCTGGCGAGTGGCGAGGTGGATTTCGTCACCCTGATCCGCCGTCATGTGCGTGGCGATTTCGGGAATGTCTGCCCCGACGACGCCGAGGCCAACCGCGAGGCCATCGAGAACGGGAGCCGCATCCTGTCGAGCTACCCGGTCGGAAATCAGGACGTGTGGGTCATCACCGAAGCTGACCGCAGCGTCACCACCGTTCAGCTGTCGTCCGATTACTGACGGCGGCACCCCCCGCAACACGCAACACCTAACTCAACCGCAAAGGAGATTACCCATGTCCACCACCACCCTGCCGCTGTCCCAGCTGGTCGTTTCCCCGAAGAACGTGCGCCCGAAGCCGGGCGATGTGACCGCGCTTGCCGCGTCCATCGCGGCCCAGGGCTTGCTGCAAAATCTCGTTGTCAGCCCGACTGAGAACGGCACCTATCAGGTGGACGCGGGTGGCCGTCGCTTCGCTGCGCTCACGCTGCTGGCCGAGCAGGGCAAGCTGGCGGCTGACTTCCCGGTTCCGGTCATCGTCATTTCCGCCGAGGACGCCACCGCCGCGAGCCTCGCCGAGAATGTGCAGCGCGAGAACATGAACCCGGTGGACGAACTCAATGCGTTCAAGCAGCTGGTGGATGAAGGTTTCACCATCGACCGCGTAGCCGACACTTTCGGCGTCACCCCGCTTGTGGTGCAGCGCCGGTTGAAGCTGGTGGCCGCAGCCCCGGAACTGCTGGAACTC
>NZ_RZTT01000688.1 GCF_003996995.1 Mesorhizobium sp. M7A.T.Ca.US.000.02.2.1 | reverse complement strand
GCCGGAAGCTGACACCAGTTCGAATCTGAACCCGCCGTTCATCGGCCCTTCAGGCTGTTTTTGGCATGTTGCCCGCACCATCAATGCGGCCAAGGCCGAAGGAGACAAAGACATGCTGACCCGCCGTACACTTGCCGCCGCGCTGATCGCGGCAATTGCCATGCCAAGCCTGGCCGCAGCCCAGGCGACAACGCCTTCGGCCGCGACGATCGAGCGGAAGCTCGAGGCGGCGCCGCGTGTGAAATTGCGGCCGAACGAGCGCGTCACCATCCGCGAATTCAAGCGGCGCCCGGATTTGCGCCGCATGGCCCGCTCGATCGATATCCAGTCGATCAACTTCGCCTTCGGTTCGGCGGCTATTGCCAACTCGCAATACGACAAGATCGAGACCATTGCCGACGCGCTGCGGCGCATCCTGCGCCGCGATCGCGGCGCCCGCGTGCTGATCGAGGGCCACACCGACGCCGTCGGCTCCTTCCAGTCGAATCAGGCTCTGTCCGAACAGCGCGCCGTTTCGCTCAAGCGCACATTGGTGCGCGAATTCGGTGTGCCGGGTCATGCTCTCGAGACAGTCGGCTATGGCGAAGAGTTTTTACTGGTGCAGACGCAGAACGAAAACTGGCAGAATCGCCGGGTGACACTGCGCCGCTTCGACGATTTCATCCGTTGAGCCGCAGCTCTGAATTTTAGTTAGCCGGCGCCTTCGACGGGACTTGATGAGAGCCGGTCGCCGACGGGCGACCGGCTCTTCGATATTTGGCAGGAATCGGGTGGGCGGCGAGAGTTCAAAGGCATAATTCCGGTAGACCACACCGGAGATTTTACATGACCATCCAGTTCAAAGCTTTGCCGACCGAAGGTGTCAGGACGCTGCAACGCGGCGGGATCGATGCTTATGGCCAAATGCCCGAGCGAAAGATCTCCGACGGTGACGGCATGCCTTGCCGGCATTGCTTGAAGAACATCGCCGCCGGCGATGCCTACCTTGTTCTGGCGTACCGGCCATTCCCGCAGCTTCAGCCCTATGCTGAAACCGGGCCGATCTTCCTGCATGGCGGGGAATGCGACCGCGCTGCCGAGAGCGAGGCGCTGCCCGAGATTCTCGAAAGCCCCGACTACATCGTGCGCGGCTATGGCAGGGATGATCGCATCGTCTATGGCAGCGGCGGCGTCATCCCGACCACGGCAATTGCTGCACGGGCCGAGACGCTGTTCGAACGCGACGAGATCGCCTACGTCCATGTCCGTTCGGCGCGCAACAATTGCTACCAGTGCCGCATCGAGCGCGCTTGAGGCTGAGATTAGCCGCTGGAAAACAGTTGTCGTACTGCCGTCGCATAGTCGCGATAGAAAGCCATTGTCGATCGATTTGCCGACCGCGGATGAACCGGCGGTAAATCTCGACATCGAGGAAGCGGGGCTTTGGCTCCGCTTTTTTGTTGTAGGGAAAGAAAAAACCCGCCGGCGTGACCGGCGGGCTGACGGGAGGAATAATCCAAACGAAATCAGGCGGCGAGAACGGCTTTCGGCTCGACCAGTTCGTAGCCGAGCGCCTCGGCGACTGCCCGGTTGGTGATCTTGCCCTTGTGGACATTGAGGCCGTTGCGCAGGTGATGATCGTCGACCAGCGCCTTCAGGCCCTTGTCGGCGAGCTGCAGGCCGTTGTGAAGCGTCGCGTTGTTGAGCGCGTGGGCCGAAGTGACCGGCACGGCACCAGGCATGTTGGCGACGCAATAGTGGATGACGCCGTCGACCTCATAGGTCGGCTCGGCATGAGTGGTGGCGTGCGAGGTCTCGAAGCAGCCGCCCTGGTCGATGGCGACGTCGACCAGCACCGAGCCTTTCTTCATGCCCGACAGCATTTCGCGCGAAACCAGTTTTGGCGCCGCGGCACCCGGGATCAGCACCGCGCCGACGACGATGTCGGCTGAAAAACACTCTTCTTCCAGCGCCTCGACAGTCGAGTAACGGGTGTGGA
>NZ_RZTT01000687.1 GCF_003996995.1 Mesorhizobium sp. M7A.T.Ca.US.000.02.2.1 | reverse complement strand
GCCCAGGATGATGTCGATATGCTGCTGCTCGGTCAGGCCGAAGCCCGGGCGATCGGCGACGCCGAGGCGATCAGCCAATTGCTCGATGACGAAATGGTTGGTGCGCGGCCCCTCCGGCGGCTCGATCAGCTTGGGGCCGAGCGTGATGTGCTGGTTGCCGCCGCCCTTGTAGACGTCGTCGTGCTCGAGGAACATCGTCGCCGGCAGAACGACATCGGCAAGCTTGGCCGTGTCGGTCATGAATTGCTCATGCACGCAAGAGAAGAGGTCGTCGCGCATAAAACCCTGTTTCACCAGCCGCTGTTCCGGCGCGACATTTACCGGGTTGGTGTTCTGGATCAGCATCGCCGTCACGGGCGGGCCGCCATAAAGCGCGTCGCTGGCTCCGGTCAGCACCGGGCCGATGCGCGAATGGTCGAGATGGCGGATCGAGGGATCGCGCATCCTGGTGCCTTCCAGAACTTCCTGGTTGAGCTTGAAGATGCCGGAGTTGGAATGGAAGGCGCCGCCGCCCTCATATTGCCAGCTGCCGGTGACAGCCGCGATGCAGGACGCTGCATGCATGTTGACGGCGCCATTGCGCTGGCGCGCGAAGCCGTAGCCGAGGCGCAAATAGGTCTTTTTCGTCGTGCCGACGAGGCGGGCGAAGGCCTCGATCTCGGCGACAGTCAAGCCGGTGATCCCGGCCGCCCAGTCCGGCGTGCGCGTCTCGAGATGCGCTTCCAGCCCTTTCGGGTCGTCCGTGTACTTTTCGAGATAGGCGCGGTCGGCCATGCCTTCCCTGAACAGCACATGCATGACCGCGCAGGCTAGCGCGCCATCGGTGCCCGGCTTCAGCACCAGGCCGAGATCGGCCTGCTTCATCGTCGCATTCTCATAGACGTCGATGACGACGATCTTCGCGCCGCGCTCCTTGCGCGCCTTGATGGCGTGCGTCATGACGTTGACCTGCGTCACCACAGCATTGGTGCCCCAGATCACCACGCAATCGGATTTCGCCATCTCGCGCGGGTCCGGCCCGCGCAAGGCGCCGGCGCCCATCATCCAGCCGGTCCAGGCGAGATTGGTGCAGATCGAACCGAAAAAGCCGGAGTATTTCTTGGCGTGGCGCAGCCGGTCGATGCCGTCGCGCTGCACCAGCCCCATCGTGCCGGCATAATAATAGGGCCAGACCGTCTCCGAGCCGTATTTCTCCTCGGCCGCAATGAATTTTTCGGCGACGAGGTCGAGCGCCGCCTCCCAGCTTGCTTCTTTCCAGGCGCCGTCGCCCTTGGAACCGGCGCGGATCAGCGGCTTCAGCAAACGGTCGGGATGATGGACGCGGTCGGCATAGCGGGCAACCTTGGCGCAGACGACACCGGCCGTGTAGCTGTTGGACTTGGCGCCATGGACGCGGCCAATGCGATTGTCGTCGAGCAGCTCGACTTCGAGCGCGCAGGTCGAGGGGCAATCATGCGGACAGGCCGAATGGCCGATGCGAAGCTTGGCGTGTTGGTTCATGGGGCGAGGTTAACCGGTTCCGGACGCGGCGTGTAGGGCCAGATAGCGCCTTGCCTTCTCCCCTGTGGGAGAAGGAAAGAACACGCTATTCCGCCGTGCCTTCCTCATACTCTGCCGACATGGTCAGCCACTTTTCCTCGTGGCCGGCCAGCGTCTGGGCCAGTTGCGAGCGCTCCTTGGCCAGCCGTGTCGCCGTCGAGGGATCCTTCTCGTAGACCGCCGGATTGGACAGTTCGTCCTCAATGCCGTCGATGCGCTTGCGAATGCGGTCCATCAGCGCTTCGGTGGCGCGGATCTCCTTGGCCAGCGGCTCGAAGGCAGCGCGGCGAGCCGCCGCATCGCGGCGGCGGTCGGCTTTTGACGCCTTGTCGGCCTCGCGCTTGCCGCGGCGGTCGCCGGAGACGCCGGTGACCAGCGTCTTGTAGTCCTCGAGATCGCCGTCATAGGGGTTGACCGCGCCGTCCTTGACCAGCCACAGGC
>NZ_RZTT01000686.1 GCF_003996995.1 Mesorhizobium sp. M7A.T.Ca.US.000.02.2.1 | reverse complement strand
CCGGCGTGGCAAGAAGCCGGCTCGGGTTTTGGCGGAGATTTTGATGACGGATTATGACGTGCTTTGCATCGGCAATGCCATTGTCGACATCATCGCCCAGTGCGACGAGGAATTCCTCGAGACCAACGGCATCATCAAGGGCGCGATGAACCTCATCGACACACAACGCGCCGAACTGCTCTACAGCCGCATGGGCCCGGCGATCGAGGCCTCCGGCGGCAGCGCCGGCAACACGGCGGCCGGCGTCGCCAGCTTTGGCGGCCGCGCCGCCTTCTTCGGCAAGGTCTCCAACGATGCGCTGGGCGAAATCTACGCCCACGACATCCATGCGCAGGGCGTCGCCTTCGACACCACGCCGCTCAAGGGTGAGCCGCCGACGGCGCGCTCGATGATCTTCGTCACGCCCGACGGCGAGCGCTCGATGAACACCTATCTCGGCGCCTGCGTCGAGCTCGGACCGGAGGATGTCGAGGCCGACAAGGCGTCCGGCGCCAAGGTCACCTATTTCGAAGGCTATCTGTGGGACCCGCCGCGCGCCAAGGAGGCAATCCGCCAGACGGCGAAGCTGGCGCACGCGGCAGGCCGAGAAGTGTCGATGACACTGTCGGATTCGTTCTGCGTCGACCGCTACCGCGACGAATTCCTCGACCTGATGCGCTCGGGCACGGTCGACATCGTCTTTGCCAACAGCCACGAGATCAAGTCGCTCTACCAGACATCGTCGTTCGACGAGGCGCTGGCGCAGATCCGCAAGGATTGCCGGATCGCCGCCGTCACCCGCTCGGAAAAAGGCTCGGTGATCGTGCGCGGCGACGAGACCGTGGTGATCAAGGCGACCGCCATCAAGGAACTGGTCGACACGACGGGCGCCGGCGATCTCTATGCCGCCGGCTTCCTGCATGGCTACACGCAAGGCCGCGACCTGCAGACTTGCGGCGACCTTGGCTCACTGGCAGCCGGATTGGTGATCCAGCAGATCGGCCCCAGGCTCCGTCAGAATTTGCGCCGCGAGGCCGAGCAGGCGGGGCTGACCATTCCGGACGTTCAAACGAGTTAGTGGCCTACCTTCCCGTTGTGCAGGCTATCTCGCCAGAAGCGCAATCACGGAATAGGGAAATCCTGATGTCGAACATGATGAAGGCGCTTGTGAAGGCCAAGGCCGAACCGGGCATCTGGATGGAAGAGGTGCCGGTGCCGGAAATCGGCCCCAACGACGTGCTGATCAAGATCAAGAAGACGGCGATCTGCGGCACCGACGTGCACATCTACAATTGGGACCAGTGGGCGCAGAAGACGGTGCCGGTGCCGATGGTGACGGGCCATGAATTCGTCGGCACCGTTGCCGATTTCGGCGCAGCGGTCACCGAATACAAGGTCGGCCAGCGTGTATCGGGCGAAGGCCACATCGTCTGCGGCCATTGCCGCAACTGTCGCGCCGGGCGAGGGCATCTGTGCCGCAACACACTCGGCGTCGGCGTCAACCGTCCAGGCGCCTTCGGCGAGTATCTGGCGATCCCGCAGCACAATGTCGTGCCGATCCCCGACGATGTGCCCGATGAGATTGCCGCGATCTTCGATCCCTTGGGCAATGCCGTCCACACCGCATTGTCCTTCGATCTGGTCGGCGAGGACGTGCTGGTGACTGGCGCCGGGCCGATCGGCATCATGGGCGCGCTCGTCGCCCAATGCGTCGGCGCGCGCAAAGTGGTCATCACTGACATCAACCCGGTGCGGCTGGCGCTAGCCAAGAAACTCGGCGTCCAGCATGTCGTCGACGCCTCGAAGGAGAAGCTGCGCGACGTCATGCCGGTGCTCGGCATGACCGAGGGGTTCGACGTCGGGCTCGAAATGTCAGGCGCCGCCCCCGCTTTCCGCGACATGATCGACACCATGAACAATGGCGGCAAGATCGCCATTCTGGGCATCGCGCCGACCGGCTTCGAGATCGACTGGAACAAGGTCATCTTCAAGATGCTGCATC
>NZ_RZTT01000685.1 GCF_003996995.1 Mesorhizobium sp. M7A.T.Ca.US.000.02.2.1 | reverse complement strand
AGCCAATGCAACTGCAAGCCCGAGGGCCGAGAGGAGGGACTTCTTCATGGATGGTTTCCTTTTGTTTCGCGGGCGCACATGGATCGGGGCGATAGCCCGGCCGCCGCGAATGGAATTACGCGCCTGAATTTTTTCGTCAGTATTTCCCGATTGTAGAATTTTGTTTCTGGACTGTTTCTGCCCAATCCAGTCTCCCGTCACCACGCACGGCAAGATCGAGAGGCGGCCATCGGCCGCCTGTTCGACTACATCGGTGGCACGACGCCGTTGGTTCCGACCACGACGCGGCTGGCGCTCAGCGCGCCGTCGCTGCCCCGCTCAGCGGTGACGAAGACCGTCGCACCCGGCTTGAGGTCGGTCGGCGTCGCCGGCGCGAAGGTCACGACGGGCGTGGTGTCGGGGATCGAGATCTTCTTGGTCTGGCCATTGTCATAGGTCAGGGTGACGGATCGCCCGCTTATATCGGTAACGTCGGCGACGGTGCCGTTGGTCATCCGGCTGTTTGGCTGCAGGTCCCAGGGACGGTCGCCCTCGCCAGTGCCTTTCAGCGCGGCCGGAAAAACCACCACCTCCAGGGCGCCGCTGCCGCCATCCGCTTTCGAAACGGAGGCAATACCGAGGAAATCGCCCTGCTTGATGTCCTTTGCCGAGGCGTTGGCGACGCCCGAGATCTTCCAGCCAGCCTTGAGCTTGATCGCATCGGTATCGCCCTGGCGCGTTTTCACGGTGAGCAGCGTGGGCTCGAAACTGACCACCGTGCCGCGCACACGCAGCGCGTCTGCGGCCTGGGCGGCGCCCGCGCCGGCGACGGAAAGGCTGGAAATCGTGCCGAGCACGACCATGACTGTCTTCAGGTTCATTGCAAAGATCCTTCCGGGAACGAGCCGGCTGGAACCGGATGGTTTCACGCCAGCGATCCGGAGATAACGAACGAGCGCGGCGAAACTGCCGGCAAAAGGCTGATCGGACCTTCAAAACAACTTGATCGCGACGTGTGCGCGAGAGGGCCGCGCCAAGCACCTGGTTCACGATCCCGTGACGGCCCTTTTGGCTCTTGGCAAATCGCCGGCGAGAGGGCATCTTCCCGACCGTCTCAGGCAACACTCCTCATTTGATCAAACTCTTTCAGTCATGGAGTTGCCAATGCCCCATAATGCGAAAAGCGAACCCCACTCCGAACCGGCAACCAACGGGAGCGGGCCAGATTACAACACCCTCAGAGCGATGCGGGAGACCCGCGGTTACAGCGTGGAAGAGCTCTCCCTGACATGCGGCCTGGCGGTGGACGAGATTGAGGATATCGAAAGCGGCAGAGTGACCGACCCGTCGAAGCTGCGTCGTATTGTGTCCGCGCTTCACCTTCCCCAGGAGGCTCTGATCACCCCGGCTGCGCCGACGCCCGCGGCGCAAGGCCGATCGCTGGCGTAGATCCGCACCACGCATTCCAGAGAACCCGCCAAGGCTCCTTGGCGGGTTTCTTTGTACCTGCCGCGGCGTCTGCTTCAGCCTGGGGCTTGCCGATCCGTCTATCGCACGTGCTTATACGCGCGGCGGCCCCCGGCTGCCGAACCGCAATCTGCCGTCCATCAAGCTTTTTGAGCCATGGGTTTTCGATATGAGCCTGGAATCCGTTCGTGCCTTCTTCGCCGCCCACGCGCCCGACATCGATGTCATCGTCACGCAGGCGAGCTCGGCGACGGTGACCCTGGCGGCCGAGGCGCATGGCGTGCTGCCGGCCCAGATCGCCAAGACGATCTGCCTGCGCGTCGGCGACCGCACCATGCTGGTGGTGACCAGCGGCATCGCCAGGCTGGATAACCGCAAGTTCAAGGACCAGTTCGGCGGCAAGCCGCGCATGCTCGACGCCGCCGAGGTTGTCGAAGCGACCAGCCACCCGGTCGGCGGCGTCTGCCCGTTCGGCCTGCCGGCGCCGCTGCCGGTCTATTGCGACGTGTCGCTGCGCGAGTTTGAAGAGGTGGTGCCC
>NZ_RZTT01000684.1 GCF_003996995.1 Mesorhizobium sp. M7A.T.Ca.US.000.02.2.1 | reverse complement strand
CGACCAGCGCGTAGTCGATGTGGATGCGGGCGCTCTGGAAGCCATCATCCATGATCAGGAAATCGCAGCCATTGCGTTCCAGCAGCAGCCGGGCGCCGGCGGCGCGGTTCGGTGTCACCGCCACCGGCGCGTGTTCGGCGAGCAGCAGCGGTTCGTCACCGACATGCCGGGCGCTGTCGTGATCGATATCGACGACATGCGGCTCGGCGAACGAGCCGCCGTGGCCGCGCGACAGGAAGCCTGGTTTGAGATGCATGCGCTTGGCCTGTTCGGCGAGCGCGATGGCCACCGGTGTCTTGCCGGTGCCGCCAACCGTGAAATTGCCGATGCACAGAACGGGTGCCTCGATCTTCTCGCGCTTGGCCCGCCGCATGCCGCGGCCGGCGGCGGCCGCATAGATGGCCGATAGCGGCGACAATGCCAGGACCCGCCAGTCCGGCTCTTCCCACCAGAATGGTGGTGCTTCGGAGGCCACGCTAGCGACCGTTCGCGCCCTTCAGGCGCGACTTGACGACCAACGGCTGGATGTAGGGCTCAAGCGATTTCAGCGTGCGCGCCAGCGCGCCACGCATCTCGTCGACGGTCGCCACACCCGCCGCCATCATCTCGTGGCGCGCCACTTCGTTGGTCAGGAGGAAATTGACGGCGCCGGCCAGCATGTCGCGATCGCGCACCAGCTTGGCGCCGCCGCTGTCGAGGAGACGCTGGTAGGCCTCGCGAAAATTCTGCACATTGCGCCCGGCGAGAACCGCGGTGTCGAGCATGGCCGGTTCCAGCGGGTTCTGGCCACCCTCGGAGGTCAGCGAGCGGCCGACGAAGGCGATTTCGGTCAGCCGGAGATAGAGTCCCATTTCGCCGATCGTGTCGCCGAGCAATATATCCGTGTCGGCGGCGATCCTGTCGCCCTTGCTGCGCCGCGCGACCTTCAGGCCCATGCCGGAAATCTGCGCCGCAAGCGCCTCGCCGCGATCGGGATGACGCGGAACGACGATCGTCAGGAGACCATGGTGGCGCTTGTGCAGCGTCGCGTGGACTTCAGCCGCGACCACTTCCTCGCCGTCATGGGTCGAGATCGCCGCCCAGGTCGGGCGCGTGCCGATCTGCCGCCGCAGCGTCGCCAGCGCCCGTTCGTCGACGGGCGGCGGCGAGGTATCGACCTTGAGATTGCCCGACACGGTGACCGGCCGGGCGCCGAGCGCCAGAAACCGCTCGCCATCGACATCCGACTGCGCCACGACGTGAGCCAGGTTCTCGAACAACGCCTCGGCGATGTTGGCCCGTTTCTTCCACGACTTGAACGAGCGGTCGGAGAGCCTGCCATTGACCAGCACCTGCGGCACGCGGCGCGCGCCAAGCTCGAGGATGGTCATCGGCCAGATTTCGGATTCGGCGATGATCGCCAGATCCGGCTGCCAGTGATCGAGAAACCGGCTGACCGCCGGCTTGAGATCGAGCGGTACGTATTGGTGGATGATCCGGTCACCGAGACGCTCGTCGGCGACCTGCGCCGAGGTGACCGTGCCGGTCGTCAGCACGATGTTGACGCCATAGTCGAGGATGCTTTCGACCAACGGCACGACGGCTATGGTCTCACCGACGCTCGCGGCATGGATCCAGATCACCGGCCCGTCGGGGCGCGCGCGGCCGGCGACGCCATAGCGCTCGCGGCGGCGGTAGCGGTCTTCCTTGCCGCGTGAGGTGCGCCAGGCCACATAGGGCCCGACCAGCGGATAGGCAGCCGCACCTGCGAAACGGTATGCCGACAGCATGGCTCGCGCCCAGCGGCCGCTCATCGCGGGGCATCCACGAGACGGTAGGCCTCGGCGGTCGCGGCATTGAGCGCGGTCGTCACTTCCTGGCGCTTGCGCTCCATTTCGGCCTCATCGGCGCCGGCCGCCACGAAGATCGGCTGACCGATGACGATCGACGAACGGCCGAACGGCAGGTTGATGGTGGTCTTGTCCCAGCTCTTCTCCAGCACCTTGC
>NZ_RZTT01000683.1 GCF_003996995.1 Mesorhizobium sp. M7A.T.Ca.US.000.02.2.1 | reverse complement strand
GCCAAAGACCCGCCGGCCTTGATGGTGCGGCACCGCCAACTGCCGGTCAGGTCCTTGTCGGAAAAGGCCACCAGCGGTTTTGCCAGCAAGGCGTCGAGTTGCTTGACCTCGGCCGCATCTCCAGCTTTCGCCTCGGCAAGCGCCGCCTTGCGCGTCTCGCCATAATTGTCGAGCCGCTTCTTGTCGGCCGGGGTGATGAGTTTCTGTACGTCGCCATCGGCATGAGCGGGCAGGGCGAAACAGAGGAGACCGAGTGCGGCTATCAAGAGGCGAGGGGTCATCGGTGCGTTTCCACGTTCGAATGGCCTGGAGGGCCTGTTGCCTTATGGCGCACAACTTACCCGTTCTCGGCGGCCTGTCACCCAGGGTTGGAGCATAGCGGGGTCAGGAATTGCTTCAGGCGTGTGCAGCCGCCTGCGCCATTCCGGCCGTCAGGTCGCCATAGCCGGTTGCGCGGCGTTCATAGACGAGACCAAGCATTCTGGCTGCCTTTTCGGCGACCTTGTCGAGTTCCGGATCATTGGTCTGGGCCAGATAGATCAGCTTCTCGTAGTTGCCGAAATAGTCCTTGATCAACTCCGGGTGCTTGTCGAGGCCGAGCGGTTTCATGAAGAAAGCGTCGAACTGCCGGCAGAGGAAGTCGGTCATGTAGAAGGACATCATGTCGTCGTCGGCGACTTTCGCATAGGCCTCCATGCCTTGATAGAAGGCAAAGCAGTGCGGGCCCGCCATGCGCTCGACGCCGTGCTTCTCGCAGATGCGGTCGAGCAGGCCGCCGGTGCCGCAGTCGGCATAGCCGACGAAGATGTTGCTGTAGCCTTCGGCCTTGGCCTTTTCGATTGCCTTGTCCATGGCCGGGGCGATGCGGTCCGGATAGAAATGGAATTCTGCCGGCAGGCAGGTCAGGTCGAGGTGATCCAGTCCGAGCTGTTCCTTGACGGCCAGAATTTCGCGCGCAATCATCCCACAGGCGATAACGAGCAGCCTGTCGTCTTGATTCGGTTTCGTTTTTTGCGTCTTGGCCATGGAACCCGTCGAGCCGGCCTTCGTTGCTGTAGCGCTAATTTATCTATTGAGGGAGACACCGTCCATGAAACTGCTACGCATCACGCCAATTGCCATCTTGACCTGCGCCCTGGCCCTCACGGCTTGTGCGAACACCGTCCGAGGCGTCGGCAAGGACGTCAAATCAACCGCCAATGCGGTCGAGGACACCGTCAACAATCCCTGATCCGCACCCGGCCTTCTTCATCTGGGAACAGAAAAGCCGCGCTGCAAGGCGCGGCTTTTCCTGTTGTCCGGCCGAAATGGCCAATCAGGCCGAAGCGCGCACATTGTGCTTGCGCTTCATGAAGTCCTTGGCGGTCTCGACCGCCACTGCCGCGTCGCGGCAATAGGCATCGGCGCCGACGGCCTTGCCGAATTCCTCGTTCAGCGGCGCGCCGCCGACCAGCACGACATAATCGTCGCGGATGCCCTTTTCCTTCATCGTGTCGATGACGACCTTCATATAGGGCATGGTCGTGGTGAGCAGTGCCGACATGCCGATGATGTCGGGCTGGTGCTGTTCGATCGCATCGAGATATTTCTCGACCGCATTGTTGATGCCGAGATCGATGACGTCGAAACCAGCACCTTCCATCATCATGCCGACGAGGTTCTTGCCGATGTCGTGGATGTCGCCCTTGACGGTGCCGATGACCATCTTGCCCTGCTTCGGCGCGCCGGTGGCGGCGAGCAGCGGACGCAGGATGAACATGCCGGCCTTCATCGCATTGGCCGACAGCAGCACTTCGGGAACGAACAGGATGCCGTCGCGAAAATCCTCGCCGACGATGCGCATGCCTTCGACCAGCGCTTCCGTCAGCACCTTGTAGGGCACCCAGCCGCGCTCGAGCAGGATGTTGGTGCCTTCCTCGATCTCTTCCTTCAGCCCGTCATAGAGATCGTCGTGCATCTGCTGCACCAACTCGTCGTCGGAAAGTTCGGAAAGGATGATCT
>NZ_RZTT01000682.1 GCF_003996995.1 Mesorhizobium sp. M7A.T.Ca.US.000.02.2.1 | reverse complement strand
AAAACGCCGGGCTATCTCGGCGGCGATCAGAGGATCGTCCGCCACCAATTTCGACCAGTCCGAAACAATGCCGATTTCACGTTTGAACATCGCTCGCCTCCCGTTTGCGCTCTAACAGCGATATCTAAATTATGTTCCACCGATAGTTTGACGAGGCGGACCGCTCTTGGTCACTGCGGCCTTCTGATTGATGAAAACCACGCCTGCTGCCTCCAACCCTCGACGGATGGCAGCCAGCTTGGCCGAACTCGGAATCCTTCGTCCGCTCTCGAAACTGCCAATCGTTCCTTCGCTGAGGCCGCACTTCGCGGCGAGTCGCACCTGCGACCATTTCAGCATCGCTCGTGCGGCTCTGCACTGCTGGGATGTAAGGGGCTGGATCCCTGAGACGGTGGAACTTCGCTTGTTCACATCCTCAGATCCCTTCGCTTCGGCGGGACGTGGCTTTGCACCAGGCGCACCTTGTCCATATCCACTGTGACCATTGTCCCGAGCGATACCGTGACCTTGTCGCCGTCGATCCGCGTAACGCCGCCGGATAATTCCATCAGCTGGCCCTTGGTCAGCCTGGTCGCCGGATCAATGACCGAATGCGGAAAATTGTAACCGGGGATCGACACGCTGACGCGGTCTTCCGTGACGCGCTTCAGCACCGTCGCCATGACCGCCACTTCGTCGCCGACCTTTATTGCCATGCCACTGATTCTGGGGCGTCATCTGCCGGCGTCAAGGATTAGCTAGGTCTGATATAGCAAAATCGCGGAATCAGCTTTCTTCATGCAGGGTCGCCCCGACAGCGGCAAATACCGCAAGCCGTCCAACTCTGTTCGGTGATGAGGCGTTGGCGTGGCTCGGGCAGCCGCCGACGCCAGCGTATTATTTCGTGACTCCGCCTTTTCGGAACCTTCCTGCGCACGGCGCGTTCGGCCCGCTGTATTCGAGGACCCTCATATAAAAGTGGACAGGCGGGAGGCAAACAAGGGTGGGGAGGAGTGTTGCCATGTCGAAACGAGAAATAGGCATATCTTCGGCTCTGGATCGGCGTATCGCCGATCTCAAGGCCAAGATGCAGGACGCCCGGATCACGGAATATGAAATGAAAACCTTTCAAAAAGTGGCTTCAGCCATGGGAGGCGACGGAGGCTCCCTGCGCCTCGATGCCGACGACCTGATCGCGGCATCCTTTGTCGTCGATGCGCTGAGTGAGCCAACGCTCAACTGACGACGGGCGGTCTGGTTCGCGCGCCGTTTTGCCCTTGCTCGGCCGGCAATTGGCCCACGCCTTCAAGCTCTGAAACAGGATGGCTGCTTTCCAGCGGCCGTCTTGTGGCACGTTTGCGCAAGCCTCTGTCGCAAGTCACCGACCGGGGCTGGCGGGTGGATTTGATTCCGCCGCCCGACAGAAATTGGAGGGAAAGTCTTATCAATTTGTTTGGGTTGGTGCGTCATAGTAGCGACGGCTAACGGAGTTGAACGGGATGAAGCTCGATCTGTCGCCGACGAGCTGGGGCAGGGTGATCGCTGTCACGGTAGTCGGTACTGCATTCTTCATTGCCGTGGCGTTCTTCGTCGATTCCTTCAATTTCCCCTATCTTTCGCCCGAGGCCGTGTGGCGGGCGAAGATGACCGACTTGTTGCTGCCTTTGGTGCTGGGCGGCTCGTTTCTGTTTTTCCTGATGTGGAAGATTCGCCAGCTGGCCATCGCGCAGCGCGATCTCAGCATCATCGCCGCGACAGACAGCCTGACGGCGGTGCTGAACCGTGGCGCCTTCTCTATGCTGGTCGAAGCCTATCTCGAGCAGACCCGAAAGCAGGAGCAGACCCGTTCGGGGGCGCTGCTGATCATCGACGCCGACCACTTCAAGTCGATCAATGACCGCCTGGGTCACGATTGCGGAGACCAGGCGCTCAAACTGATAGCGCAGGCGATCAAAGGGCAACTGCGTGGCGGCGATATCGTCGGCCGCATCGGAGGCGAAGAATTCGGCGTGTTTCTGCCCTGTCTC
>NZ_RZTT01000681.1 GCF_003996995.1 Mesorhizobium sp. M7A.T.Ca.US.000.02.2.1 | reverse complement strand
CCTTCGAGGCGATGAATGGAGCCCGGAGATTGACCTCCATGGTCTCGTCGAAATCTGCGAGCGACAGCGTGTCGATGGGGGCGGCCCGCCAGATGCCGGCGCTGTTGACCAGGATGTCGAGCCGGCCGAAGGCGGTCACTGCGTCATCGACGGCCTTGTCTATGGCCACCGCATCGCGATTGTCGGCCTTGATCGCGATGGCGCGGCCGCCCTTGGCCTCGATTTCGGCGACAACCGAGCGGGCCTGCTCCTCGCCATGCACATAAGTCAGCGCGACACTGGCGCCGTCGGCCGCGAGCCGTCGCGCAATCGCCGCACCGATGCCGCGACTGCCGCCGGTGACGAGCGCGGCCTTGCCGCCCAGTTGGTTGGATGACATCGATTTCTCCTTTTGTAACGATCGACACATAAATACCTGTCAGCCTTGCCCGTCGGCGTCAACTTAATTATGTATCGATCAACACAGAAAAGAGCATCATGTCGGAACGAGGCCGCCCCCGCACTTTCGATCGAACCGCAGCCCTGCGCCGCGCGATGGAGGTGTTCTGGGCCCGTGGTTACGAAGGCGCATCGATGAGCGAGCTGACCGCCGCCATGGGCATCAACTCGCCCAGCCTCTACGCTGCCTTCGGCAGCAAGGAGGCGCTGTTCCTGGAGGCGACGGATTTTTACTCGCACACCGAGGGTGCCGACATCTGGCTGGCGCTGGAGGAAGCTCCGACCGCGCGGCAGGCGATCGAACAATTTCTAAGCCTGACGGCGAGGGCCTATGCGCAGAGCGATCGTCCGCAAGGCTGCCTGATCACGCTGGGCGCACTGCATCAGGATTCGAGCCGCGGCGCCATCTGCGACGACCTGCGCCGTCGTCGCGCCGAAAACCACACCGCACTGCAGAAGCGTCTGGAGCGCGGCGTTGCCGAAGGCGAATTGCCGGCGGATTTCGATGCGAGCGCCGCCGCGACCTTCTTCGCCACGGTCCAGCACGGCATGTCGATCCAGGCGCGCGACGGCGCCTCGCATAATGCCCTGCTGGCGACGGTAGCCGGGGCCATGGCGGCCTGGAGGACGCTGGCCGGCGGCAGCGCGGCGTGACAAACGCCGGCTGGTGTGCTCGAAATCCGCCAGCAAGGCCGGGAGGGATGAGAGCGTGAAAAAGGGTTATCGCGAGCTGCTGGACGAGGCGAACGCCGTGATCGAGGTGGTTTCGCCGGAGGAGGCGGCCGGGCTGATCGACGATGAAGACAACATCTTCGTCGATCTGCGCGATCCACGCGAAGTGGAACGCGACGGCAAGATTCCCGGCGCCAAGCATGTCACGCGCGGCATGCTGGAGTTCTGGATCGACCCCGAAAGCCCTTACCACAAGCCCTTCTTCGCCTCGGGCAAGAACTTCGTGTTCTTCTGCGCCGGCGGCTGGCGCTCGGCGCTGGCCACAAAGACGGCGCAGGACATGGGGCTTTCGCCGGTCAAGCACATCCTTGGCGGCTACACCGCCTGGAAGGCCGCCGGACTGCCGGTCGAACCCGGCGAGAAGAAGAAATAATCTCGACCGCCGCTCAGTGCAGCAGCAATGGCTCGCGATTCGCCACGAAGCCAACCGCGCGTTCGACCACGCCCTTGTCGGCGAGAATGCGGCGGTGGCCGAGCCCGTCGGCCCAGTAGAGCCGCACATGGCCGCCGGCGCCGGCATAGCGCCTTGCATGATCGGCCGATACTTCGCGGTCGTCCTGCGCATGGATGACCAGGGTCGGCACCGGCGCCTGGGCAAGTTGGCGGTCGCCGGTGAATTCGTGCAGGGGGCGGCCGGAAAGATGCTCGACCCGGTCCGCCATGGCGGCTTGCGAGCGCGGGCCGACATTGAGCATGCGGCTGAAGTCGGCAAAGATCGCCGGCAGGGAACTTGGCGCCGCGATCAGCACCAGGCGTCCGGCCGCCAGCGGCGGGATGTTCTTGACCGAACCGGCGCTGGCGTTGGCGGCGGCCGCGCCGCCCAAGGAATGGCCGAC
>NZ_RZTT01000680.1 GCF_003996995.1 Mesorhizobium sp. M7A.T.Ca.US.000.02.2.1 | reverse complement strand
GCTTTACGCCGGGCGTGAAAGCCTTCACGGCGGCGGTGCTGGGCGGCATCGGTTCGCTGCCGGGCGCGGTGGTCGGGGGGCTGATGATCGGCTTCATCGAGAGCATGTGGTCGGCATATTTCTCGATCGACTACAAGGACGTCGCGGCGTTCTCGATCCTGGCCATCGTTCTGATCTTCCTGCCTTCCGGCATATTGGGCCGGCCAGAAGTCGAAAAGGTCTGAGACCATGGCCGTCACCGTATCTCCGGAGCGCGACACCGTCGCCACGCCTATGCAGCGCGCGTTGCGCGAGTCACTTTATGCCGCTGCCATATCGTTTGGCCTGTTCGTGCTGTTCATCGGCCTGAAGACCGGCCAGAACATTTCTAACGAACTGGTCCTGACGACGCGCTGGGGCCTGCTTGCCGCCGTGGTGATCGCCACGGCCATCGGGCGCTTCCTCTATGTCGCTTATGGCCAGCCCTTCCTGGCCAACCAGAAGATCACCGACGTCGCCACCGGTCTGCTGCCGGCCAGCGTGGCGTCACGCTTCTTCCAATTGCCGGCCTTCATCGTGGCCTTGGTAGCGGCGGTGGTGTTGTTTGCGGTCAACAGTTCTCTCGTCGGATGGGTGGGAGCGGAGCCGGCGGGCTATCTGCAATTCCTGCGCGCCCTGGCGGTCATCTATGTGCTGGCCTGCGTGATTTATTATTTCCGGGGCTTCATCCATGCCAACTTCACCAAACTCGGCATTGCCGCGCTGATCCTCTATCCGATCCTGGTGGTGGCGATCCTGTCGCTGATGTCCTGGTCGTTCGTCGGCGGGCTGCAAGGCTCGCTGAAATGGGTCGACAATTTCGGCATCCAGATCCTGATCTATGTGATGCTGGCCTGGGGCCTGAACATCGTCGTCGGCCTCGCCGGCCTGCTCGACCTCGGTTATGTCGCCTTCTACGCGGTCGGCGCCTATGCCTATGCGCTGCTCGGCACGCAGTACGGCCTGTCGTTCTGGATCCTTTTGCCGGCCGCCGGCGCCATGGCCGCCTTCTGGGGCGTGCTGCTCGGCTTCCCGGTGCTGCGCCTGCGCGGCGACTATCTGGCGATCGTCACCTTGGCTTTCGGTGAGATCATCCGCCTGGTGCTGATCAACTGGCGCGAGGTCACCAACGGTTCGGCCGGTATTTCCGGCATCCCGAAGGTCACCTTCTTCGGCCTGATGACCTTCAACGTGTCGGACCCCAATTACATCGCCAAGGTGCTGCATCTGGCGACCTCGAGCGCCTACTACAAGATCTTCCTCTATTACCTGATCCTGGCGCTGGCGCTGCTGACAGCCTTCGTCACCATCCGGCTGCGGCGCATGCCGGTCGGCCGTGCCTGGGAAGCGTTGCGGGAGGACGAGATCGCCTGCCGCTCGCTCGGTATCAACACCACCACCACGAAGCTCACAGCCTTCGCCACGGGTGCGATGTTCGGCGGCTTCGCCGGCGCGTTCTTCGCCGCGCGGCAGGGCTTCGTCAGCCCGGAATCCTTCGTCTTCCTGGAATCGGCCATCATCCTGGCCATCGTCGTTCTCGGCGGCATGGGTTCGCTGGTCGGCATCGCGGTCGCCGCAATGGTGATGATCGGCGGCACCGAGGCATTGCGCGAACTCGACTTCCTCAAGCAGGTCTTCGGGCCGGACTTCACACCGGAACTCTACCGCATGCTTCTGTTCGGCATGGCCATGGTCATCGTCATGCTGTGGAAGCCGCGCGGCTTCGTCGGCAGTCGTGAACCAACCGCCTTCCTCAAGGAGCGAAAGGCTGTCTCAAGCTCCTTCACCAAGGAAGGACACGGCTGATGAATGCGAACCCTGTTCAGAAGGCCAATTCCGGCGTGAACGACGCTATCCTGCAGGTCGATCATCTGTCGATGAAGTTCGGTGGCCTGGTGGCCATCGGCGATTTGTCTTTCGCCGCCAAGCGCGGCGAGATCACCGCGCTGATCGGCCCCAACGGCGCCGGCAAAACCACGGTGTTCAACTG
>NZ_RZTT01000067.1 GCF_003996995.1 Mesorhizobium sp. M7A.T.Ca.US.000.02.2.1 | reverse complement strand
GCGGCCATCGCCGGCATCGAGGCCGCGGGCTTCACCGCCGATCCGGGCTGAGCGTCGGAGAACTTCGTCATCCACGGGCGGAGCAGGAGCGAAGCTCCATCGCGGAGACCCGAGGATGACGACGTTACGGGCGTTTCCGACAACTGTCAGCGCAAGCGCCCGTCAAACTTCCGCCTTCCGCGCTAGGGACCTAATTCAAATTGATGTCCCGGCTGGCCGATCGCATCGACACCGCGAATCCGGCCAGCACATCGAACAGCGCGATGACCATCAGCGTGAAGAAGACGGAATGGGCCGCGCCCTTCACCAGCAGGAACTCGACCAGGAAGGCCACGAATACCAGCGTCGACAGAAGATGGTCCATGATCGAGGCATTGGTCGTGCGCACCGACTTCGCCATTTCGAGGAACAGGAAGACCAGCCCGATCAGTATCATCAGGTCGCCCAGCGTCATCGAGAACACGCCGCCCGACATCATACTGAAGGAGAAGACCTCGCTTGCCCACGGATCGTCACCGCTGCCGAAAATTCCCAGCAGTCCGAGGTTGTAGAGCACGAAAGGCACGATCAGCAGCGGAATGGCACCGAACATCTGGCGTCTCCATGTGGGGGCGATCCTTTGTAGAATGCGCCATGGCCACGTCGTCAAGATGTTTCGCCATCAGCGCTGAACACGGTCGAAGACCGCACGCAACAACCATGTCAGCCGGTTGCCGGCCGAAGGATTTGCAACGCCGGCGGTGCACGCCTCGAAATGCGCTGCCGTCCGGCCCAAACGCAAAAGGACCAGCCACCGGCCGGTCCTTATGGAAATTCAAACCTTTGAAAAAGCTGGTCTCAGCTTTCCTTGGGCGTCAACACCTGGCGACCGCGATACATGCCGGTCTTCAGGTCGATATGGTGCGGACGGCGCATTTCGCCGGAATTCTTGTCCTCGACATAGGTCGGGGCCTTGAGGGCGTCGGCCGAGCGGCGCATGCCGCGCTTGGACGGAGAGGTTTTACGTTTCGGAACGGCCATGGATATGCTCCACTACATGGTCAAAAGCCCCGCCCGCCCTCGTGAAAGGGCCATGTCGGGGCCTAAATCTGAGAAAGTCGGGTGCCTATACACGCCCTGTGCCGTTTTGGCCAGCACTGGCGCGAATTTTTTTGGATCGTCTAGCGGAGACAACCGACATAGGCGCCTGAGCGGCCGGCTCGCCGCTCGATCAGATTGGCAAGCCGCCTCAGGCCAGGCCCGGGCTTGGCCGGATTGCGGGCGATCGGATTTGGCAAGGAGACCGCAAGCAGGGCGGCCTGCCGTCGCGACAGCTGTTTTGCCGAAACGCCGAAATGGTGTTGTGCCGCGGCCTCGATGCCGTAGATGCCCGGCCCCCACTCGGCGATGTTGAGGTAGATTTCCATGATGCGCCGTTTCGACATCACCGCATCGAAATAGACGGCCAGCGGCAATTCGACCACCTTGCGCACCGAGCCCAGCGGCCGCGACCACAGAAACAGGTTCTTTACCGTCTGCATGGTGATGGTCGAGGCACCGCGCGTCGCTTCGCCGGCCAGCGCGTCGTCGACGACGCCTCTCAGCTCGCCGAGATCGACGCCACGATGAAAGCAGAACTGCCCATCCTCCGACATGATGACGGAATTGGCCAGCACCGGCGACACGTCGTCGAGCGACACCCAGCGGCGGTCGTAACCGGAGAACGTCGCCAGGTCCTTCAACATCAGCGTCGAGACAGGATGCACGAAGAACGGCAGGTAGAGAAAGGTCAGCACGACCGGAATCAAAGCCAGCACCGCAGCCACGACGATGCCGCGCCGGACCCAGCGTTTGAGACCGCGGCGATTTACGCCTCGCGATCTCGTCGCCATGTCCAGCTTTTCGGTTTCATGATCGACGATCGGTTCCGCCAAGCCGCCCAACCCGTGCCAGAGAGCTCGTTTTGAAACGCGCTCCTGTGAGTCATGTGACGGTGTTTTCGAGAACCGGAGCGGAGCGTACATTAGAGTACGCAAGCACCGGAAGCGCAGAAAACGCCCTCAGATGACCGCAGGAGCAGAGTTTCCAAACGGGCTCATACTGCTCCGGCATAATGGCGCTTGCCTTCTTGCGCAACGTCTGAGTGTCGGCTACCGGTCCCGGCCATGACGAATGACGACCAAATGGCGTTCGAAATGGCGCTCATCCGACGCGCTGCCGCCGTCGAGGTGCTGCTGCGGCGGCTGCTCGACGACCGCGCGCTTTCGGGCGAGATCGCCCGGCCTGAGCGGTTGATGGCAGCCATGCGGCACGGCGTGCTGAACGGCGGCAAGCGCCTGCGGCCCTTCCTGGTCATGGAAAGTGCCGCCCTTTTTTCCGCCGATGGCGAGGCGACACTGCGTGTCGCCGCCGCACTTGAATGCGTGCATTGCTATTCGCTGATACACGACGACCTGCCCGCCATGGACGACGATGACCTGCGTCGTGGCCAGCCGACCGTGCACAGAGCCTTCGACGAGGCGACCGCCATCCTGGCTGGCGATGCCTTGCTGACGCTGGCCTTCGACATCATCGCCGGCGAGGCGACCGCCCTGCCCGCGGAGCGGCGGGCGGCCCTGGTGCTGGCGCTGGCCCGCGCCGCCGGACCCGGCGGCATGGTCGGCGGCCAGAAGCTCGACCTCGAAGCCGAACAGACGCCGCCGGACGAGGCCGGCATCATCCGGCTGCAGGCGATGAAGACTGGCGCTCTGATCCGTTTCGCCTGCGAGGCAGGTGCCCTCATCGCCGGCGCCCCGGCCGATGACCGCGAGCGGCTGGCCGAATTCGGCTCGGCGATCGGTCTTGCCTTCCAGCTTGCCGACGACCTGCTCGATTTGACCGCCGATGCCAGCCAGATGGGCAAGGCAACCGGCAAGGACGCCGCCGCCGGCAAGGCGACGCTGGTGGCCTTGCATGGTGCGAATTGGGCTCGCAGCCAGTTGCACGGCCTCGTCGAGCAGGCGCATGCACTGCTTGATCCTTATGGCGACGACGCCCAGTTGCTGAAAGAAGCGGCAACGTTCGTGGCGACCCGCACCAGTTGAGGTTGGCGCCAGCCGAGATATCGAGCTGACTAAAGTTCGCTCATCCTCCGCCGGCCAATTCAGAAATAGAACTTGAGCGGAAGCCTGCCGAGGCAGAGGATCGACATCGCTTTGCCATCCGCACGGCACGCACGCGGTGCGGGTAGAGTTGGAGGGGTGCCATGTCGACCACCGACAAGCTGTTCAGCGGTTCCATTGCCGAGGTCTACGACCGGGCGATGGTGCCGCTGATCTTCGAGCCGTATGCACGGGATCTGGCAGAGCGGGTGTCGAAGCTCGGGCCGCAATCGGTGCTCGAAGTGGCGGCGGGCACCGGTGTGGTGACACGTGCGATGGCAGCAAAGTTGCCGGCGCAAGCCCGCATCGTGGTCACCGACCTCAACCAGCCCATGCTCGACCACGCGCGTACGCGGATGGCGGACGATCCTCGCATCACCTGGCGGCAAGCCGACGCCCAGGCGCTGCCCTTCGAGGACGCACAGTTCGACGCCGTGGTCTGCCAGTTTGGCGCGATGTTCTTCCCCGATCGGGTGGGCGCCTACGGCCAAGCGCGGCGGGTGATGCGGCCGGGCGGGCACTTCCTGTTCAACGTCTGGAGTGCCATCGAAGACAACGAGTTCGCCGATGAGGTAACGCGGGCGCTCGGCCATTTTTTCCCGGCCGATCCGCCGCGCTTCATGGCGAGGACGCCGCATGGCTATCACGATGCGGACGTCATCCGCGCCGACCTTCATGCCGCCGGCTTCCGCGACATCACCATGGAGCCGCTGGATGCCGTCAGCGCCGCTTCGTCGCCATATGAGGCGGCCACGGCCTATTGCCAGGGCACACCCCTGCGGGCCGAGATCGAGGCGCGCGGCGGCTCGCTGGAGGAGGCGACGCGATACGTGGCGAATGCCATGGGGAAACGGTTCGGGGAAGGCCCGGTGAGTGGCCGCATCCGCGCCCTCGTCGTGGAAGCGGCCTAGGCGTGCTGTCCATCCGGCGGTTCGCATGGCCTGCCTGCCCGCACGAACGAAATTTTAATGTAAATGAAGCGTAATCCCGGCCATTAAAATGGTGCGTATGTGTTGGGGTTGCGCATGCCTGAATATTCGTCCTTCATCCGGTCGGTCCGGATCCGCTATATTTCAGGGTTGCTGATCTTCGCGCTGGCTTCCGCCGGTATCGTGATTGCGCTTGACCGCGTCAATTCCTTTCGCCGCGACATCGATGCGCTGAGCAGCAACCTCGTCATCTTCACCCGCGACCTGCGCAACGCGACCAGCTTCGCCGAGACGGCCGGCACCGCCTGGCGGGCGGAGACACGCGATGCCCTGACCACATCGGCGCGCGGCCATTCGGAGCGCCTGACCGGCGAGATCGAGACGCTGACCGCCCAACTTGCGGCGATCAAGCCGCGGCTGTCGATCAAGACCGTCAACGAACTCCAGTCCGCTTCCGTCAACGGCGATCTGTTCTGGTCGCCGCGCGACATGGTGCGCAATTTCAACCTGATGTCGATGGCGCAAAAGGTCGACGAGTGGAGCTATCGCGAAATCCGCAACCAGAACGACCTGTTCGCCCAGCCGATGCTGGTCCGCGTCCGTACCGCCATGGATGATGAGCGCCACCTGGCCGATGCCTCAAGCGACAGGCTGCTGCTGTGGGCGAGCGGCATCCTGTTCGCGGCGCTTGCCATCGTCGCCTTCTGGATCTTCCGCCCGATGGAAGTGGCAATCCGCCGCGCCTTTGCCGAATCCGCGGAATCCCTGTTCAAGGCCGAGGCCGCCGACCGCGCCAAATCCGAATTCCTGGCCAATATGAGCCACGAAATCCGCACGCCGATGAACGGTGTGCTCGGCATGGCCGAACTGCTGGCCAAGACCGATCTGACCCCGCGCCAGAAGACCTTCACCGACGTCATCGTCAAATCCGGCAACGCGCTGCTCACCATCATCAACGACATCCTCGATTTCTCCAAGATCAATGCCGGGCAACTCACTCTAGACCCTGCTCCCTTCCGCCTTTCCGAGGCGGTCGAGGATGTGGCGACGCTGGTCTCGGCGCGCGTCGCCGAAAAGAACCTTGAACTGATCGTGCGTGTCGACCCGCGCCTGCCGGCCCATGTCGTCGGCGACGCCGGCCGGTTCCGGCAGATCATCACCAACCTGCTCGGCAATGCCGTGAAGTTCACCGAAAAGGGTCATGTGCTGATCGATGTCGGCGGCGAAATCGTCAACGACGTGGTCCAACTCAAGATCCGCGTCGAGGACACCGGCATCGGCATACCGGCCGAGAAACTGCAGAACGTGTTCGAAAAATTCGCGCAGGTGGACGGCTCGTCCACCCGCCGTCATGAAGGCACGGGGCTTGGCTTGGCCATCGCCGCCCGCCTCGTCGACCTGATGGCAGGCAAGATCGGCGTCGAAAGCGAGATCGGCCGCGGCTCGGTGTTCTGGTTCGCGGTGCCGCTGCCCGCGCATCAGGCCGCGGCGCGCGACGAGATCGTGCCGGTCGACGTCACGGGCGCGCGCGTGCTGGTCATCGACGACAATCCGGTCAACCGCGAAATCCTGCTCGAGCAGCTCAGAAGCTGGAGCTTCGACTGTGCCGCCGCCGAAAGCGGCGCCGTCGGCCTGGCCTTCCTCGACCGCGCCTTTCAGTTGGGCGCCGCTGTCGACTGCATCATCCTCGACTACCAAATGCCGGGCATGAACGGCGCCGACGTCGCCAGAGCCATTGCTTCCGACAGCCGCCTGTCGGCCATCCCGATCGTTATCCTGACCTCGGTCGACCAGGTCGATTTCGGTAAGATGATCATCGACTTCGGCATTGCCGCGCATCTGACCAAACCGGCGCGCTCCGCGGTGCTGCTCGGCACCGTCATCTCGGTCATTCAGAAGGCCCGTTCGCAGGTCGGCAAGGCGCGGTTCGTCCGCGAACCGATCGTGCAGGCTTCCCTGGCAGCGCCGCCCGCCTTCACTGTCATCCGCGGCCCGGCAATGCCGGTCACGGCAGCGCCGGAACTGACAACCGCGCCGAACGGACCGATCGACATCCTCATTGCCGAGGACAATGACGTGAACCAGTTGGTCTTCGGCCAGATCCTCAATGGGTTGGGCTTGAGCTACCGTATCGCCGGCAATGGCCGCACGGCGGTCGAAATGTACCGGGCGCTGCGCCCCAAGCTGATCCTGATGGACGTTTCGATGCCCGAAATGAACGGCTACGAGGCGACCCGCGCCATCCGGGCGATGGAGGTCTCGACGGGCGCCCACATCCCGATCATCGGCGTCACCGCGCACGCGCTGAAGGGTGATCGCGACAAGTGCATCGAATCGGGCATGGACGACTATCTGCCGAAGCCCGTTTCGCCCGACCGCCTCGGCACCAAGATCGGCACCTGGCTCAGCGAAACGGTCGTGGCCAAGACCGCCTAGACTGCATCCATGAGGATGCGTCAGACGGCTGCTGCCTCCAGACGATAGCGGCGCATCCAGTCGAGGCTTGTCGCGTCGGCGAGCTTTGCAACGCCGGGGCTTACATCCTCCCCGTCAGGCGCTGGGACTCCCAGGGCTTCGCAGATGCCTAGCAATGTCGCGGCCGGATTGCCTGAAAGGCGCTCATAGCCGACGCGCAGCGGGGATATGCCTTGCGCTGCGAACCAAATGTTCCAGGCCGCGTCATAGGTCTCGAGTTCCGTGACCTCTCGTTTGATCCGCTCGAAATCATATTGAGGCTCTTTCGGCGGCGCGACCCTTTCGATCTCGGTGCCGTCGGGAGCGATATGCCAAAGGCCGGTCTGCTCTGCCTTGATCAGGGAGACAGCCTGCGCGAGCTTGTCCTCCCGCGAGAGGTGTATGTAGAGAACATTGCCGAATGCTCTTTCGAACCGCGCTCTGTCCGACGGCAGTTTCGGGAAAATCCGGTCGAGGATCATCGAAAGCTCATCCAGATTTTCGCGCATCAAGCGAAGGCCGAAGAGGCCGGTTCCACCCCTGCCCGCAGCGATCGCCGCGTTGAGATAGGCGACATTGAAGTCGAGCTCACTCATCGTGTCGCGATCAGGCAGCTTCCACTCTTCAGCCCACTCCAGCACATCCTGCCGCCGAAAGAATGAGTGCGGATCGCCAGTCGTCTTCGTGGATGCCAGAAGCTTGCACAGCAGCGTGCTTCCGGTCCTCGGCGTGCCGCAGATAATGTACCCGTCGAACATGTTGTGTCCATGCTGCTCGTCAAAGGCAGGGGCTGTCGCCCTTAGAGAAGATGGCCGCCGCTATAGCTGAAATCTTTGCTGGATGCGACGTCACGGCTATCGCTTTTAAATGCCTCTCTCGGACAAACACCATGCCGGCAGCGGCCCATTTACCGGTTGCGCACCACCACGCACGCCCCACCGACACTTTGCAATTTCTGGCAAATAACGTTGGCATCGGCGCGGCGGTCGACACCGATCCTGACCGCGTAGATGCCGCGCCGGCCGATCGGTGTGCGCACCCGGCTGACCACCGGATCATGCCCGTTGAGCAGGGCCGGGAACCGGCTCCTTACCCTGAGCCACTGGGTGATCGCGGCACTGCGGCGAAAATTGCCGGCCACCTGGATGCCCCATGGCTTTATGTTGATCGAAGCCATGGCCACCGTCCGCGACATGATCACCGGCAGTTTTCGGCAAGCGACGGCGAAATCCGTCTTTGCGTCGAGCGGCTCGACCCTTCCGGCATAGGCCCGGTCGGTGAACTTGTCGGCTGGTTCGCCCATGATGTCTAAGACATAGCTTTCGGTTTCCATCGGCAGGAAACCGCCGGAGCTGAGCCAGCGCGACACCCGGCTCTCGCCGGCATTGTAGGCGGCGGCGGCCAGGCCGAGATTGCCGTAGCCGGTTTTCATTTCGGCGAGATATCTGGCCGAAGCCGGGATCGCCTGGTTGATGTCGAAGGAATTGGCAAGCCCGCGCATCTTGGCGGTGCCCGGCATGAACTGGGCAATGCCTTCGGCACCGACCGGACTGACGGCGTTGGGATCGAAACGGCTTTCCTTCCAGATCAGCCGAGCGAAGAAATCCCTGGACAGGCCGTTCTGGTCGGCATGCGCCTGGATCAGATTGCAGACCTTGTCGATCAGCCGCTGTTTGGCGGATTGCGGCGGATCGGCCTGCACAAGGGTCGACCAGGTCAGCCCGTACAGCAGGATCAGCGCTGCCCAAAGGAAACGCTGCATCGGTTCTACTCCGCCGCGGCCTTGCCGCGACCGAACCGTTGCTCGATATAGTCGGCGACCATTTTCTCGAAATCCGCGGCGATCGACGGCCCGCGCAGCGTCGCCGCCTTTTTGCCGTCGACGAAGACAGGCGCCGTCGGCATTTCGCCCGTGCCGGGCAGCGAAATGCCGATGTCGGCATGCTTGGACTCGCCAGGGCCGTTGACGATGCAACCCATCACCGCGACCTTGAGGTTCTCGACGCCGGGGTATTTGTCGCGCCACACGGGCATGTTCTTCCTGAGATCGGCCTGGATGTTCTGGGCGAGTTCCTGGAACACGGTGGAGGTGGTGCGGCCGCAGCCGGGGCAAGCGGCAACAATCGGCACGAACTGTCTGAACCCCATGGTTTGCAGCAATTCCTGCGACACCTGCACCTCGCGCGTGCGGTCGCCGTTCGGCTCCGGTGTCAGCGAGATGCGGATGGTGTCGCCGATGCCTTGCTGGAGCAGAATGCCCATGGCGGCCGACGAAGCGACGATGCCCTTCGAGCCCATGCCGGCTTCGGTCAGGCCGAGATGCAGCGCGTGGTTGGAGCGGGTGGCGAGTTCGGTATAGACGGCGATCAGGTCCTGCACGCCGCTGACCTTGGCCGACAGGATGATTTTTTCGCGGCCAAGGCCGATCTCTTCCGCCATCTCGGCCGACAGGATCGCCGACTGCACGATCGCCTCGCGCATCACCTCCTGCGCGGTCAGCGGAAAACCCTTGTCCTGGTTGTCGTCCATCAGCCGGGTCAAAAGCTCCTGGTCGAGCGAGCCCCAGTTGACACCGATGCGCACCGGCTTGTCATGCCTGATCGCCATCTCGACGATATCGGCGAACTGGCGGTCCTTCTTGTCCTTGAAGCCGACATTGCCCGGATTGATGCGGTATTTGGCCAGCGCCTCGGCGCAGGCCGGATGATCGGCCAAAAGCTTGTGGCCGATATAGTGGAAATCGCCGACCAGCGGCACGTTGATACCAAGCCGCTGAAGCCGCTCATGAATGCGCGGCACGGCGGCGGCACTCTCGTCGCGATCGACAGTGATGCGCACGATTTCCGAGCCGGCCCGGTGCAGTGCTGCGACCTGCGCAACCGTCTGGTCGATATCGGCCGTGTCGGTGTTGGTCATCGATTGGACGACAACGGGCGCACCGCCGCCGACCACCACGCCGCCGACATCGACGCCCACCGACGTGCGGCGGGGGAAAGGAGAGGAAAAATATCCGGTCATGCCGGCAGCCTTTTGTCTCTGGAGCATCTTGTGTCCTGCATGGACGCACAACGACGCCCCGGGCCGATGCGCTGAGGTCCGGGCATGAGGTGGAGGAGCAAAGATGGCTTGTCAATGGCGACAGGTCGCCACTGGCCGGAATCGCCCGCCGCCGGCGACCAGAAACAATCGATGATCTGGCGAAACGGGCGACGGCCGAAGCGGAGATTGAGCCGGGTGCAAGTCCAGCTTCGGCTGACAGACCGGTGCTGGAAAATCAAAACCCTCCACGCCGGCGGCGGGGTGCCGCCGGGAAAAGAGGCCGCGGATATTGGGCGGCTATATCAGGAGGGCGTCAATGCGTGGTCGGTTTGCCTCTTAGTTTTTCAATCTCGTCCTTGAGTGCCAGCTTGCGTCGCTTGAGATTCACGATTTCGAGGTCGTCGACCGATGGATGATTCATCGCGTCATCGATTTCACGTTCGATGTCGCCGTGTTTCCGCTGCAACTCATCAAGATGGGATGCAAGAGACATGATTGGTTCTCCCTTTCATGGTTTTCCTCGATTGCAACCGTCACGGCGCGTCCACCGCAGGTTCGCTTCTGTGACGGCACAATGACACTGTGCCACCATCCGGCCGCGATGTCGAATGATCCGTGGTAGCATTCCACGACACCTTGAAATGTGATATGGGCTGCACGCCGGTGACAAAACACCCGGTCCCGCCCAATCAGGCCCAGTTTTGGGCGCCGCAGACGTGCAGACGGTAGAGAATGTCCGATCAGGAACAGGCCGATATTCGCCTAGAATTTTCCCGCCTGAAGCAGGAACACGCCGATTTCGATGCGGCCATCAACGCGATGATCGCCATGGCCTGCGATCCGCTGCAGATCCAGCGCATGAAGAAGAAGAAGCTGTTCCTCAAGGACCGGCTGATGGCGCTGGAAGACAAGATCATTCCCGACATCATTGCGTGAGTTGGCGTTCGCTCGCTCGCGCTACCCGGCGATCGAAAGCTTCGCGGCACGATCACGCAGCAGGCCGATAAGTTCGCCGGTCCGCCCCTCGGATGTATCGATGGGGACCACCAGGCACATCGTCGCCTCGACCTTGCCCGGCGCTGAAAACACCGGTGCGGCAAGGCACTTCGTATAGGCATCGACAAGGCCCGAGGTGACGCAATAGCCGGTGATCCGCGCTTTTGCGATGTCGGCGACGAAATCGTCGAGCCGCAGTTTGCGCCCGTCGGGCAGCACGAGATCGTCGTCCGACACCATGCCTTCGATCTCAGCCTTCTCCAGCCCCGCCAGAAGCAGCCGCCCCGAGGCCGTCCAGGGCAGCGGTATCTGCAAGCCGGTGGCGGAACTGATGCGGAACGGCCTAGTGCCGGGACTCGCATGGACGATCGTATAGCGGCCGCTCTGCAGCATGCACAGTTCGGAAGTCTCGCCGGTCTCGCGCGACAGATTGTCGACCTCCTGGCGCCCCCGCCTCAACAGGTCGTTGCCCTGCACATAGTCCATTCCGTAGAGATAGAGCTTCTTGCCGAAATAGACGCGATTGCCGTCGCCTTCCATTTCCAGCAGTCCCGCATCAACCAGCGACCGCACCAGCGTATAGGTCGTCGAGCGGGGCGCGTTCACGCCCTTGGCAAGGTCGCCAATGCCGATCGCGCGCTGGGTGGTGTGAAGAAACTCCAGAATCTCGAGCACCCGGTTGAGCCCCTTTTCTCGGGAGCCCGAAATCTTCTCGCCGGCTGAAAGTGCCGAGGCATTGCCATCTTGCATTGTTGATTCCCGGTGTTAGTATCTGTCCTGTACAGGATACACGCGTCTCTTGTAAGAGACAATCGCTTCGAGGTCACTGACGCGTGTATTGCCTGTGCAAGGGGAACACAAACGAAAGGAGGTCGCCGTGAACGACACATCCGGAAGACGTGATTTTCTGAAATTGGGAATGGCGGGACTGGCCACGGCCGGCGTCGTGGGTGCAGCGGTAACCGTCGATGCCCAGAAGGCCGCTGCCCAGGCAGCACCCGACAGCCTGCTGCGCACCGTGCTCGATCGCGGCAAGCTGATCGTCGGCACCGGCAGCACCAATGCGCCGTGGCACTTCGAGAACGATGCCGGCGAACTCGTCGGCATGGACATCACCATGGGGCGCATTCTTGCCAAGGGCCTTTTCGACGATCCGACCAAGGTCGAGTTCGTGATGCAGGATCCGGCACAGCGCATCCCCAACGTCACCACCAACAAGGTCGACATCACCATTCAGTTCATGACGATGAGCGCGCAGCGCTCGCAGCTGGTCAATTTTTCCCGGCCTTACTATGTCGAGGGCGTCGCCCTGCTGAGCCTTCCGACCGCCGAGAACAAGACCTTCGACAAGCTGCTTGCCGGCGGCTCGGCGACACGCGTCTCCATCCTGCAGAATGTCGATGCCGAGGCGCAGGTGCATTCGGTGCTGCCCGAGTGCCAGGTTATGCAGATCGATACCCAGGCCAACGTGCTGCAGGCACTGGAATCGAAACGCGTCGACGCCGCTGCCGTCGATCTGTCCACGGTGCGCTGGCTCGCCTCGCGCAATCCGGACAGATATTTCGACGCCGGCAAGAGCTGGCTGAGCATGCTTTATGGCGCGGCACTCCGGCAAGGCGACCTTGATTGGCTGACCTTCGTCAACGCGACCTTCACCATCGCCATGTTCGGCCACGAAAACGCACTCTACGATGCCGCCTTCAAGGACTATTTCGGACAGGAGCCGCCGGCGCGCCATCCCGGCTTCCCGGCCATCTGACCTGCATCGGGCGGAAGGGCGTATCCAGCGCCCTTCCGCCTCCCCAGAGCAATTCCAGGAAAAGTGTGAAACGGTTTTCCGTCCGGAATTGCGTCAAAACAAAGAGTTAGAGCGGGTCGCCGTTTCGTGAAACGGTGAACCGCTCTAAGCCTGCGGCACTGAGGCGGACGCATGGGCTATGCCCTTAATTTCAACCTGATCTGGCGGCACTTCGACAAGCTGTGGGGCGGACTGCTGCTCAGTCTCGAACTCGCCGTCATATCGATCGCCATCGGCATCGTCATCGGCCTGGTCCTGGCGGTCTGGTATGTGTCTGCCGGACGCGTCGTGCGCACCATCATCGCCGCCTACGTCGAATTCATCCGCAACGTGCCGCTGATCCTGCTCGTCTACCTCGTCTTCTACGGCTTGCCGACAGTGGTCGACATCGCCTACAGCGCGCCGACCTCGTTCGTCGTCACGCTGTCGCTCTATAGCGGCGCCTATCTGGTCGAGGTGTTTCGCTCCGGGCTCGAAGCCGTTCCGCGCGGACAACTGGACGCCGGCAAGGCAATCGGCCTGACGCCCTGGCAAAGGCTGCTCAACGTGCGCCTGCCGACCATGCTGCGCATCACCTTGCCGGCATTGTCCAACACCTTCATATCGCTGTTCAAGGACACCTCCGTCGCCTCGGTCATTTCGGTGCCCGAGCTGACCTATGGCGCCCAGTGGATCAACTTCAACACCTTCCGCATCGTCGAGGTCTATCTCGTGGTCACGGCGATGTATCTGGTGACCGGCTACATCTTGCTTTTTGCGCTTCGGCTTGTCGAGCGCCGGTTCAGGGCGGCGCGCTGATATGCTCACCCAGATCGCCTATGCCTTGCCTTTCCTCGCCCAGGGCTTTGCCCTGACACTGTGGGTATCCCTGCTGGTCGTGGTGTTTTCGCTGATTGCCGGCGTGATCATGGGCGTCGGTCTCGTCTATGGCCCGGTGCCGTTGCAATGGGCCGTGCGCATCTTCAGCGACACCATTCGCGGCATACCGATCCTGGTGCTCATCTTCTTTGCCTATTACGGACTGCCGGCCGTCGGGCTTCATCTGCCGTCGTTCTGGGCCGCCGTGCTGGCGCTGACCCTGTTCAAGACAGCCCAGGTCGTCGAATATTTCAGAGGTGCTGTCGGCTCCATTCCGAAAGGGCAGTCCGAGGCGGCGATGGCGATCGGGCTGACCTTTCGACAGCGACTCGCCTACGTCATCTTCCCACAGGCGTTCAGGCGCTTCCTGCCGCCCTGGATCAACGGCGTCACCGATGCGGTCAAGGGCAGCGCGCTGGTATCGCTGCTCGGCATCACCGACCTGATGCAGGCCATCAACCAGGTCATCGGCCGCACCTATGAGGCCATGCCGCTCTATATTCTCGGCGCGCTCATCTACTTCGCTGTCAACTATGCCCTTTCGCTCGCCAGCCGGCGGCTCGAGCGGCGTTTCTCCTTCATCCGGGAATAGCAATGTCCACAAGTCCGAAAAACACGCCGGCCCTTCTCGACGTCCAGGACGTTTCCAAAGCCTTTGGGACCGTCCAGGTCCTGCGTTCGGTTAGCCTGCAGGTGGCGAAGGGGGAGGTGGTGACGGTCATCGGCCCCTCCGGCAGCGGCAAAACCACGCTGCTGCGTTGCGTCAACTTTCTCGAAAGCTATGACAGTGGTTCGATCCGCATCGACGGCAAGGAGGTCGGCTTTCGCGAAGCCGGAACCCGCCAGCGTCGCAGCGAACGCGATCTCGCGGCGATGCGCGCCGAGACCGGCATGGTGTTCCAGAGCTTCAACCTCTTTCCGCACTTGACAGCCGCCGGCAACATCATGCTTGGCCTCACCAAGGTGCGCGGCAAGAGCAACGCCGAAGCGCGCACCATCGCCGAACACTGGCTCGGCCGGGTCGGCCTCGCCCACAAGGCTGACAGCCTGCCCGCCGAACTGTCCGGCGGCCAGCAGCAGCGCGTCGGCATTGCCCGCGCCGTGGCCATGGGGCCGAAGATCCTGCTTCTCGACGAGATAACCTCCGCGCTCGACCCGGAACTGGTCGGCGAGGTGCTTGAGGTCGTGCGCAGCCTAGCCGAGGACGGCATGACGATGGTCATGGTCACGCACGAAATGGCCTTTGCCCGCGATGCCTCGAGCCGCATCATCTTCATGGCCGATGGCGGCGTCAGCGCGGCGGGTCCACCCGCCGAAATCCTGGCGGCAGACACCGACAATGAGCGCCTGCGCACCTTCCTGGCACGCTTCCGCGCCTCGCATTTCTAGAACGGGACAGCGAACGCTGTCGCAAGGAGCCTTCTTTCATGACGCCTTATATCCGGCTCGCCGCGTTGGGCCTGACGCTGCCCGAGCCGCCGACACCGATCGCCAACTTCGTCACCCATGCCGAGAGCGGCCGGCTGATCTTCCTGTCCGGCCAGGGTCCGCTGCGCACCGACGGCACGCTGTGTACCGGCAAGGTGGGGGAGGATGTCACCGTCGAGCAGGCTTATGGCCATGCCCGCCTCACCGGCCTCAATCTGCTTGCCGTCATGCACGCAGCCACCGGCGACCTTGGCCGGATCGTGCGCGTCGTCAAGCTGCTCGGCTTCGTCAACGCCATACCGACCTTCAGCGACCACCCGAAAGTGGTCAATGGCTGTTCCGACCTGTTTGCCGATGTGTTCGACAATATCGGCGGCCATGCCCGCTCGGCGATCGGCGTCGGCTCCTTGCCTGGAAACATCACCGTTGAAATCGAGGCGGTTGTCGAGATCGCCGCCTGACCTTTAGAAGAATGGAATCCGAGAGATGAAAACCACTTCCACCGACGGCTCCAACACCACCATCCGTGAACGGCTCGGCCTTCGCCCGATCATCAATGTCTCCGGCACGATGACCGCGCTCGGCGCGTCGATCATCGTCCCCGAAGCGATCAGCGCCATGGCGGAAATGGCCTCGCAATGGGTGGAACTGGATGACCTGCAACGTGCCGCAAGCACGATTGTCGCGCGCCTGACCGGCGGCGAGGCCGGTTTCATCACTGCCTGCTGCGCCAGCGGCATCACCATGGCGATCGCAGGTGCTATGACGGGGACCAATCTGCTCGCCATCGAGCGGCTGCCTGATAACACGGAGGGCCTCAAGTCGGAGGTCATCGTCCAGCTCGGGCACATCGTCAACTATGGTGCGCCGATCGACCAGTCGGTCCGGCTGGCGGGCGCCAGGGTCGTGCCGGCCGGCACGGTCAGCGTGACGCAGGACTATCATGTGCGCGACGCGATCAACGACCGCACGGCGGCGGGCCTCTACGTCGTTGCGCACCACACCGTGCAGTATGGCATGCTGTCCCTGGAGGAATTCTGCGAGATCTGCCACGCCAGGGGCGTCCCTGTGATCGTGGATGCGGCTTCAGAGTATGATCTGCGCGGCTTCCTCGCGCGCGGCGCCGACATTGTCATCTACAGCGGCCACAAATTCCTGAGTGGGCCGACCAGCGGCATCGTCACCGGGCGCAAGGATCTGGTTCGCACCGCCTATCTCCAGAACCGCGGCGTCGCCCGCGCCATGAAGGTCGGCAAGGAGAGCATCGCCGGCACCATGGCCGCACTGGAAGCCTGGGAAAAGCGCGACCATGCCGGCATCCGCCGCCGCGAAGACGCCGCGCTCAACCTGTGGAAGGAGACGTTGCAGGGGCTGCCGGGCATTGTCGCGCAGATCATTCCCGATCCGACCGCCAACCCTCTCGATCGGCTTCAGATTTTTGTACTGCCCGAAAGCCGGTTCACGGCGGCCGGCCTCACCTCGGCATTGGCGGCGGGCTCGCCACCGATCATCGTGCGCAACCATGAGGTGGAGCGCGGCCATTTCTTCCTCGACCCCTGCAATCTTCATCCCGGCGAGGCCGAGATCGTCGCCGAACGGCTGCGCGCCATATTGACCGCCAAGGACCGCCCGGCCGATGCGATGAAACTCGCCCGCAAGGATTCGTCCGGCGTCTTACGCTGGCCAGATTGAACACCCGGCGAATCGCTTGCTGAAATGCGCCGACCGTAACCAGCACGCGCCAGCATGCGCCTATTGGCCTGACGGGCTCTCCAGGGCACCGGCCGGAAACTGCCGGCTCCCTTAGCGCGCCTTGGCGGGTCCAGCCTGGTGGCCGCTTCGTAGCCTCTCAAAACAATAACTTTACAAATATCTTTATTTATGTGAAGTCATGACGATTGAAGGATCGATCATGACAGCCACTCGTTTCGCCACGCGCCTGAATTCTTTTGCCTCGCGGCCGCAGGCCGAGTGGCCCGATCTTACCGGCAAGCCGTCGCTGCTGCAGATGGCGGCCCGCGCCGCCAAGGTCGAGGGGCTTACCGATCTTGATCTCAACTTTCCTGACCACGTCGGTGAAAAGCCCACGGAAATCGCCCTGAAACTGGGCGATCTTGGGCTCTCCATCAATGGCTTTGCCATGCGCTACTACTCCAACCCCGCCTTCAAGCTCGGCGCTTTCACCAATCCGGATCCGGCGGTGCGCCGCGAGGCCATCGACCTGACCAAGGCCGGCATCGATGCCGTGCGTGAGGCCGGCGCCAGCCTGATGACGCTGTGGCTCGGCCAGGATGGCTTCGACTACGCCTTCCAAGCCGACTATTCGACGCTTTGGCAACACGAAATTGATGGGATTCGTGAAGTTGCGGCACATGATCCCGACTGTCAGATCAGCCTTGAATACAAACCGAACGAACCCCGCTCCTACAGCCTGATGCCGGATGCGGCGACGACCTTGCTGGCGATCCGCGATGTCGGCCTGCCCAATCTCGGCGTCACGCTCGATTTCGCTCATGTGCTCTACGCCGACGAACAGCCGGCCTTTGCCGCGGCCCTGGTGGCGCGTCACAGCAAGCTGCTCGGCGTGCACCTGAACGACGGCTACGCCAAGCGCGACGACGGCCTGATGGTCGGCGCGGTGCACACGCTGCAGACCATCGAGCTGCTCAGGCAGATTCATCGCGACGGTTACGCCGGCGCCATCTATTTCGACACGTTCCCCGATATGACCGGGCTCGATCCGGTGCGCGAGTGCGAAGTCAACATCGCCACCGTCAAGCGCATGCTGCGCGTCGTCGACCGGCTGGAGCAGGACAATCGCCTGTCCGCCGCCATGGACAGCCAGGATGCCGTTACGTCGCAGGCCATCATCCAGGAAATCATGCTCGGGCCGGATAGCTGAGGTATCCGCGCCATCGCCGTTTTTCAACCAGGGAGGAATACAATGAAACTTCTGCTTGCCACCGCTACCGCCGCACTGATGGCGCTCTCGATCGGCTCTGCCTTTTCCGCCGACCTCGCGCCGCTCAATTCCGACACGGAAAAGGACCGCATCGACTGGTCGCAGGTCGAGGCCAAGTTCGGCGCGTTCCCCAAGCTGCCCGAAGGCACCAAGGCAGGCGCGGTCTCCAAGACGCTGACCAATGAATACTGGCGCTCGCTGGGCGAGGGCTACACGGCATTCGGCGCCAAGGTCGGCGTTCCCGTCGTCTATCAGGCAGCGCAGAGCGAGGGCGACCAGCTCGGCCAGCTCACCATCGCCGAAGGCCTGGTGACGCAGGGCTACAACGTGCTGCTCGTCTCGCCGCAGACGGATGCCAATCTGCAGCCGATCATGGAGCAGGCCAAGGCCGCCAACGTGCCGGTGGTCAATGTCAATGACGCCGTCATCCCGCAGGCCGAGCATTATGTCGGCAACGTCCAACGCGACAATGGCGTGCGCGTCGCCAAATGGTTCATCAAGAACCGTCCGAATGGCGGCAAGGTCGCCATCGTCGAAGGCCAGGCTGGCGTCTATGCCGCCGTGCAGCGCACCGATGGCTTCAAGTCGACCATCACCGAGGGAGGCAAGTTCGAGGTTGTCGCCAGCGTTCCCGGCAACTGGGACCGCCAGACCTCCTATGACGCGGCCACCAACATCCTGCAGCAGCATCCCGACCTGATCGGCTTCTATGCCAACAATGACGGCATGGCGCTCGGCATCGTCGAGGCTGTCAAGGCTGCCGGCCTGCAGGACAAGGTTGCGGTCTTCGGCACCGACGGCATTTCGGATGCCTATGCCTCCATACGGGCCGGCGAACTGACCGGCACGGTCGACAGTTTCCCCGTTCTGACCGGCGAAGTGGCGTTGGAAACAGCTCTGCGTCTCGTCGCGGGACAGAAGCTGCCGCGCGTCGTCGCCACGCCACAGGTGCTGATCACCAAGGACAATGCCGACCGCTATTCCGGCGCCGACGCGCGCAAGGCGCTGCTCGAGGACGCGGCTGCGGGCCAGTAAGGCCAACCAACAGTGCCGGTCAGGGCAAGTCGCTTCTGTCCGGCACCATGGCCCGGAGATAGAACCCGATGTCACCCAGGCTGCAATTCAAGGGCATTTCCAAGCTGTTTCCGGCTGTACGGGCGCTCCACGAGGTGTCACTCTCGGTGGGGGCCGGTGAAATCCACGGCCTGCTCGGCGAAAACGGCGCCGGCAAGTCGACGCTGCTGCGCATCCTGTCTGGCGTCTACAGGCCGACAGCGGGAAGCGTCCTCATTGACGGCAAGCCGGTTACACTCGCCAACCCGGTTGCCGCGCGCGCTGCGGGCGTCGCCATGATCCATCAGGAATTGCAGCAGGTGCCGCGCCTCAGCGTCGCCCAGAACATGTTCCTCGGCCATCCGCTGACGCGCGGCGGCATCTTCGTCGCCAGCAGAGAGCAGGAGCGCCGCGCCGCCGAGGCTCTTGCAGCCATCGACCCTTCCATCGATCCAGCCGCCCCGCTCGGCACCCTGAAGGTGGCGCAGCGGCAGATTGTCGAGATTGCCAGGGCATTGCTCGATCGCGCCCGCATCGTCGCCATGGACGAGCCGACATCGAGCCTGACGCCGAGCGAATTCGAACGGCTCGCGCAAGTCATTACAGGTTTGGCGCGCGATGGCGTCGCCGTCGTCTATGTCTCGCACAAGTTGGATGAGGTATTCGGCATCTGCCGGCGCGCCACCATCATGCGCGACGGCATCGTCGTCGATTCCGTCGATCTGAAAGACCTGTCGGAGAAAGCGGTCGTGGCGATGATGGTCGGCCGCGAACTGGCGCAGGAACACCATAATTCCCATGCCACGAACAAGGTCATGCTGAGCGCGCGTGGCCTCTCCTCGGCGACGAAGGTGCGCAACGTGTCGTTCGATCTGCATCGCGGCGAGGTGCTGGGGATTGCCGGCCTGGTCGGTTCCGGCCGAACTGAACTTTTGCGGCTCCTGGCCGGCGCCGATCGCGCCACGGCCGGCACCATTGCAATCGACGGCAAGGCGGCGCGCTTCGCCGGCCCGCGCGATGCGATTGCCGCCGGCATCGGCCTGGTGCCGGAGGAGCGCAAGCGCGAAGGCATCGTGCCGCTGCGCTCGATCACCAGCAACATGGCGCTGGCCTCGATGAACGTATTCGCGCCGCGCGGCGTCATCGATCACACCAGGCTGAAACAGGTGGCGGTCGACAGGATGAGCCGCGTCAATC
>NZ_RZTT01000679.1 GCF_003996995.1 Mesorhizobium sp. M7A.T.Ca.US.000.02.2.1 | reverse complement strand
CCATCAGCGCCTCACGCACCAGGCGGAATTCGTAGAATTCGAGGTAGCGCAGGCCGCCATGGATCAATTTGGTCGAACCCGAGGAGGTTCCGCTGGCTAGGTCGTTCATCTCGGCGAGAAACACGGAAAAGCCACGACCGACGGCGTCACGGGCAATGCCGCAGCCATTGATGCCGCCACCTATGACGAAAATGTCACGGATCGGAGATGCGTCCACAATTCCTCCAACGATTTCGCATTGCACCATTTTTGGGCTTTTACGAAACCGTGTCGGAATTATTTCGAAATGATAACGAATGTCAAACGAAATATCACGAGCGCGTGATATCGGGCAGAAACCGCCTAGGCGAGCGACGTCTCGATCAACTGAACCTCGGCCTCCTGGCAGATCTTGCGCACTGACGGGATGTCGCAACGATCGGTGATGAAGGTGTTGACCTGCGACAGATGGCCGATGCGCACCGGTGCGGTTCGCTCGAATTTGGTCTGGTCGGAAACCAGGATGACATGCCTTGCATTGGCGATGATCGCCTGCGCCACCTTGACCTCGCGAAAATCGAAATCGAGCAAGGCGCCGTCATGGTCGATGGCGGATGCACCGATCACCGCGTAGTCGACCTTGAACTGCCTGATGAAGTCGACCGCCGCTTCGCCGACCACACCGCCATCGGAACCGCGCACAACCCCGCCGGCGATCACCACCTCGATCGAGGGATATATCCGCATCCTATTGGCAACATTGATGTTATTGGTGATGACCATGAGACCGTTGTGATCGAGCAACGCCTTGCTGACCGACTCGGTCGTGGTGCCGATGTTGATGAACAGCGAGGCATTGTCGGGGATCAGCCTGGCGGCCGCACGGCCGATCGCCTCCTTCTCGTCGGCGGCGATCTTGCGTCTCGCCTCATATTCCATGTTCTCGATGCCGGAGGGATACAGCGCGCCGCCATGGATGCGCGAGAGCAGCCGCTGGTCGCACAAATCGTTGAGGTCCTTGCGTATGGTCTGCGGCGTCACATTGAAGTGGGTGGCCAGATCATCGACCAGCACGCGGCCATGATCCTTGGCCATCTGGATAATCTCGGCATGGCGCGGCGACAGATACATAGGCAACCTCCCGTTTTCGTTTTTCTTGTCTATAGTCGAAAACGAAACCGATGAAAAGGCATGAGCCGGCTAATGAAATGCATGTGATTGCCAAGGTGAATACGAACGCAAACCAGATTGTGCCCGATCAATCCATTGCGCGCGCGATTTCCGTGATGACGATGAAGGCCGTATCAACATCGGCGGCGGTCGCCTCGAACTGGCCGACCTGGAAGCGGATTGCTATCAGTCCATCGACTTTCGTCTGCGTCAGGTAGATGCGGCCATCGTCGTTGATCGCATTGACCAGCTGCAGATTGTGCTCGTCCGCATCAGTGCCAGCTGCAGCCTTGTGCCGGAACGAGAAGAGCGACAGCATCGGCTCGCTGACGATCTCGAAATTCGGCTCCCTTGCCAGCCGCGCCGCCAGCCCTTCGCTCCACGCGACATGATTGCGGATCATTGTGCGCAGGCTTTCCAGGCCATGGGCACGCAGCAAGAACCACAATTTCAGCGCGCGGAAGCGCCTGCCGAGCGGCACCGACCATTCGGAATAGTTGATGATGCCGTCGTGACCGTGCGTCTTCAGATAATCCGGCTTGATGGCCAGCGTCCTCACATGGCTTTCGGGGTCGCGCAGGAACTGGATCGAGCAGTCGAACTGGGCGCCCAGCCATTTGTGCGGATTGAAGACGATCGAATCGGCGCCTTCGACACCGGTCCAGAAATGCCGGTACTCCGGACAGATCATCGCCGATCCGGCCCAGGCGGCATCGACATGGAGATAAAGCCCATGCCGCCGCGCCACCTCTGCCACCGCCGCGATGTCGTCGGTACCGCCAGTGCTGGTGCCGCCGACGCAAGCGATGATGCCCGCCGGCAGCATACCCGCTTCCCGGTCAGCGATGATTGCCGCCTCGAGCGCTGTTGTATCC
>NZ_RZTT01000678.1 GCF_003996995.1 Mesorhizobium sp. M7A.T.Ca.US.000.02.2.1 | reverse complement strand
GGTTTTGACTGCTCATGCGGCCTTTTCGCATGAAGCAAGGCCGCGCAACAGCGCAAACCCATTCACTTTGCCTGAAGGCTTGTCACTTTCTTCCTCGCTCTTGCAAAAATGCGAAAGAAAATTACATGCGGTTTTCGCATGGCTGCCAAGCCTTGGTCGGCGCGCAATATTTAGTGCTCCGGGCTTGACGGTCCGCGGTCTTACGAGTAGAAGCCGCCCAGTCAGAACCGATGTGAGGCTCTCCCTTCCGAAGCGACACGCTTTGGAGTTTGCCTCAAACAGGGTTCGTTTTACGAGCGAAAAGACATTTCCGGCGTGCACGAAGCGGCTTCCGCTTCCTCTGCCTTTTGTTCGGGCAAGACCGCGAGGCGCGGTTTATGGCCCGAATTTGCGTATGGAAATGACGCTTTGAGCGGCCCTGACCGGGCGAGACACGGAATTGAGAGACAAGAGGGTTTAATGCCTACCGTCAACCAGCTGATCCGCAAGCCGCGCATTGCGCCGGTGAAGCGCAACAAGGTCCCGGCCATGCAGCAGAACCCGCAGAAGCGGGGCGTCTGCACGCGCGTCTATACAACGACGCCGAAGAAGCCGAACTCGGCGCTGCGCAAGGTGGCCAAGATCCGCCTGACCAATGGTTTTGAAGTGATCGGGTACATCCCCGGCGAAGGCCACAACCTTCAGGAGCACTCCGTGGTGATGATCCGCGGCGGCCGCGTCAAGGATCTTCCGGGCGTTCGCTACCACATCATCCGCGGCGTGCTCGACACGCAGGGTGTGAAGAACCGCAAGCAGCGCCGTTCGAAGTACGGCGCCAAGCGTCCGAAGTAAGGGGCGTCCGAAGTAAGATTTTCCGGCCTTGGCGCTCCTTGGGTGCGTCGGGTTATGAGATTGAGAGACAAAAGCCATGTCGCGTCGTCACAGTGCAGAAAAGCGTGAGATCAATCCGGACCCGAAGTTCGGCGATCTGATCGTCACCAAGTTCATGAACGCCGTCATGTATGACGGCAAGAAGTCGGTCGCCGAGACCATCGTCTACGGCGCGCTCGACCAGGTTCAGTCGAAGACCAAGCAGGAGCCGGTCACCGTCTTCCATCAGGCGCTCGACAATGTCGCGCCTCATGTTGAAGTGCGTTCGCGTCGTGTCGGTGGCGCCACCTACCAGGTTCCGGTTGATGTGCGCCCTGAGCGCCGCCAGGCATTGGCCATTCGCTGGCTGATCGCTGCGGCCCGCAATCGCAATGAGACCACGATGGTCGACCGCCTCTCCGGCGAGCTGATGGACGCGGCCAACAACCGCGGCACGGCTGTCAAGAAGCGTGAAGACACCCACAAGATGGCTGAAGCCAACCGCGCTTTCGCGCACTACCGCTGGTAAAGCGCGAACGAGACTGAGAGGCAGCTACGATGGCCCGCGAATACAAAATCGAAGACTACCGCAATTTCGGTATCATGGCGCATATTGACGCCGGCAAGACGACGACCACCGAGCGCGTCCTCTACTACACGGGCAAGTCGCACAAGATCGGCGAAGTCCACGACGGCGCTGCCACCATGGATTGGATGGAGCAGGAGCAGGAGCGCGGCATCACGATCACCTCCGCCGCGACCACGACCTTCTGGAAGGCTCGTGACGGCAAGATGCACCGCTTCAACATCATCGACACCCCCGGCCACGTCGACTTCACCATCGAAGTCGAGCGTTCGCTGCGCGTGCTCGACGGCGCCATCGCGCTGCTCGATGCCAATGCCGGCGTTGAGCCGCAGACCGAGACCGTCTGGCGCCAGGCCGACAAGTACCGCGTTCCGCGCATGATCTTCTGCAACAAGATGGACAAGATCGGCGCCGACTTCTACCGCTCGGTCGAGATGATCGGTTCGCGCCTCGGTGCGCATGCCGTTGTCATGCAGCTGCCGATCGGCGCCGAGACCGAGTTCAAGGGCGTCGTCGACCTCGTCGAGATGAACGCGCTTGTCTGGCGCGACGAGACGCTGGGCGCTGCCTGGGATGTCGTCGAGATCCCGGACGACCTCAAGGC
>NZ_RZTT01000677.1 GCF_003996995.1 Mesorhizobium sp. M7A.T.Ca.US.000.02.2.1 | reverse complement strand
CACGGGTGACATGGACGACGATCGGCGCCATGACGAGGCAGATGGCGTCGTTGACCAGGAAGGCGGACAGCACGCCGGTCAGCAGCGTCACCATCACCAAAAGCATGAAGGGCGCGTGCGCGTGTTCGATGGCGATGGCGCCAAGACCGCGAAAGGCGCCTGACACTTTCAGATGCGCCACCACGATCATCATGCCGAGCAGAAGCGTGATGGTGTCGAAATTGATCGCCCGGTAGGCATCCTCCATGCTGAGCGCGCCGATGGCAATCATCGCGGCCCCGCCGAGAAGCGCGATCCCCGCCCGGTCGAGGCGCAGGCCGGGGATGCGGCCAATGGCGACACCGGCGTAAGTCAGGATCAGGATCAGCAGTGCCGCCGCGCCCATCAATGTCATCGATAGAAGTCCTGCCCAGTCTGTTTCCGCGCCGAAGCCTGCCACCCACCCGGAGGCCATTCGGGTGCTCACCCTTTAACGCGATGTCGAGCTGGATGCCAAACCGGCCGGGCAGACGGTTTCAGACGCCGGGCTAACGCAAATAGAAATCCAGCCTCTGTCGCACAGCTTGGGAAGAATAGATCTGCTCGAAGGACTCCCTCGCCCTTTTTCCCACTGTCGCCCGCAATGTCGGATCGGCTTTGAGATCGGCAAGGATGCGCAACGCCTGTTCAGTCGTCTCGAACAAGAAACCGTTTTCGCCATGCCTTATGTGGTCGGAATAGCCGCCATGGGAATGGCAGACCACAGGCAAACCGCAGGCCATCGCCTCCAACACGACGCGACCGAAGGTCTCCACATGCCAACCGGTGCGATAATAAAACACGTCGAGCGTCTGCAGAAACTCTTCGGCGGAAAATCGGCCGGGTGGGAACAGTTCGAGTTGCGGATGCGGCATGAGGCTGTCCTTGAGCCCTGCCCCGCCCTGAATCCGCAAGGCTGTGCCCTCGGCCAGCAATGTCTCGTAGAGGGGTATGTCATCGGCATGATGTTTGCCCGGCCCGTCGCGACTCAAGCGTCCGACGGTGAACGGACGATCCGAAGCCAGACGCCGGGGTGAAAAACGTTCGACATCGATCGGAGACGGATGCACGGTGCCTTCGATTTGGAGCAATCGCTTCTGGAAATCAGAAACAAGCACTATCTCGACGGCGGGCCATCCCAGGCTCCGAGGCATGCGCGTGGTAAGGTTGAGAACCTTCGGATGAAGGGTGTTGAAGTCGTAAATCAGCCGGCGCGGCCGTGGGATCAGGTAAGGCCACACCTTGTTGCGCCAATGCGCTCCGAGAAAGACGTAAGTGCCGCCATCCGGAACTTTTCGCGTAAGCGGGGAAATACGACGTATCGGGAATTGCCGCATTAATTCATCTGAAGCCCTCGATGACGCAGCCCAAAGGCGCACTTCCGAATCGGCGCTCAACAGCCGATAGAGTTCCAAAGTCTTGAGATCACTGCCGCCGAAGGGGTCCTGAAAGCCGTTGAACAAATGGATCATAATAACTGTGCTTACCTGACCGTTCCCGCCACATGCCCGCCAGCATCAAAAATCATGATCGCATGTCGGCCGGAACGCATAGAAACTCAGGAGTCAGAACCGTTTCTACCAACAACGAAACATCGTCAATGCGGGGGAGTATACCGGCAAGCGGTTGCAGTCCATGGCCTATCAGAGCCAGCATGCTATCCGTAAAGATCGGATTTCCTGCACATGACTGTAAGCTCTGAAAGCGTAGAGGAGCGGTCTGCGCTTCCCGATCCAGTAATCTGCAAGTTTCTGCCATCAATGCACGGTGGCAACCCCGGGCGGAGGCGCCGGAGACGTTCCGGCCGGATCGAAGCTGACTTGATCGCGTCCGTTCGACTTGGCCGTGTAAAGCCTTTTGTCGGCAGCGGAGAAGATTTCCTCATAGGTGATCGGGCCGGTAAAGCTTGTGCCGCCAATGCTGACGGAAAGCGGACAAGGCCTGCCGCCGGGTGAGAATTCCATCTCCCTGATACGCCGGCGGATGCTTTCGGCGACCACCCAGGATTGCGAGGGGTCCACGC
>NZ_RZTT01000676.1 GCF_003996995.1 Mesorhizobium sp. M7A.T.Ca.US.000.02.2.1 | reverse complement strand
GCTGCGGCCGGACAAGAAGTCCTTCGCTTCGCCGACCAGTTCGGCATAGTCCTGATGCGAGACCTCGCCGGTGCAGGGACCAGCGCAGCGCTTGATCTGATAAAGCAGGCATGGCCGCGTGCGGTTCTCGTAGAACGAGTTGGTGCAACTCCTGAGCAGGAAGGCGCGCTGCAGGGAGTTGATGGTACGGCCAACGGCACCGGCCGAGGCAAAGGGCCCAAAATAATCGCCTTTGCGCGACCGCGCGCCGCGATGCTTGTAGATGCCGGGCGAGACATGGTCGCCGGTCAAGAGAATGTAGGGAAACGACTTGTCATCGCGCATCAGGACGTTGAATCGCGGCCGCAAGCGCTTGATAAGGTTGGCTTCGAGCAGCAGCGCTTCGATCTCGGTGCGGGTGACGACGAACTCCATCGTCGACGTCTCACGCACCATGCGGCCGATGCGGGTGGTGTGGAAGCGGCCTTGCGCGTAGTTGGTGACGCGCTTCTTCAGGCTGCGCGCCTTGCCGACATAGAGCACATCGCCGGCAGCGTTCATCATGCGGTAGACGCCGGGCGCATTGGGAAGCCGCTTGACCAGCGTCTGGATCACCTCGGCGCCGATCATGCCTTCCGCGTCGCCGGCATGCGGTGTCCAGTCGATGGCGGTGAAGGCGACATCGGGACCGACGGTTTCAACGATCTCCTCGACCGCCTCGTCCTCGAGGTCGATATCGGGGGGCAGATCGTCGGCGCCGCCGCGCGGCGTGCTTTTGTGGTCTACAGGACTCATTCCGTCATGCCTGTCACATCGGGCGTCTGCCATGCAAGATGCTGGCCGCCATCAAGCGCGATCATCTGGCCGGTGACGGAGCGCGCTTCCCAGAGATAGCGGATTGTGGCGCCGAATTCCGGCAATTCCGGGCCGCGCTTGAGGACCAAGCCATCCACCTGTGCGGCAAAATCGCTGTCGTCCTGACGCGCGTTCTTCAGTGTCGGCCCCGGGCCGATGGCATTGACGCGGATGCTGGGGCCGAGCGCTTGCGCCATCATCTGCGTTGCCGTCCACAGCGTCGATTTGGACAGCGCATAGGAGAAGTAGCGCGGCGTCGGACGCCAGACGCGCTGGTCGATCATGTTGACGATCAGGCCCTCCTGCCCTGCCGGCAACGCCCGGGCGAAATTCTGCGCCAGCAGCGCGGGCGCTTTCACATGGACGGCAAAGTGCCGGTCCCAGGCCCGCCAGTCGAAATCTCGAACCGAATCGTCCTCGAACAGCGACGCATTGTTGACCAGCAGCGGGATCGGTCCGAGCGCTGCTTGCGCCTGGCCAACGAGATCGTCGACGGCGTCCATATCGGTCAGGTCGGCGGCGACCACGGCGGCGCGGCCACCTCCGGCGATGATTTTGGCAGCCAACGCATCGGCCTCGATGCGCGAGCGGTTGCAATGGATGGCGACGGCAAAACCGTGCGCGGCGAGATCCTCGACGATCGCCCTGCCGATCCGCCTGGCCCCGCCCGTCACCAGCGCCGTGACAGTGGCTTTGCTCATATGGTGTCAATCCTCAATTTCGGCCCGAAAAAGCGGTGCCGGCGAAATATGGCCCGGCATGCGTTAAATGGTGTTCGCACCTTGGGCAGCATTGTGGCGAAACGGCCGTTTGGACATCCCGGCCCGCCCTGGACTCGGGCGCGCCCGACCGCAATATAGGGTGCTGGAGTCCTTGCACCAAGCGGTGTGCAGCGCAGCATGGGATGGTTCCTGCCATTTCGCTGTTGCGAAGATGCAACGTCAAGGTTCTGCCTCATTCGTGCCGGGGAATGACCCAAGTTCAGGTTCGCTTCAGCCGCATTTTGACACGACATTTGGAACCGACGAACGCCAGATCCGTTTCACCCCCCGGACGGGTAGATGGCGATCGTGAGAAACAAGCCTGTGTCCTGTGGCTTAAGGAGTAAAGAACAATGCAAGCCAATCTCAAATTCGCACGGCCGCTGGCCGTTGCGCTTGGGCTCTTCGCCCTCAGCGGAACTGCCTATGCTGCTGACGTGGTTTCGGA
>NZ_RZTT01000675.1 GCF_003996995.1 Mesorhizobium sp. M7A.T.Ca.US.000.02.2.1 | reverse complement strand
GCTCTCTCAGCGCATTTTCAGGCGAAGTTGTGTCCGGTTCGCCGTCCGAAAATGCGCTGAGGAAGCGCCGTCAGATCACGTAGGATCGGAGAGGCTCGAAGCCGTTGAAGGCGACCGCCGAGTAGGTGGTCGTGTAGGCGCCGGTGCCTTCGATCAGCACCTCGTCGCCGATGGTCAGCGACAAAGGCAGCGGATAGGGCGTCTTCTCGTACATCACGTCGGCCGAATCGCAGGTCGGGCCGGCGAGCACGCAAGGTGCGGTCTCCGTGCCGTCATGCGGCGTGACGATCGGGTAGCGGATCGCCTCGTCCATCGTCTCGGCAAGACCACCGAACTTGCCGATGTCGAGGAACACCCAGCGCACATTGTCGTTGGCGGCCTTCTTCGAGATCAGCACGACTTCCGACTTGATGACGCCGGCATTGCCGACCATGCCACGGCCCGGCTCGATGATGGTCTCGGGAAGCGCATTGCCGAAATGCTTGCGCAGCGCCGAGAAGATCGCCTGGCCATAGGCCTGGGCGGCTGGCACGTCACGCAGATAGCGCGTCGGGAAACCACCGCCCATATTGACCATCTTCAACACGATGCCTTCTTCGGCGAGCGTCGCGAACACCACCTTGGCGTCGGCCAGCGCACGGTCCCAGGCGGTCAGGTCGGTCTGCTGCGAGCCGACATGGAACGACACGCCATAGGCGTCGAGGCCGAGCCCCTTGGCATGGCGCAGCACGTCGACGGCCATCGCTGGCACGCAGCCGAACTTGCGCGACAGCGGCCATTCCGCGCCCTCGCCATCGGTCAGCACGCGGCAGAACACGCGCGCGCCTGGAGCGACGCGAGCGATCTTCTCGACCTCTTCGACGCAATCGACGGCGAACAGGCGGATGCCGAGCTGGTAGGCGCGTGCGATGTCACGCTCCTTCTTGATGGTGTTGCCGAAGGAGATGCGGTCCGCCGGCGCACCGGCGTCCATCGCCATCTCGACTTCGGCAACGGAAGCGGTGTCGAAGGACGAGCCCATCGCAGCAAGCAGGCGCAGGATTTCCGGCGCCGGGTTTGCTTTCACCGCATAGTAGATCTTGGAATCGGGCAGCGCCTTCTCGAAGGCGCGGAAATTGTCGCGCACGACATCGAGGTCGACGACGAGGCAGGGGCCGGACGGACGTCGGGTGGCGAGGAAGTCAAGGATGCGCTGGGTGGCCATCGGGGTCTCTCCATCAGCGCCTTTCGGCGCGCAATAAGGCTGCGGGACGCGGGCTGTCAGCCTCGCGAACACGCGGTGGACAAAGGCGGGACGGATATCCATGGAACCAGCCGGTGGAGACCCCGGAACCATGAAGCGCCGTCTCGCGGCGGTGAACCTTGGCCTTGCCCGGCCTCGGTTCGCTTTGTCTGCCTTGGCTTGGATGGGAGACCCGTCCGCACTGCCGGCAATGAAGGTGTGCCTCTTCAGTAACCCCGGTTTTTGGACAACCGGCAGAACACCAGAAAGGCCCGCACCGTCGTTGCTTCAAGGTGTCCTCGGGCTGGCGGTTGGCCGCTAGACCGACTGGAGGGGTTGGCTCCAGTTACCTTACCGATTTCCCTCACCATTCGAGGATCGGCGGACACCCACAGGCACGTGCGACTTTGGGCAAGCGCGATATAAGGGCGAAGACTTTCACAATCAATAAAAATCGTATCGCAGGTTGTAAAATTTCTGGCGTCGAACAATGTTGCGGCAACCGTATCCGGATATCGAACGATGACAGGCACGCACGGCCCTCTCAACGCCTTTCTCGATCTTCGCCGGATGCCGGTGGCACATGCCCAGCTAGGCCCGCTGGCCGGCCTGCGGCTGGCCGTCAAGGACATCTACGACGTCGCCGGTTACCGCACCGGTTGCGGCAATTTGCAAAAATTCGCCGAAAGCCCCGCGGCCTCGCGCACCGCACCCGCCGTGCAGATGATCCTCGATGCCGGCGCACGCTTCGTCGGCAAGACGCAGACCGACGAGCTTGCCTTCGCGCTGTTCGGCCAGAATGCGCATTTCTCGTTTCCGGTG
>NZ_RZTT01000674.1 GCF_003996995.1 Mesorhizobium sp. M7A.T.Ca.US.000.02.2.1 | reverse complement strand
CATATGAACCATGCTTGAAGCAGATTTCGTCATCATCGGCTCCGGCTCGGCCGGCTCGGCCATGGCCTATCGCCTGTCTGAAGACGGCAAGCATTCGGTCATCGTCATCGAATTCGGCGGCAGCGATATCGGGCCGCTGATCCAGATGCCGTCGGCGCTTTCGATCCCGCTCAACATGAGCCTCTATGACTGGGGCTTTGCCAGCGAGCCGGAGCCGCATCTCGGCGGCCGTGTGCTGGCGACACCGCGCGGCAAGGTGATCGGCGGCTCGTCCTCGATCAACGGTATGGTCTATGTGCGCGGCCACGCCCGCGATTTCGACCATTGGGCCGAAGAGGGTGCGGCCGGCTGGGGCTTCGCCGACGTGCTCCCCTATTTCAAGCGTATGGAAAATTCGGACGGCGGCGAGGATGGCTGGCGCGGCCATGGCGGGCCGCTGCATGTGCAGCGCGGCTCGCGTAAAAATCCGCTCTATGGCGCCTTTGTCGAGGCTGGTCGCCAGGCCGGGTTCGAACTGACCGAAGACTACAATGGTTCCAAGCAGGAAGGTTTTGGGCCGATGGAGCAGACTATCAGTGGCGGTCGCCGCTGGTCGGCGGCATCGGCCTATCTGAAGCCGGCGCTGAAGCGCAAAAATGTGAGTCTGGTCAAGGGCTTTGCGCGGCGCGTGATTATCGACAATCAGCGCGCCATCGGCGTCGAGATCGAAGCTCACAAACAGATTCAGGTCGTTAAGGCGCGACGTGAGGTGATCGTCGCCGCATCGTCGATCAATTCGCCCAAGATACTGATGCTGTCCGGCATCGGCCCGGCCGAGCATTTGCGCGAAAACGGCATTCCGGTGGTGGCCGACCGGCCCGGTGTCGGCCGCAATCTGCAGGATCATATGGAGCTCTACATCCAGCAGGAATCATTGCTGCCGATCACGCTCAATTCGGTGCTGAACCCGTTCTCGAAAGCACTCATCGGAGCGCAGTGGTTGTTCCTCAAGACCGGGCTTGGCGCCACCAACCACTTCGAAGCGGCAGCCTTCGTGCGCTCGCGCGCCGGCGTCGACTACCCCGATATCCAGTACCATTTCATCCCGGCGGCAGTCCGCTATGATGGCAAGGCGGCTGCGAAATCGCACGGCTTCCAGGCGCATGTCGGACCGATGCGCTCGAAGTCGCGCGGTTCGGTGACGCTGCGTTCGCCGGACCCGAAATCCAAGCCGGTGATCCGCTTCAACTACATGTCGCATCCAGACGATTGGGAGGAGTTCCGCCACTGCATCAGGTTGACGCGCGAGATCTTCGGGCAGTCGGCGTTCGACCCCTATCGGGGCAAGGAAATCTCTCCGGGCAGCCACATGCAGTCGGACGACGAGCTCGACATCTTCATCCGCGATCATGCCGAGAGCGCCTACCATCCTTGCGGCACTTGCAAGATGGGCCGCGCCGACGACATGATGAGCGTCGTCGATCCGGAATGCCGGGTCATTGGCGTCGAAGGCTTGCGAGTCGCCGATTCCTCGATCTTCCCGCGCGTCACCAACGGCAATCTCAATGCGCCATCGATCATGACCGGGGAGAAGGCTTCCGATCACATCCTTGGCCGGACGCCGCTGGCGCCGTCCAACCAGGAACCATGGATCAATCCGCGCTGGCAGGCGTCGGACAGATAGAGCATGATCGTGACTGCACGATCATGCATGCCGCGAAGACGATTTGGAGACCTCCCATGCGCGCCCAGCCCACGGCATCGCACTATGTCAACGGACGCTACATCGAGGACGAAGGCGGCGCGCCGCTGCCGGTCATCTATCCGGCAACCGGTGAGACCATCGCCATGCTGCGTTCGGCGACGCCGAACGTGCTGGAACTCGCCGTCGAGGCGGCGCGGGCGGCGCAGCCCGTCTGGGCGCGGCTGAAGCCGGTCGAGCGCGGGCGCATCCTGCGCCGCGCCGCCGACATATTGCGCGCCCGCAACGCCGACCTCGCCCGCATCGAGACACTGGATACAGGCAAGGCGATCCAGGAAACGCTGGTGGCGGACGCTCCATCGGCAGCGGA
>NZ_RZTT01000673.1 GCF_003996995.1 Mesorhizobium sp. M7A.T.Ca.US.000.02.2.1 | reverse complement strand
GATCTCAAGGCCATCTCGGGCATCGGGCCGAAGCTGGAAAAGGTTCTCAACGGCCTCGGTATCTGGACCTATGCCCAGATCGCGGCATGGACGCCGCAAGAGGTTGCCTGGGTCGAGGATTATCTGTCGCTCGGCGGCCGTATCGGCCGCGACGATTGGACAGCCCAAGCGGCGGCGCTCGCCGTCAAGTGAATGAAATGCCCGACGTGGTCTCGACCGCGTCCGGACAAAGAGATTGCGGGAACTCCGCAGGGGTTTGAGGCGAATGGCAAAGCTCAAGGTCGACGGGAAAGAGATCACTGTACCCGACCACTACACGCTGTTGCAGGCGGCGGAAGACGCTGGCGCGGAAGTGCCGCGCTTCTGCTTCCATGAGCGGCTCTCGATCGCCGGCAATTGCCGCATGTGCCTGATCGAGGTGAAGGGCGGGCCGCCCAAGCCGCAGGCCTCCTGCGCCATGAACGTGCGCGACCTGCGTCCCGGGCCGAATGGCGAGGCGCCGGAAATCTTCACCAACACGCCGATGGTCAAGAAGGCCAGGGAAGGCGTGATGGAGTTCCTGCTGATCAACCATCCGCTGGATTGCCCGATCTGCGACCAGGGCGGCGAATGCGACCTGCAGGACCAGGCGATGGCGTTCGGCGTCGATTCCTCGCGCTATCACGAGAACAAGCGCGCGGTCGAAGACAAATACATCGGACCGCTGGTCAAGACGGTGATGAACCGCTGCATCCACTGCACGCGCTGCGTCCGCTTCACCACCGAAGTCGCCGGCATCTCCGAACTGGGCCTGATCGGCCGTGGCGAGGATGCCGAGATCACCACCTATCTCGAACAGGCGATGACGTCGGAGCTGCAGGGCAATGTCATCGACCTTTGCCCGGTCGGCGCGCTGACCTCGAAGCCATTCGCCTTCCAGGCGCGGCCGTGGGAGCTGACCAAGACCGAATCCATCGATGTGATGGATGCGGTCGGCTCGGCGATCCGTGTCGATAGCCGGGGCCGCGAAGTGATGCGCATCCTGCCGCGCGTCAACGAGGCGGTGAACGAGGAGTGGATCTCCGACAAGACCCGATTTATCTGGGACGGCCTGCGCACGCAGCGTCTCGACCGCCCCTATGTGCGCAAGGACGGCAGGCTGGTTGCCGCCAGCTGGGCCGAGGCCTTCGCCGCGGTCAAGGACGCGGTGTCGAAGACGGCGCCCGAAAAGATCGGCGCTATCGCGGGCGATCTCGCCGCCGTCGAGGAAACCTATGCGCTCAAGCTGCTGATGGCTTCGCTCGGCTCGAAGAATACCGATTGCCGCCAGGACGGCGCCGCACTCGACCCGGCGCTCGGCCGGGCGAGCTATATCTTCAACCCGACCATCGAAGGCATCGAACAGGCCGACGCGGTGCTGATCATCGGCGCCAACCCGCGCTATGAAGCTTCGGTGCTCAACGCCCGGATCCGCAAGCGCTGGCGGATCGGCAACCTGCCGGTCGCCATCATCGGCGATGTCGGCGATACCCGCTACGACTACGAACAGCTGGGCGCCGGACCGGATTCGCTGAAGGATTTGGCCGACGGCAACGGCAAGTTCTTCCAGACGCTGAAGAAGGCGACGCATCCGCTGATCATCGTCGGCCAGGGTGCGCTGGCGCGTGCCGATGGCGCGGCCGTGCTCGGCCAGGCGGCCAAGCTCGCCGCCGCCGTGAACGCTGCCCGCGCTGACTGGAACGGCTTTGCCGTGCTGCACAACGCGGCCGGCCGCGTCGGCGGTCTCGATCTCGGTTTCGTGCCGGGCGAGGGCGGCAGAAACGTTGCCGGCATGCTGGGCGAAATGGAGCTCCTGTTCCTGCTCGGCGCCGACGAGATCGACATGGCCAAGACCGGCGGCGCTTTCGTCGTCTATATCGGCACGCATGGCGACCAGGGCGCGCACCGCGCCAATGTCATCCTGCCGGCGGCCGCCTACACGGAAAAGTCGGCCACCTACGTCAACACCGAAGGCCGCGTGCAGCAGACCAACCGCGCCGGCTTCGCGCCGGGCGAGGCGCGCGAGGATTGGG
>NZ_RZTT01000672.1 GCF_003996995.1 Mesorhizobium sp. M7A.T.Ca.US.000.02.2.1 | reverse complement strand
TCCCCAACGTGACCCGCGTGACGCCGACGCTGGTCAACGAGAACAAACCGCTGGCCGAAGCCATCGCCAAGCAAGGCAAGATCAAGAAGATCGCCATCATCTCCGACACCACCGACTACGGTGCGGCCAACACCAAATGGTTCGGCGATTTCTTCAAGGCGGCCGGCGGCGAGGTCGTTTCTTCGGATGCCGCGGCTGTCGGCACGACCGATTTCCGCGCCATGCTGACTACCGCGAAGGCAGCGTCGCCCGACGCGGTCTATTTCGGCGGTGTCGTCACCGAAGCAGCGCTGGTGCGCAGCCAGATGGCCGACCTCGGCATGGGCAATCTGCCGATGTACGGAATTTCAGGCATCTACGACCCGAAATTCATCGAGATCGCGGGAGCTGCCGCCGAGGGCACCATCGCCGGAACTCCGGCCGTCCAGTCGAACCCCAAGCTCGAGGAATTCAACAAGGCCTATGAAACCAAGGCTTATCCCGATCCCGCCGGCTCCTATGCGAAATATGCCTACGAGGCGACGCAGATCCTGCTTCAGGTCATCAAGGAAAAAGGCCTCGACGACAAGGAGGCGCTGAGCAAGGCCATTCGTGACATCCACCACGATGGCATTCTGGGAGACGTCTCGTTCGATGCCAACGGACAGACCAACATGGCCATCGACATCGACATGTTCGTCGTCCGCAGCGGCAAATGGGAGAAGATGTAACTTACCTGATCGACGCCGCGCCCGTTCTCAGTGGCGCGGCGTCGATCACCTTCATCGCCGAGCTCGCAAAAGTCCTGACCGGAGCGCCTGACCATGAATGACGAGGCCGGCCACGGCGCACCTCGAAAGGCCGTCGAAATCAAGGGCGTCTCCAAGGTGTTCGGCACCTATCAGGCGCTGAAGCCTGTTTCCTTCGACATCTACGACAACGAGTTCTTCACGCTGCTCGGCCCGAGCGGCTGCGGCAAGACCACCCTGCTGCGCATGATCGCCGGTTTCGAGCAGCCGACGGCGGGGCAGATTTTCCTGCACGGCTCGGACATACAGGGACTCCCCCCGCATAAGCGGCGGGTCAACACCGTCTTCCAGAGCTACGCCCTGTTTCCGCATATGAGCGTCGAACAGAACATCGGTTTCGGGCTCGAAAACCTCGGCTGGTCAAAGGACCGCCGCGATGCGCGCGTCGCCGATATGCTTCGTCTCGTCCATATGGAGGCCTTTGCCGGGCGCAAGCCGCAGCAATTGTCGGGCGGCCAGCGCCAGCGCGTGGCGCTCGCCCGCGCCTTGGCGCCGGAACCGGAAGTGCTGCTGCTCGACGAGCCCCTCTCGGCACTCGACCTGAAGCTGCGCCAGGCCATGCGTGACGAGCTGCGCATCCTGCAGCGCAAGACCGGCATCACCTTCGTCTTCGTCACCCACGACCAGGAAGAAGCGCTCGACATGTCGGATCGCATCTGCGTTCTCGGCGATGGCGAGATCCAGCAGCTCGGCACACCCGCGGCGATCTACGAGGAGCCGTCGAACCGCTTCGTCGCCGATTTCATCGGCGAGACCAACTTCCTCGACGCCGACGTGATTGCCGTGGACGGCGAGCAGGCAACCGTGAAAACGCAGCTCGGCATGACCTTGACGGCCTCTCACAAGAAAGCGATCGCCGGCCAGAAGGCCTTCATCTCGATACGTCCGGAGAAAATCAGCCTGCCCGCCCAGGACAACCCGATCGCTGTCGACGGCACGATCATGAGCACCAACTATCTCGGAGGCTACACATACTATCTGATTGAAGCGGGCGGCACCAAGCTGCGCATCTCCAAGCGCAACAGCGTCAGCCGCGGCCAGATGTTCGAAATCGGGCAATCGGTAAAAGTTGGCTTTGCCGCCGAATCCGTGCGGATCCTCGGCGCATGAAGGCACGCACAAAAAGTCCTGACTGGAATGTCCTCGGCCTGCTGCCGGCCCATCTCATCATGCTGCTGACGCTGATCATCCCGATCGGTATCATCATCGTGGTGTCGTTCTCGACGCGCGGACCTTACGGCGGGGTTGAATATGTGTTTTCCCCCCCGCCCTC
>NZ_RZTT01000671.1 GCF_003996995.1 Mesorhizobium sp. M7A.T.Ca.US.000.02.2.1 | reverse complement strand
CCTTGGGCCATTTCTGTTGGACAGCGCGCCGGCAAAGCGCTAATCGCATCAGCCATGCATGCGGGATCCCTGGATAAGAAGCCTTCGGACAGGCAAGCCTCGATCGCTTCGGCGCTGAGGACGGTGGCAACCGAACAGGCTGGGGTTGCAGCCCTTGCCGAGGCCTTGGAGAACGGATTGGCCGCGCCTTTCGCGCAGGCGGTCGAGATGATCTCCGGGATTGAAGGCCGGCTCATCGTCACCGGTGTCGGCAAAAGCGGCCATATCGGTTCGAAGATCGCCGCGACGCTGGCCTCGACCGGCACGCCGGCTTTCTTTGTCCATCCCGCCGAAGCCAACCACGGCGATCTCGGCATGATCGCCAGGGACGACGCCATCATCGCTATGTCGTGGTCGGGAGAAAGCAAGGAACTGATGGGCATCGTCGCCTATTCCAGGCGCTTCTCCATTCCGCTGATCGCCATCACCGCCGGAGAGACATCGGCGCTGGCGCGGGCCGCCGACGTCGTGCTGCTGCTGCCGCGCACGCCCGAGGCCTGCCCGCATGGCCTGGCGCCAACGACATCGACGCTGCTGCAACTGGTGATGGGCGACGCGCTGGCGATCGCGCTGCTCGAAGCACGCGGCTTCACGCCGGATCATTTCCGCACCTTTCACCCGGGCGGCCAGCTCGGCGCCAACCTGACGCAGATCCGCGACATCATGCATGTCGGCGACAGGCTGCCGCTGGTGGTTGCGGGCACCGGCATGCAGGACGCGATCCTGGAACTGTCGCGCAAGGGATTTGGCTGCGTCGCGATCACCGACGTCGAGGGTGCGCTGGTCGGCATCATCACCGATGGCGACATCCGCCGTCACATCGGCAGCAATCTGCTGGCGATGACGGTGGATCAGGTGATGACAAAAGGCCCGAAGACCGCGACGCCGGAGACGCTGGTGGCAACGGCGCTGCAGACCATCAACAATTCAGCCATCACCAGCCTGATGGTGGTGGAGGGCCGGAAACCAGTCGGCCTCATCCACCTGCACGACCTGCTGCGTATCGGCGCCGCCTAAGGTGTGCTGATCTTAAGGTGATGCCGGCCTGCAAACGACGGTTTCCTGCGCTTCCGGTGCTCACGTACCCAAAGTACGCTCCGCTCCGGTTCTCGGAACCCACCGTTTTCGACTCGGCCTGACCTGAATCTCAACACACCTTGTCCAAGCGGTGGGTTTCAAGAATTCAGACAGCCTCGACGGTCAATTCCAGATCCGTATCGGCCGCGCCCGTCACGCGCACTTGCGTGCCGGCCGGCAAATCCGGGCCGGAGACACGCCACAGCGTATCGCCCAGCTTGATGCGCCCGCGTCCATCCCGGATCGGCTCGGCAAGTGTCGCCATCCTGCCGACCATTTGCGCGCCGCGCCGGTTGAGCAGCGGCTGGTCGGTCGGGTCGTTGCGGCTGCCGACCAGCTTCTTGCCGACATAGGCCGAGACCAGCGACAGCGCCAGGAAGGCGAGGACCTGGACCTGCCAGGTCCAGAAGCCGGCGTCCCAGACCAGCAGCGACACGGCGCCGATGATCAGCGCGGCGATGCCGATCCACAGCATGAAGATACCCGGCGCGATGACTTCCATCACCAGCAGGATGAAACCGAGTACCATCCAGTTCCACGGGCCGAGTTCGGAAACGATGCGGTCGATCATTGGTTTCGACCTCAGTTGTCGGTTGGGCGAACGACCGGCGGGCGCGCGGCCTGCCTCTGCGAGCCGGTCGTGCCTTCGCTGCGGAAGACTTCCTTGGCGATTTCGCCAATGCCGCCGAGCGACCCGATCAGCGACGATGCCTCGAAGGGCATCAGCACGATCTTGCTGTTGGTGGCCGTGCCGATCCTGCCAAGCGCTTCAGTGTATTTCAGCGCTACGAAGTAGTTCAGCGCCTGCACATCGCCTTTGGAGATCGCTTCCGACACCACCTGGGTGGCGCGGGCTTCCGCCTCGGCCGAACGTTCGCGCGCCTCGGCATCGCGGAAGGCGGCTTCCTTGCGGCCCTCGGCCTCGAGGATCTGCGACTGCTTGAGGC
>NZ_RZTT01000670.1 GCF_003996995.1 Mesorhizobium sp. M7A.T.Ca.US.000.02.2.1 | reverse complement strand
CTCGGGAACAGCGCTCGGCCGCCGCGCCACCGCCGCCACGGCGGCCGGAGACGGCTCGGCCTTGCGGCGCTTGTCAGCGGATGGGGAGGTGACCGGCCGCCATGTCGTCGAGGCGGCACGGCTGCAGGACGCTCTTGCCTCGGCCTTGCTGGAGGAGGAAGCGCGCTGGCTGGGCGTTGGCTTCACCAATCTCCTGCATCTCTATTCGCCCGATGTGCTGGTCGTCGGCGGTGGCATCGCCAATGGGCTCGATCTGATGCTGCCGACCATCGAGGCGACCATCAGGCAACGGGCCATGCGCGCCTATCGCGACGTGCCGGTCGTTCAGGCCCAGCTTGGCCGCCATGCCGGGCTCGTCGGCGCCGCCAGCCTTGTGCTGTTCGACGACGGGGGCACTTTGGCAGCCCGCATGCCTGTCGGCCCAAGCACGTTTCCGGACACGCCGCTGAGCAAGACCGGCACGGTCTGACGTTGCGAACTGCATGACAAAGGCCAGAGGCAGCACGCCTCCGGCCTTTTACGCATTGACCGCGCGTCATTACTCGGCGGGAACAACGTCCGCCGGCAGGCTATCGTCGGCCGTGCCCGCCAGCGCTCTGGCCAGCTTGGCCTCGTCGAGTTCGCCTTCCCAGCGAGCCACCACCAGCGTGGCGACAGCATTGCCGACGAAGTTGGTCAACGCCCGGCACTCCGACATGAAGCGGTCGACGCCGAGGATCAGCGCCATGCCGGCGACCGGCACCGCCGGAACCACCGAAAGCGTCGCCGCAAGGGTGATGAAGCCGGCCCCGGTGATGCCGGCGGCACCCTTGGACGAAAGCATGGCCACCAGCAGCAGCAGGATCTGGTCACCCATAGACAGGTGGATGTTGGTCGCCTGTGCGATGAACAGCGCCGCCAGCGTCATGTAGATGTTGGTGCCGTCGAGGTTGAAGGAATAGCCGGTTGGGATGACCAGGCCGACGACCGAGCGCTTGGCGCCGGCCTTCTCCATCTTTTCCATCAGCGAGGGCAGGGCGGCTTCCGACGAGGAGGTGCCCAGCACCAAAAGCAGCTCTTCCTTGATATAGCGGATCAGCGACAGGATGGAGAACCCGTTGTAGCGGCAGACCGCGCCAAGCACGACGAACACGAACAGGAACGACGTCACGTAGAAGGTGCCGACCAGCATAGCGAGATTGATCACCGCGCCGATGCCGTATTTGCCGATGGTGAAGGCCATCGCGCCGAAGGCACCAATGGGGGCCGCCTTCATCAGCACGCTGACCAGCTTGAAGATCGGTGTCGTCAGCGCCTGCAGGAAATTGAGCACGGGCGTGCCCTTGTCGCCGGCCAACGCCAGCGCGATGCCGAACAGCACCGAGAAGAACAGCACCTGCAGGATGTCGCCGTCGGCGAAGGCGCCGACGATGGTCGACGGGATGATGTTCATCAGGAAGCCGGTGACCGACTGGTCGTGCGCCTTGGCGGCGTAATTGCTGATGGTCGAGGCGTCGAGCGTCGCCGGGTCGATGTTGAAGCCGGCGCCCGGCTGCACGACATTGGCGACGACAAGGCCGATGATCAGAGCCAGCGTCGAAAAGGTGACAAAATAGAGCATCGCCTTGCCGGCGACACGTCCGACCTTCTGCAGGTCGCTCATGCCGGCAATGCCCGTAGTCACGGTCAGGAAAATGACCGGGGCGATGATCATCTTGACCAGCTTGATAAAGGCGTCGCCGAGCGGCTTCATGCTCTCGCCGACCGACGGATAGAAATGGCCGAGCAGGATGCCGACGGTGATCGCGACGAGCACCTGCACGTAGAGTTGGGCATAGAAAGGCTTGCGCTGCGCGGCAAGCGCGCCTGATTGGTCTGCGATGTGCATCGAACTCTCCCTGGCCGGATGGGGCGGAGCGCCCTGCGTGACTTCTCCCATCGCGGCGCTCCGGTCGCACGCCGCTGCCAGGGAGTTTTGCAAGCGCTGTGCCAGTTCGCGGAAAGGCCGGAACCACGGGATTTCCGCCTTTGTCTGACGTCATGCGGCCAAAGCCTGTGCGGATTTCCGCACAGGCAGTGTTTGCC
>NZ_RZTT01000066.1 GCF_003996995.1 Mesorhizobium sp. M7A.T.Ca.US.000.02.2.1 | reverse complement strand
GTATTGATCGACCACCAGCTCGCCCGCCGTGCGCTTGACCAGCTTCTTGATGAAGGCCTTGCCGTTGCGCTCGTTTTCCTCGGGGAAGGTCTCGATCACCACATGGTCGCCCGGTACGGCGTCGCGGCCGCCGCAATAGATCAGGTCGCCGGGCTCATAACGCGGCACCATGGAATCCGAGAGCACGTGCAGGGCGAACACCTTCGGCAGGTTGCGCACCCCCGGCGGGCGCTGGACGTAACCCGCCGGCTCGCCGTTGAAGGTGAAATCGCCATCGTCGCCGCCGACGGCCGCGCCCAGCACCTCGATATCCATCGACCCCGCGGGTAGCGGACCGGTATCGGTGACGATCTCCGCATCGGCGACCGGTCCGGCATCGTCGAGAAACACGACCTGCCCTTGACCTAGCGCCACCGGGTCGACGCGCAGGAAGGCGGCGGTCTTCAGGAGGTTCTCGGTCTTGGGCAGATTGCGGCCGGTTTCCCAATTGCCGACGGCGGCGACATCAGTGTCGTTGTGCTCGGCGATGTGGCGCATGACCAGGCCGCGCTGCTTGCGCGCCTTGCGGATCGCCGCCCCGACCTTGATCGACAGTTCCGTTCTTGCCATGGCGACCATGTGAGTGATGAAAGTGGCTCTCGTCTATGAAAGAATGGCTTGCATAAATTTGTGAGTTATGCTTATATATAGTTATGCAAAACCTGTCCACCTTTGATGGCGCAATGGCGCCGGCCCCGTGCGCGGTGTGCCCGGCGGCTGTCGCCCCCTTTCATCCCGGCTGTCCTCCTCCCCGGCCAGGATGAAGCCCGAGGCTCGGTGCTTGACTGCACCAGCCCCGGGTCCGGTCCGCCCGTCTCCGGCGACCGGAACGGCCGGAGCCGCCGCTCCCAGCGGCTCCGGCCCCCAATCCGACCGGCATGGCGCCGGCGCTGTTTTTTCGGCTGGCCGCTCCTGCATCCGCACCGAGGACGGCACCGTCATCCTGTTCGACAGGCCAACGGGCAGGGCGGTTTCCGCCCTGGATAGAAACACGGCCGAGGCGCGGCTTCTGCACCTTGCCGGCGGGAAATCTACCCAATCCGGCTGAGGCTGGTCGGCTGACAGCCGGCTCTTGAAAAACAACCTGACTGCGACCCGGCCACCGGGTCGAACCTTGACGCTGCCCGACGGCGCGCGGCCGAACTTTGGATGGAGCTGGATATGGCAAGCTATAGCGACGCGGAATTGCACGAGATCGGCCGCTGGCTGAAGGACGGGCTTTCAGCCTCCAGGATTGCAGTCGCGTTCAGCGCGTTGCGCGGCAGCCCGGTGTCGCGCGACGCCATCATCGGCATCGTGCACCGTAACGCCATGCTGGGCGCGATCGGTTTTGCCAATGGCAAGGGGCCGCCGCCGCGAGCCGGACAGGCCGTGGGCAAGCGCGCTGAAAGCAAGCGGGCGACTGGCGCCCCGGGGACTGCGACGCCTGTCGTCGGCAAGATGCATGGCGTGCTTGCCACCAAGGACGGGCGTGAAGTGGCCCGGCCCAGGCGCCATTCGTTCGTGCGCGAGGTAGGCGTGCTGATCGCCGACGGCGTAGCCTATCGCCTGGAGACGCCGGCGCCGCCGCGCGCGGCCATCGGCCGGCAGCCGCATGGCGTGGCGATGCGTTTCATCGATTGCCTGTTTTCACGCTGCCGCGCGCCGCTGGATTTGACGGTGGAGGAGGATTCTGAAAACGATGCGCCAGGCAGCCGGCCGGGCGCCGACATGCTGTGCTGCGGCATGCGCACCAGGGCGCTGAAAAGCTATTGCACCTACCACCAGGCGCGGTTTCAGCGCCGCGTATTTGTGGCGGGATGAGCCCGCTCTCCCATTGCTGCGCCAGCCCCCTCATCCGGCCTTCGGGCCACCTTCTCCCCGCTGGGGAGAAGAGGAGGGCACCGACGGCTGCAAGTCTCCTCTCCCCTCGGGGGTCCGAAGGACGGGCGAGACACGTGGCTCGCCCCGGAATGGTCAGCCGAGCGAAGCGGAGGCTGGGTGAAAGGGCTGCCTCGCTGCACAGAGGTGGAGGATCTGAGATGAATCAAGCCCGGAGCAAAATCGCCAAAACCTTATTTCGGCATTTGCCGGCCTTGCTTGGGCGTGCGGCTCTGCATGCTCCTTGCGTCCATCGCCATCGCCGGGTTGCCCTCGTCGACCAATATACCGGTCACCCGGGCAAAGCCGGTAAACACCTTCATGGCGTCGGCTTCGGAAATCTGCGCGGCGATCGCCGCGCTGCAGGCGTTCAGCGCACTGCGGTAGACATGGCCGCGTCGCTCGAGCGGCCAACGCTGCAGAAAATCGGCGGCTTCGCTGACGCTGTCGATCTCTTCGATCTCATCTTCCACCCGCACTTTGAGCGGCACTCCGGTTTTCATCGTACCCACGGCGTTCACCTTCGCTTTGCGCGCGGCTCCAACTACCGCATCGATAAACGCGCCCCGCTGGCGGCCGGTTGCATCAATTTTTCGGCCGGCGCGCGATCCTCATGGGCTAGCCACCGCGTTCAGCCAGTCATGGGCGCGGCTTTTGGGCCTGGCCACCAGTATGTTCTGTTGCTTGGCCGCCCTGGTGAAGGTGTCGAACGCAATGCGCTGGCAGCAGATGCCTTCGACGGCGAGCGTAACCAGCCGCGTCGCCTCGAGATAACCAGGTGCTGTCTTGTCGGGCCATTGGTGGCGCAATGCCTCGGCTGCGCCGGCCACCGAACTGACCAGCATGGTTTTGTTATCGCAAAAGCGCACGGTAACCGGCATGAAGGCTGTCATCGGCGAACCTCCCCTTGGCATGGACGCGACATAACGTCGAAAGCTCGCGCCGGTTCCATCAGCCTGGATGCCGGGCGGCAAGGATGCTGGCGCAGCGGCGAGGAGGCGACGACCTCCGATTCAACGAAGGCCAACCGAACGGCGGCTCTCTCCGCCCTGCCGACCATGTGGGGAGATGCCCAACAGCGCGAAGGATCGCCGCTTTGCCGTTCTCCATCATCCCGAGCCAACCAGGAGCCTCCCATGAGCAAAAGGACCAGACCCGTCAAACCGCAGGCGCCGAAATTGCCGAAGGGCGAGGCCGAGCAGGTGCGCATACGCCGCGAGATCGGCCATGATTTCGCGCTCAGGGATGACGCCTTCGGCCGCAAGCGGCTGGCGGCGGGCACGCTGGAGGCTGCTCGTGTCTACGAGGTGTCGAATGACGGCTACGCCGCCACCGGCGGCATCGTGCGGGTGCGCGCCATCGATGCGCTCGTCGGCATCACCTCGCTGTCGCGCCAGCAGCGCGAGGCAGGTCTGCGCTACCGCGAGGATTTCCGCTGCAGCCAGCAGGCTGATGTCAAGCCGATGCGCTGGACCGAGCGCGTCGACGGCGGCCGCGATGGCGGCGGCATCGCCGACAGTGTGCTCGACGCCGGCAGGGCCTATGCCGCCGCCACAAGAGCGCTAGGCCATTGGGAGGTGGCCGCCGTGGTGCGACAAGTCTGCTGCGCGGACGGTTCCCTCAAGCGCCTGTCCGAGCAGACCGGCGAAGGCCGGAACGTGGTGACGAAGCTGCTGAAGGTGGGGCTGGATTTGTTGGCAGTGCATTACGGGATGATGATGAGGCGGTGAGGTGTGAAATGGATCCGACCGGCGATGCCTGCCGGATCGGTGATCAAGCCCGTTCCACAGATTCGCAAGATGTGATGAACAATGCGGACCGGGCGCAGATACCCAGGCGCCTAGAACAAGGCCCGCTCCAGCGGCCCCGCCAGCGTCTCTGCAAAGCCCGTCGCCAGATGGTGCCTGTCACGAAACGCCAGCTTGCCTGATATGACGACGTGGCAGGTGGTCGGGCCGCAGAATTGGTTGGTGAGGTCGATGTAGCGGGTGTCGGGCACGCTGGTCACCACGGCGCGCTCGGCGGCGGCGGTGCTGTCGTTGGCGGCTTCGGCTCTTGGCGTGTCGCAGTGCGGCGAGGGTGCCTCGCGCCACCACAGGGTGCGCGCCACGCAGGAGCCGGCGAAGCTGGCGTTGATCGGCGTGTCGCGGATAACAGCCGTCTCGACACCGGCCCGGCTGAAGGCCTGCAAGGTCGAGCGCAGGCCGGCCTGCCAGCGCGCTACTTCAGCGGTGCGTTCGGCCGCGGGCAGGTCGCGGATCAGATTGCCGATGGAAAATTCGGAGATCACCACCAGGCGCGGCTTGTGGCGGATGATCTCTGATATGGCCTGCTCGCGCCAGGCGTCGCATTCGGTGTAGTCGCGCTTCAGCACCGTGTTGAAGGTGGAGAGCCGCGAGGCGCGGCACGATGATTTGAGATAGGTGATGATCTTTGTGTCGTTGCGCCTGGCTGCTTCGATCAGCGGCGTCGACCACTGGTCGGCGTGCGAATCGCCGAACAGCACGATGGTGCGGCTGGCATCGGCCGGGCCGAACATGCAGGGTTTCGGCGTCACCGTTTGGAAGTCGGCCAGGCAGTTCTTGTCGACGGCCCGCGCGATGGAAGGTCTTTCGACCGCCTGCTCGATGCCGCGCTGCTCGGGGCCGATGTTGCGCGTGGCCAGATGCGCGTTGGCATAGGCGACCGCCACGCCGGTGCCGGTCAGCATCAGCGCGGGAACCAGCACAAGGCCGGGAAAAGCGCGAAGCGGTTTTGCGCCTGGAATGCCCCTGGGAAAGGCGCGGGCGCCCACCGCCATCCAGGCGCCGCGCCGCGCCGGGTCTTCGATCAAATGATAGGTGAGCACCGACAGCGCGAGCGCCAGCACGCCACAGCCAAGCCGCTGCGGCACCGAAAGCTCCGGCGCCAGCATCCCGGCATAGACGATGACCGGCCAATGCCAGAGATAGAGCGAATAGGAGAGCGTGCCGATCCATTGCAAGGGCGGCAGGGACAAAGCGGTAGCCGGGCCAAGGGCTTGCCAGCCGGTCCGCCTATTGCTCTGCGGCCCGCCGACGCCGCTCAGCAGCACCAGCACGGTGCCCGCCACCGGCAGCAACGCGTACCAGCCGGGGAAGGGCAGGTCCTCGCTCAACAGGAGATAGGCGGTCGCGATCAGCGCCAGGCCGAGCCAGCCAAGTGCTGCCCGCAGCCAGATGCGGTGCTGCAGCAAAGCCATGGGGACCAGCGTCGCCAGGCCGCCGGCGGCGAACTCCCAGGCGCGCAGCGGTGAAAAATAGAAGGCCCAGGCCGGCGCCGCGCTGGTCAGCCACTGGCAGGCGGCGAAGGAGGCAAGGCCGGTAACGCCGATCACGGCTGCGGCCGTTCGCCGGCCCGGCCGCAGCCAGGCGGCCAGCAGAAGCAGCGCCGGCCAGGCCAGATAGAACTGCTCCTCCACCGACAAAGACCAGAAGTGGATGAAGGGATTGCTGGTGGCGTCGGCGGCGAAATAGTCGAACGACCAGCGCAGCAGCCACAGATTGATGGCATAGGCGGAGGCGAACATGGCGCCGCGCGAATAGAGCGCCTGCTCCTGCGGCGCCAGGATGAAGTAGCCGGCGGCCAGCGTAACCAGGATGACGAATAAAGCTGCCGGCAGAAGCCGCCGCGCGCGCCTGGCATAGAAGCGCCAAAGGTCGAGCCGGCCGGTCTCGCCGATCTCCTGCGTGAGATGGGTTGTTATCAGCCAGCCCGAGATGACGAAGAAGATGTCGACGCCGGCAAAGCCGCCGGGGAGCGCGGTGAGGCCGAAATGGTAGGCGACGACACCGCCGACGGCGAGCGCGCGCAATCCTTGTATGTCCGGCCGGAACGATGCTGCCACGACGGCTCCTTCGTGCAAGGCCCAACCCCTGCGCAACGTCGGCCGGGCAGGCTGATATCGCAATGCAACAAATTTATCGCAGTGCAACATAGAGCAATTTTATCGCGGTGCAACATAGCAGGAAGGGAAATGGGCCGGCGCGCCGGCCGGGCTGATCGTTGCGTGGCGGGCTTGTCCGTGCGCCCCGCGGCAGACGCAAAACAGCCCCGCGAAGGGGCTGTTTCTCATCGGGCCGCTGGATTGCTACTTGCTGCCGCCGTTCGCTTTCACGCTGCTGCAGAATTCCGGATGGCTGTTGGCCGCAGTGGCGTCCTTCGCCTCGTCCTCGCAGGCCTTCATCATCGCGGTCTGGTCGTCCGGCGTAAGGGCCTTCCAGGCCTTCACGAAATCGTCGTCGCTGACCATCGTCTTCCTGCTGGAGTCGGTGTAGAAGGGCTGCATCTTGGCCGGATCGTCGAGAGCCGACGTGCCGGTGTCGCTCGCGGCAAGCGCCGTACCGGCAACCATCGAGAGCGTCATCGCGCCGAAGCAGATCATCTTGATGTTCATGGCGGTACTCCTCCTGTTGCTTGGGGATCGTCGAAGCAACGATCAGCTGGAAAACGACAGGTTTGGGTGAAAGTTCCGGGGTTTTTTGCGCAAAAATCCCGAAACGAAGAAAAATATAGTCGAAAAACTTGAAACTTTCCCCGATTTTTCCCGTAAGAAGCGAGTTTATCGGTTCTCTCGTGCGAGACTGACCACCAGCCGATCGACACTGGGGTCGTCGAGACTGACGATATGGGCCATCTGCAGCGCTCGCCTCATGCTGATCCTGGCGACGTCCTGCCGCATGATGACGGATACAAAGGCCGGCCCTGATCCGGTGAGGACGATCGCCCTGCCTACCAGAACCGGTTCGGAGATGGGAGCCCACTGCACGGTCATGAGCGAGGGCTCGGTGGTCTGGCGGCGGTTGATGCCGGTGAAATAAATCCAGTTCAGGCGCGAGATCGCCACGCCGTAATGGTTGCCGGGCGCGCTGCCCCGGCCATCGCCCGGAGCCCAGCGCGTCACCCGCCGGAAGGTGACGAGATCGGCCTCGCGCCGCACGAAGGTGACCGAGCGCATCAAAAAGTCGGGTCGGCCGGGCATCGAAAAATAGGTGAAATATGTGCCTCCGGCGATGGCGGGCGACGGCGGCCGCACCATGTTTTCGTACAGGGCCTGGCGCAGCGTTGCGTTGCCGTCGCTCTTGGCTGCCGCGGCGGCCGGCTCACGATACAGCTCATTCTCATCGATCTTGAAATAGTCGCAGATCAGCCTTGCGGTGGCTTTGTTGGGAACCGCCTTGCCTTGCAGATAGCGCTCGAACTGGGTGCGATTGATGCCAAGCTCACGGCACACCGCGCTGACGGAAGCGTGGCGTTGGACCAGCCGCCTGAGATTGGCGGCGAGATTCTCGCGAATTGGCACGACATCTCCCCGGCAGACGTACGGACCAGTATTCAAGCGATGGCTTATATACACTTGCATGCCGTGGCGGCGGCGCGAAGATGGACCTTTGGCCAATAGGCAACGACCCGGTGGCGCGTAGACTGTACGATTCTGACAGTCCGGCTATGCAAGCCGTGTAAATGGGCGTATTTCGATCGCAAGAGCGACCTGAGATCGGCCTCTCGACATCCTGCAATGGAGGGCGGTTTGGATCATACCGGCCTGGTCGAGCTTCTGGACTACACGCAAGCGCAATTGACGAAGATCCGCCAGGCGGTCGCGGCCAGCGATCACGCCGGTGCCATGTTCACCATCGACTGCCTTATCGGAGCGGCGGCCGAACAGACGAAGTGCAAGCTTGCAAGTCTGGAGCATGCCGGGTTGCCGATAGCCAAGGATGGACCGATCGACGGGGATGGGCCGATTGGCCGGGGCGCATTTAAAGGCGGTGCGGCACCGCCCGGCAAAGCGACATCGGGCAAGCCGGATGCCGGCGGCAACCGCTCCTGATCAGGCCGCGCCGATCTCGCCGATCAGCCTTGTATATTCGGCCTCGGCTTCGCCGTAACTGCCATTGGCGAGTTCCAGCAGTCCGGCGCGGTCGCGAATGACGATCTCGCCCCGACGCGAGCGGATCAACGCGCGGCCTTCGAGCAGCTGGAGGGCGACGGTGACGCCTGGCCGCCTGACACCAAGCATGATGGCCAGGAATTCGTGGGTGATGGCGAGATGTTCGCCCGGCACGCGGTCATCGCACATGAGCAGCCATCGCGCCAGCCGTTCCTCGAGCTTCAACCGCGCGTTGACGAGCGCGGTGCAGCCGGCCTGGGTCTGTAGCGCGTTGACGAAGCGCAGCAGGAACATGCGCAAGGTTGCACTTGCCTCCAATGCTGCCTTGAAAGCGCCGGCTTCGATGCGGATCGCTTCGCCTTCGAGTTGGACATAACAGGCATGCGGCGCACGGTCGTCGCCCATCACCAGGGCGTATCCGGTCATGCCTTCGAAGCCGATGAAGCCCACTTCGGCCTCTTGGCCGCTTGCCGTGCTGGCGACCACCGAACCGATGCCCTGTTCGATGAAGTAGACGGCCTCGATCGGAATATTCGGGGTCACCAGCATCATGCGCAGCGGCAAGTCGCAGCGCTGCATGTGCGGCTCGAGCAACGCCAGATCATCCGCAGGCATGCGCCGCAGCAGCTGATTTTGGTATTGATGGTTTTTGGTGAGATCAGACATGGCGTGGCCCAATGCAGGGCAAGAGCCATCCAATCTCCCAGCCGTCCGTGCCCGTAAAAACGTACGGACGATCGCCTATGTATAGGGGCTCTGAACGAAGAAAGATATCAATGCGATATGAGATTCGAAGCACGGCGCCCCCCAACGCCCGTTCGCATATGAAAAGATCGGCCTGAATGTTAGTGTCGGAAACGTACCAAGCGCCACTTGGTACAAAACCGACATATTTCATGAGAGCGCCGGATCACGGTGAGGGTCGATGAAATCCGCCGGCTAATGACAAAGGCGCCATGTCGCGCCGGGCCCGAGAACCGTTCGAAAAGTGGGGCAGAGCGGCGGCAGAATTGTACGATATTTACTGTGATGAAGGCCGATGTTGACTCTTGCTCAGCCCGATTTCATTTTTTGACCCACAGCGTCAAGGAAGTGGTCGCTGCTCCGAAAGGGGCTTCTTATGTCGAGCCTTCATAAGCGCAATCCTGGTTTCCATCCTTCCGATCTGCAACTGTGCCAGCGCGTCTTCGATCGGGTCTGCCTGGAGCGCAAACTCGATCGCATGTCGGGGGAGTCGGACGTGCAGCTTCTGGCGGCCACGGTGTTTTCGCTGTTTCAGAATGGCTGCCGCAATGAAGGAGAGTTGCTTGAGAGTTTCCGGCGGACGCGCCAATGACCAAAGCCAGGATCACGTCCGCGGCACCGGTAGCCGAAAACGAACCTTACGACGCTGCGGTCTTCGCCCGGAAATACGGCATGTCGCGGAAGGCCGCGGAGGTCGTGCTGTCCGCGAACGGACCGTCCAGAACGGCTTGTGACGCTGCCGCCCGCTCTTTTATGGAAGCGGTCGCCCGCAGGGCGAAGAGCAGCCGTGGACACTGAAGCTGCGCCTGGAGCGGCTGCCGTACCGCCCGCCCCGGGTGCGTCCGATGCTAACCTTCATTGGATGCCGCGAGGTGTCAGCCTGCCGGGCCTGTCGGGCCTATTACGCCTGAATTGGCTTGCTGCGCCGTCACGGCGGAGAGTTTCTGCCGTTTGAGCAGCATCGGCTTTTCATAGATCTTCTTCATGTTCATGGCCTCCCTCCGCAAAGTTCGATTGCCGCAGCGTCATCGCCGGCCGCGCCCTTGTCAAGCCGACCTTGTCGAGGGCCGGCCAACCGGGACGAAAACCCACGCCTCAATTCCTGTCGGCCGGCTTGGAACGCATGCGCGAAACCGTCTCGCGCTCGGCGCGCTTGGAGCGCAGCGGCGGCAGGCCGCGGTCGATCAGGTCCATGTCCTCAAGCACCATATCGCCCATGCGCTTGAAGGCGATGTCGAGCGCGCCGGCGCGGTGAGCCGAGCGCAGAAAGCCGGGCAGGGTGCGCACCGGATGGTCCCGCGCCAGCGGTTCTTCGGGGAAAACGTCGCTGGCGGCGACGATGTGGCCGCTCTTCACCGCCGCCATCAGCGCCGGGAAGTCCACCACGCCGGCGCGGCTGAGCAGGATGAAGGCGGCGCCCTTGCGCATGCCGGCAAAGGCCTCGGCACCGAGAAAACCCTGGTTCTCGCTGGTCACCGAGGCAACGACGAAGATGAAGTCGCTGGTCGACAGCACCTCGTCGAGAGAGGCCGGCTCGACGCCATTGTCGATGAGGATCGATGGCGGCAGCCAGGGATCGAAGACTTTGGTGCGGGTGCGGAAGCCCGACAGCAGCCGGTTGAGCGCCCGGCCGAGATCGCCGAAACCGATGATCCCGACATCCGCGCCGGACAGGAGCCGCGCCGTCTGGTTGCCGTCGCCGCCCCACAGTTCCTGTCCCTGGCGGAAGGCGAGGTCGGCATCGACGATGTCGCGGGCGAGGTTGAGCGCCATGGCAAGGCCAAGCTCTGCGACCGGCTCGGCGAACACCAGGCCGGTGGTGACGACATGGATACCGCGCGCGAACAAGGTCTCGTAGGGCATGTTGTTGATGAGGTTGGTCTCGACATTGAAGACGCAGCGCAGCGCCTTCATCCGGTCGAGCGTTTCGGGCGATATGGGCGGCTGGCCGATGATATAGCGCGCCTCGGCCAGCACGTCGGCCGGCAGTTTCGCGACGCCGTCAGCAGTCGTCTCGACAATGCGATAATGGGCCTTGAGCCGCGCCAGCTGCCGGGCTGTGAAGATCAGGTCGAGCGTGCGTGGTTCCGGCGCACTGATAACCAGCGGCAAGGCGCTGTTGGACATGGCTATTCCCTCTGTTCCCGATGGCCAAAATACCTTGGATGAAACGATTTACAACATCGCGCGGGGAGGCGAGGAGAGCAGGATTGGCGCTGGGATCAGGTGCCCTGTCGGAGCCGATATGTGCCGGCAACGCAACAGTGAAGAATCGTTTGACTACGATGGCGCGGAGACGACGTAAGAACCAGTAATGACGCAATTGACACGGGGCAGGGAATTGGTTCTGCTGGCGCCGTACCAATTTGGAGGGCACTTTACAGTGAAGAAATACGAGAAACCAACCTTGCAGAAGCGCGACAGGCTTTCGGGCGTCACGGCCCAGACTACCCCATCGGCACCTTCGTCGACGGCAACCTGAGCGGTTGGCGTCTGCATTCGCCTTATAAGGCAATCAATATTGGCAATCGATAGGGCGCGACTGGTCGCGCCCTATTGCATATTGGCCATGGGCGCCTGCCGTTTTCCCAGATGCCGGACCTTGCGGCCGATGATCATCAGCCGGCGCGCGGTGTTGTTGCGCAGGCGCCTTGCGCGCCATTCCAGTCCGGTGTCGGCGGTAATCGACTTGGCATAGTAGCTCACCCGCATGCCATCCTCATCGGCAGCCACCTTGACCGGGTCGTCATAGAAGGCGTTGATCTTGTCAGCCGCCATGCCTGGTGTTTCGAGCCATCGCGGAATGTGAACCGAATGGAGCTGATCGACGTCGGTCATCACCCGGCCGATGCCGACGCCCGGTGTTGGACACGTGGTACAGAAAGCATCGCCGATGAAGATGACCCCGTCGCGGCGATGGCCTTGCGTGGTGCTCAGGCTGATCTGCCTGACCTCGACAGGGCCTGCGACTTCGAAGTTGCCGCATCGCGCCGCTATTTCGGGCATCAGTTCGCAGAGCATCTTTTGCGGTTCCTGGCGAAACGCCCGCGTCCACGGCTCGGCCACTTGCCGATAGCCGAACATGTTCGCCCGCATCTTGTCGCCGAGGGGAAAGATGCTGATGTAGGCGATACGGTCGGCAGCTCGCCTGCTGTAGCATGTGATGGACTGATGACCGAAATCACGCGGCGAGATGGCGAGGTCGAATCCCATCGACAGTGAATGCGCCTTCGATTGCTCGATACGCTCGACGCCGACGGCGCGCCGCACCGTCTCGCCGTGGCCGGTTGCCACCACCAGCAGCCGGGCATCGATGACGGCGCCGTCGGCCAGCACAAGCCGCTGCCGGTCCGGTCCAGTCGAGACTTCGGTCACCTTGCCGACCGTCAGCGGTACTTGCGCAGGCAAGGCGTCGCGCAGGCCATTGATCAACGCGCCATAGGAGAATGTGAATTCAGCCTTCTTCTCATGCGCGAAGAACTGGCCGAGGCGGAAGATATGCGTGTCGGTCGTCGAGGTGACGAGGCTCTTGAGTGTCGCATCGAGGCCGAGCTTTTCGAACAGAAGCATCTGATCCATGCCGATCTTCTCGGCCCGGAATTCCTCGTGGTGGACGCGGTGCGGGTCAATCAGCGCCACCTTGCGCCCGGCTTGTCCCAACAGCATTGCCAAGGTGGTGCCGGCCATTCCGGCGCCGACGATCGCCACATCGACTTGGGCCGGGCCAGCCTCTGAGATACTCATTTTGCTGCCCTTTCTGGTGGCAACTGCACGTTTCACAATCTCCGGTAGAAAATATCTTCCGGAGCTAAATCAACCGCAAGCAACCGGAGCGCGTGCCTGGTAGTAACCAATGTTTAGGTTAATCGCGGGTCCGCTGCTTCCAGCGCGGTGCGATCGCCGAGCCATCGATGAACTCAAAGCCGCCAGCCTCGTTGAGCGTGTGAAGTTTACGCCCGCTCCATAGCGCACCTGGATTTAAGATGGTTTCAACGACCTGCTCCATGCCGATCAAATCAAGGTGAGAAATGCGTGCGATGCCAAGCGCCGCGCCATAGCTCCTGCGGCAGTCCTGCACCGGGCGCAGCAGGTCGTTGCCGCGCCTGACGATGCGGCCGGCCGGCCGCGCGGAGGCGATGTCGATCAGCACGGGATTTTTGGGATGCGGCGTCCAGGGGCCGCGAAAATTCGGCGCCGACCATAGGTGCAGCGCGTCGGAGAAGGCGCCGCCACCGTCGCGGACGGTGGCGAACAGCCACCAGGCGCCGCCATGCTCGACAAGCGTGGCGTCGCTGGCCACGACACCGGACAGAAGCGTCGCCTCCTTGACCCATCCACCGGGGAAGGCGGTGGCCCGGTAGAGATCGACGGTGCCGTTGGCGCAGCTTTCCGGCACCATCCAGACTTCGCCGTCGCGCTCGAAGACGAAGGGGTAGGAGAGATGGTAGGGCAGATCCAGCACCGGTTCAGGTCGTCCGAGCGGGCCTGCCGGGCCGAAGGGCACGGCGGAGATGATGGCTTTGCCGAGCCGGTGGATATAGTCCTCGACGAACAGGGTCAGCTGGCCCTGGTAGAGGATGGGAAACGGATCGGCGTAGAAGCGGCTGCCATCGTCCGGCAGCTCTTGCCAACCCGACGCCGGATGGGCACGCAGGTCGAACAGATCGGAGCCCCCGGTTTGCCGCCAGCCGACCTTCCAATGCGGCGCGTTGTAGCAAAGGTGGTAGATCTTCTGGACGATCCGCCGCGCCAGCGCCTTGCCGGCTCTGACCCCAAGCTTGCCGGCCGAGGGCATTGGCGGCGGGCTGCCTGCCTGCGCCGGCTCTGGCAGATCGGGCACCGACTTTGCCGCGCCTGACATGGCAGCGACGATCAGGCTTGCTGTGCGCGCCAGCATATCCTGGAAGGACGCCAGCGCGATGCCGCCATATTCTGTGCCCAGACGCCCGGCCGCGATCGCAACGCCGTTCTCCTCGATGCGGGCAAGTGGCGTGCGGCCGGCGAGGATCGAGGCCAGCAAGGCCGCTTCGCCGCTGGCGCCGTCATAGGTGACGCGCCAGACCCGTGTGCTTTCCAGCCTGACATCGCCGCAGAGGTCGACGACCAGGTCGGGCGAAGCGGGGGACCGCCGATAGGGCGCGAGCGCCGAAAGCGGCACACGCTTGGCCAGTCCATCATGGGCCAGTCCATCATGGGGCAGTCCGTGGATCGCCGTTTCGAGTTGAAACAGGGCTGCGGCGCTGCGCGGAATGCCGCCACCCGCCGGCCTGACATCGACGGACAGTTCGTCGCCGAGCGCGGCAAGGCGCTCCAGCAGCGTGAGATGAAAGGCGCGGACACAGTCTCCGTCCAGGCGTAGACTTATCTGCATGGTGGAGGCCCGAAAACGCGGTGCCCGGCCTTGCCGGCCAGGCCGGTCCGGTCAAATTGTAACCCCATCTGCATCCGTCTCCGCTCGCCGCGTAACCAACACCCCGATATGTATATTTTTAAGCAAACCGCGTGCCAAAATTCACGTCACCTCTCAACATAATTAACAATGTTTTAACAGTTGGAGGAATAGCTAGGTTAGCGCCGCAACTGACCTTGCCGGCATATGGAGTATTGTCGGAGGCAGCCATGCAATCATCCCTGCCCATGGTTCCTCAGCAACACTCTCCGGATGCGGCACGCGCGGGATCATACGCAGCTTCGACTGTCGAACTGGGCGACCTGAAGCGCATCCTGGTGCGCCGCCGGTTCTGGATCTTCGGCACTGTCGCACTGCTGACGCTGGTCGCCCTTCTCTACGGTCTTTTCACGCCCGCGCTCTACAGCTCGGCGGCGGAAATCCTCATCGATCCGCAGGACCTGCAGGTGGTCACCAACGACGTCAATCCCAGCCGTATCTCACCCGATGGCGGCATCACGCAGGTCGAGAGCCAGGTCAGCGTGGTCCAATCGACAGGCGTGCTGATGCGGGCGATCGCGGCGACAAACCTGACGCAGGATCCGGAATTCAACGGGCAGGGCTTGCTGTCGCGCCTGCTCGGTTCGGCATCGGCCGAAGGCGACAGGTCGGTGCAGACACTCGACGCGCTGCGCCGGCGCCTGGCGGTCAAGCGGGCCGACAAGGTCCTGGTCCTCGACGTCATCGTCACCGCCAAGAGCGCCGACAAGGCCGCCCTCCTGGCCAACGCCATCGCGCAGGCCTACCTGGTCGATCAGGCGAGCGCGCGCGCGAAAATGGCCAGGGACGCCTCCGAGTCGATCACCGCCCGGCTGGACGAGCAGCGCAAACGCGTCCAGCAGGCCGAGAATGCCGTCGAGGCCTACAAGTCCGCCAACAACATGGTGATGGCGGCAGGCAACCTGGTCAGCGACCAGGAACTGACCGAGATCAACACGCAGCTTGCGGCGGCGCAGAGCCGCACCGCGGCGCTGAAGGCGCAGGTCGACCAGATGCGTCGGCAGAGCGGCACGGCGGACGCAACCTCGGAGGCGATGCGCTCGGCGGTGATCTCGAGCCTGCGGGCGCAAGAGGCGACGCTGGTCGACCAGGTCTCGCAGCTCGGCACGGAGCTGGGGCCGCGTCATCCTTCGCTGATCGCAGCCCAGCAGCAGCTGCGCGACACGCGCCAGCTGATCGCGCGCGAGCTCGGCCGCATCGCCACCGCCACCGAGACGGACTACGAACGGGCGCTGGCCAACCAGCAGGCGCTGGAAGCCAAGGTCGCCGGTATGAAGAGCAAGTCGCTCGACACCGACCAGGCCTCGGTGCGGCTGCGCGAATTGCAGCGCGATCTCGAGGCGCTGCGCTCCGTCTACTCGAACTATCTCCAGCGCGCCCAGGAGACGCGCGAGCAGATCAATGTCGACAGCACCAATGCGCGCATCATCTCCAATGCCATGCCCGCCTTGAAGAAAAGCTGGCCGCCTTTGCCGCTGCTGTTGCTGGGCGCGATATTCGGCGGCCTCGGGCTCGGCACCGGTCTGGCGCTGATCGCCGAATATTCCTCGCCGACGGTGCTTTCCAGCGCGCAGATGCAGTCGGCCATCGACGCGCCGGTGCTGGGCGTGGTGCCGGCAAATTCAGGCACTGGGTGGCGCTGGTGGCCTTTCGGCGCAAGTTCGGCCGCCGCCTCCAGCCAGAAGACCGACGCCGTTGTCGGCCTTGCGCTGAGGCGCATGTTCAGTTCGGGCCAGCGTCCGGCGGACTGGCCGCTGGTGCCTTCCATCCTGGTGACATCGTCGCCGGGCGAGGGCGCGCAGCGCAGCCGGGTGGCGCGGCTGCTGGCCAATGCCGCGGCGTCCAGGGGCAGCCGGGTGCTGTTCATCGATGCCAATGCCGGCGGCGGCGACCAGAAGGATCCGCAGCCGGGGATCCTCGATGTGCTGCGCGGCGAGTACGCCTTTGAGGCCGTCAGCCATTACGCCGCCGGCAGCAACGTTGCCGTGCTGGGCAGGGGCCGCTCAAAGGCGGTTTTCCAGGAAGCGCATGGCATCTATTTTGCGCAGCAGATGCTGGCCCGGGCCAGCCGGAGCTTCGAACTCGTCGTCATCGACGGCGGCGCGCTGGCCGATAATCTCAATGCCTCGCCGCTGGTCGCCATGGCCGACGAGATCGTACTCGTCGCCACGCTGAACGCCACCCCGATGCGGGACGTCACGACGACCGCGCAGGCGGTTTCCGTGATGGGGCGGTTGCCGACGGCCGCCTTGCTGGTCGACGAGGCCGCCTGATATGGCTGCCAGTTGGAGCGCAAGCGCTTCGAACCAAGGTGCTGCCGCACCCCGCGCCGGCACGTCGCTCGATGCGCTGACGCGCTTCGGGCTGATCGCGGCGGTAGCGGTGCTGTTCAGCATCTCGGGCGGCATGCTGTGGCTGGTCGGCTACAATTATGATGGCCTGTTCGGCAACCCGGCGACCAAGATCCACCCGTCCACCTATCTCATCGTCCTCTTGTTTGCCTGGCGCTCCTGTGCGTCAGGCAATCCGGTCGGCTATATCGTCCATCTCGCCGACAGGCGGCCGGCCAGCGCGCTGATGGCCGCCATATCGATCGTGCTTTTGTTCGTCGTCATCGCCAGGCAGCGGCCCGGCATGGCTGGCATGATCGATACGTTCGTGGCCGCGGCACTTCTGGTACTGATGCTCAGCGAGGACGACGAACGGACATTCGCCGGTCTGCAGACCGTCGTTCACGTCGTCATGACGGCGAATGCGCTGCTTGCCCTTTTCGAGTTCGCCACCAAGACGCTTATCTTCCCCTATCGCCTCGACGGCGTGGCGTTTACCACCGATCTGCGCTCGAGCGCTCTGCAGGGACATCCGCTCGCCAATGCCATGGTGACGTCGATCTACGTGCTTGCGCTGCTCTCCGGTGCCAGATCCCTGTCGACGCCTGTGCGGATAGGGTTGATCGGCCTGCAATGCGCGGCACTTGTCGCGTTCGGCGGCCGTTCGGCGATGGTGATGACGATTGTGCTGGGCGGTTGCTATCTGCTTTCCAAGGGCATCAGCAAATTGCGCCGGGGACGCGTCAATCTCTTGGGTGCGGCACTCGGCTTCATGCTTGCCGCGCTGCTGCCGGTCGTCATCATCGTGGCGGCATATTATGGCTTTTTCGATGCGCTGCTGGAGCGCTTCGTGTCGGACAGCGGCAGCGCCAATGCCCGCGTCGAGATGTTCGAGCTCTTCAAGCACCTGGAATTACGCGATCTGATCGTGGGGCCGGATGTCGACCTAATCGACAGCCTGCGCCGTATCAACGGTCTCGAACAGGGCATCGAGAACCCGATTATCCGCACCGTCCTCTATCAGGGCGCCTTCTTCACCCTTTTGCTGACGTTCGGCTTCGTGCTGTTCCTGTTCGAGGTGGCGCGCCGCTGCCGTCCCGGCATCTGGCTGCCGATGCTGGGCTGGGTCATTCTGATCAACACCTCGGAAAGCGTCGCGTCGAAGACGACGCTGCTGACCAAGTTCGTGGTGCTGGCGCTGGTGCTTTACCGGCCGACGCGGGCAGCGTTCAGGCCCGTCAGTCCGCCGGCATGGTCAGGCCAAGCGCCGCGATGATATCGGGGTCCAGTGCCCGGGTGGTGTCGTCCATCATGCCCATGCCATCGAAGAGATCCCACAGTGCCCAGGCGAGGCCGAGTTCCTCGGCGCTCCGCCTGACATCGGCGATGTAGCGCGCGCGATCCGGATTGGGTGCGGCGACATAGCGGGCGTCGGTGCGCAGCGCGCCGAACTCGCCCATGATGATGCGTTCCGGCGCAAGGCCGTGGCCGTCGGCCCAGTCGCGAACCTGGCGAAGATATTTGTCGACAAACCAGCGGTCGGGCCGGGCGTCGAAATAGACTTTCAGCACACGCTCGGTCTCGGCATAGGCTGCCTGCTTGGCGTCTTCAGGGGTTTCGGTGTCCTGCGCCATGCGCGCCCTGACCGATGCCAGCGTCTGTTCCAGCGAGCCGGCGGATGCCGGCCACGGCACATTGTTGAGCGACCGGTAGACGGGCTCGCGCATCCAGGGTGCCCCCTGATGGCTGAACAGATAGGGCTCATAGAAGTGGAAGGTGAACAGGATCGGCTCGAACGGCGACAGCGGTGCCGGATCGAGCGCGGTCAGTCCGCTCACCATCGAGCCGCAGCCGCCGGTGACGACCAGCGGCAGGGTCGCGGCCGATGCTCTCGCCGCCGTCAGAAGTGAAAGCTGGATCTGCGACCAGACGTTCGACGCGCAGGCCTGCGCCGGCTCGTTGACCGGCTCGAGCGCCACCCTGCCGGGCTGGAACCGCGCCAGCCTGCCGGCAAGCTCGCCGACCAGCCCGCGGTAGAGATCGAACGCGGGTGCGGCGGTGCTGGAGACCATGCGGTCGGGGTTCCAGTAATGGGTGGCTGCATTGGCCTGGATGTTGACGATGATGCCGAGATCGGCGTGGAGGGTGGCCGTGACAGCGGCATCCAGCATGTCCAGCAACCGGCTGCGCGTGGTGGCGTCGGCGGCCAGGAAAGGGCCGGGATCAACAGGCAGTCGGATGAAATCGAGCCCGGTCCTGCGCAGCCGACGCAGGTCGTCCGGGGTCGGCACCGGCCGTTGCGACTGGAAGGGCGGCCAGTCATAGTCGGTGCGCGGAGCGGGAAATTCGCGCGTCAGCGAGAACCAGGGCCAGGCGTTGACGCCACGCCGAAATCGCGGCCCGGCGGCTGCGCGAGCGATTGGTGCGACCGGGAGCGAGCCGAGCGCCGCCGCGGTGGACAGCGCCGTCCGCAGCACCCGCCGGCGCGACCAGCCTGTCATACGGTTCCTGGCGATGCGTGATCCATCGCGGTGGTCTTGGCGGCGGTCACGCCGAGCAAATGATAGGCCTCATTTTCATAGGCAAGCAGGACATCGTCCCAGCGGAAGGCTTCGCGGGCGCGCGCCCTGGCGGCAACGCCGCAGGCCTGGACCAAGGCATCATCGTCCAGCGCCTGCTGCATCCGCTTGGCGCAACCGTCCTTGTCGGTGAAGTAGATCGCCGCAGCCCCGGCGGTCCATCTGTTGTAGGGATTGTCGTGGGCGATCACCATGTTGCCGGCCGCCAGCGCCTCGACCAGCGAGGGGTTGGTGCCGCCGACCGTGTGGCCATGCAGATAGGCGCGGGCGTGGTATCTGAGCGCCTTGACCGTCGCCTGGTCGTAGATGGCGCCCGGCAGGACCACCGAGTCATTCGCCGCCTTGCGGATGGCGGCATGATAGGGGATGTCGTCGGACAGCGTTCCCAGCACCACCAGCTTCATGTCGCGCTTGGCAGAGCAAAAAGCTTCGACGATCGGCAGGATGTTGTTGTCGGGTTCGATGCGGGCGATCGAGATGAGATAGCGCCCGGGCTCGAGGCCGAGCGCCCGGACCGGCGCCTCGGGCGCCGATGTCACCGGATCGGCGCCATAGGCAATGGTGGCGATGGCGCTGCGCGGCCGGCGCGTCGCCAGGTGATCTGCGATGGCGGGATGATCGGCGACCAGCCGATGCGAGGCCCATGCGCCGATCCATTCGTTGAGCCAGAACCAGGTTCGCGCCGCCATTCCCCATTTTGGGCGGCGCCACTCGATGCCGTCCATGTTGGTGAAGATCTTGCGTCGCTTCAGCCTGAGCCAAGTCAGGAAGACCGCGCCATTGTAGCCGAGCACCAGGCAAACGCCCGGTCGCCGGGCGGCGTCGCGGGCGCATTGCCAGTCGAATTCCAGCGTCGCGCGCGGTCCCTTGGAGGCGACCTGGATGTGAATGAGCTCGATGCCGCGCCAGGTTTCGTTGCGCACCCTCTGGTCGATCCGCTCGACCTCATCCTGGCAATAGACGCCGACCTTCCAACCG
>NZ_RZTT01000669.1 GCF_003996995.1 Mesorhizobium sp. M7A.T.Ca.US.000.02.2.1 | reverse complement strand
CGCGTAGGTACCGATGGCCGAGCAGTCGTCATCGGCCGCCCCGGTGATCAGACCAAGCCCGAGAGCCCGAACGACGCCGCCTTTTTTTTGGCCGCTTGCCCTTTGGCCCGCATCAGGTGGCTTGTTCATTGAAGGCGCGTCTTTACCGGGGCCACGCAACAAATCATGACGAACTTCCAATCGGATGCCGATGAAGCAGCCGTTTCAAGCTGCATGAGATCGAATTCGAACCTCTGGTCAGTCTTTTTGTTCCTGGACACAGTCCCGGCCCGCGACGGCGTTTCATCCGATGCGGGTTCTTGCGGCGGAGCCGGACATCCAAGCGAATGCTCCGCTCCACTGAAGAAGGGTGTCGGAGCCTGTCATTCAGGCGACTTGGCACAAAACTTTCCCCGAAAGAAAATCCCGCGGCGCCAAAGTCGAGTGTTCGGCCCAGCCCGTTCATCCGCTTGGTCAGCGGCTCGTACCGCCGCCGATCGCCATCCGTAAGCCGAGGCCGATGATGAGAGAGCCGGCGAGCCGCTGCTGCCAAAGCCTTGCGCGAGGGTGCCGCATGACCCATGCCCCGGCCGCGCCCGATGCCAAGGCATAGGCTCCCAGCACCAGCACACCGGTTATCTTCTGTGTTGCGCCAAGCAGCACCAGCTGCAACGTGACGGAGCCCCTGTGCGGATCGACAAACTGCGGCAGGAACGCAACCATGAACATCAAAGGCCAGGGATTGCTCAGATTGGCGATCATTCCTTCCCGGGCGGCGGCGAGCGGCCGCAGGGCCTTGAGGTCACCTGTGGGAATGGTTGCCGAGGATGAAAGCAGCAGCCGGACACCCAGCCAGACGATGTAGGCCGCCCCGGCCCATCGAAGCAGATTGAACGCCAGGGGCGAGGCGTGGACAAGCGAGGACAGGCCGAATGCAATCAGCGGAAGCTGCACAAGTCCGGCGCCCAGCGTCATGCCGAGCACCGTGAACAGCGCCACGTCGCGCCCCTGTCCGATGCCGCGGGCCATCACCAGCATGCTGTCGGGACCTGGCGGCACCTGCATGAGAATGACGGTTCCGACAAAAGCTATCCACAATGAGGGATCGATGGGGCATCTCCGTTAGCGCTGCCGATGACATCAAAGCGGCCAGCCGTCATCCGGGTTCCGCGGCAAATGAAAATGTCCCATCGCGAAGAACCAGGCATGAACCGTCAGATGGAACGCGGTGCCAGTCCTGGAAGTTGAAAAAAGCCGGAGCCGTTCCTGAACCGGTTTTGGAGGCCTACCCGTGCATGAACCAATAAACGCCTTCCCGCTCCCGCTGGACACGTCTCCGATGGAGGCCAAGCTTGCCGATGAAATCCCCCGGGATGGAAACCGCTGGCAGTACGAGCCCAAATGGGACGGGTTTCGCTGCCTGGCTTTCAAGAGCGACGACACCGTTGACCTGCGCGCCAAATCCGGCAAGCCGCTCGGCCGCTATTTTCCAGAAATCACGGACATTTTGCGTGACCTCAAGTGCGGGCACTTCGTCATCGACGGCGAGATTGTCATTGATATTGACGGTGAGCTTTCCTTCGAGGCGCTGCAGATGCGCCTTCACCCGGCACAAAGCAGAATCCGCAAACTGAGTTCGCAGACGCCTGCCAGTCTGATCCTCTTCGACATGCTTGCCAGGCCGGGCGGCGAGGTCATCACGGGCAAGCCACTTGTGGAAAGGCGGCGAGCGATCGAGGACTTCGTGACCTCCTCGAACAGTCCAGATCTTCGCCTGTCGAAGTGCACTTATGATGCAGCCACGGCGGCTCGATGGCTACACGGCTCCGGCCATGCATCGACCGACGGCATCATGGCCAAAGTGCTTGATGAGCATTATCTGTGCGGGGAACGTGCGATGGTGAAGGTAAAGCCGAGGCGCACCGCCGATTGCGTTGTCGGCGGTTTCCGCTATCTCGCGGACAGTCGTGAGGTTGGCTCGCTGCTCCTCGGCCTCTACAATGACGACGGCAAGCTCGATCACGTCGGCTTCACGTCGACCATCGCCAGGACCGACAGAGGAGCGCTCACGCGCCGGCTGGAAGG
>NZ_RZTT01000668.1 GCF_003996995.1 Mesorhizobium sp. M7A.T.Ca.US.000.02.2.1 | reverse complement strand
GCGTCGAACCCGGTCGATCCGACCCCCTCCGGCGGCTTCGCCGCCACCTCCCCCTCGAGGGGGGAGGAAATCCTGTTCTGGGCCGCCTCGCGCGGCCATCATGCCGATATCGGCGGCACGGCACCCGGCTCGATGACGCCGCTCGCCACCACGGTCGACGAGGAAGGCGTGCTGTTCGACAATTTCCGCATCGTCGACCGCGGAAAATTCCGCGAGAAGGAGCTGGAAACGCTGCTCACCGACCACCGCTATCCAGCCCGCAATCCGCACCAGAACATCGCCGACCTCAAGGCGCAGATCGCCGCCAACGAAAAGGGCGTCGCGGAACTGCGCAAGATGGTCGCGCATTTCGGCCTCGATGTCGTCGAGGCCTATATGGGCCATGTCCAGGACAATGCGGCCGAAAGCGTGCGCCGCGTGCTGGAGCGGCTGCCCGACAGTTCGCAGTACGAATACCCGACCGACACCGGCCAAATCATCAAGGTGAAGATCACGGTCGACCGGCAAAAGCGCGAGGCGACCGTTGACTTCACCGGCACATCACCGGTCATGAAGAACAATTTCAACGCGCCGGAACCCGTCGCCCGAGCGGCCGTGCTCTATGCTTTCCGCGTCATGGTCGAGGACATGATCCCGATGAATGCCGGGTGCCTGCGGCCCATCAACATCATCATTCCCGACGGCTGCATGCTGAAACCCGCCTACCCCGCCGCCGTCGTCGCCGGCAATGTCGAGACCTCGCAGCACGTCACCAACGCGCTGTTCGGCGCCATGGGCGCCATGGCCAACGCGCAAGGCACGATGAACAACCTGACCTTCGGCAACAAGACCTACCAGTATTACGAGACGATCTGCTCCGGCTCGCCGGCCGGCCAGATGAATTCCGGCCGCGGCTTTGCCGGCACCTCCGGCGTCCACACCCACATGACCAATTCGCGCCTCACCGATCCGGAAGTGCTGGAGCTGCGCTTTCCCGTTCTGCTCGAGGATTTCCACATTCGGGAAGGATCCGGCGGCAAAGGCAAATGGAGCGCCGGCGACGGCACCAGGCGCATCATCCGCTTCCTCGAGAAGATGGAATGCGCGATCCTGTCCTCGCACCGCAACCGCCCGCCGCAAGGGCTGGACGGTGGTGGCGATGGCGAGGTCGGCTCGACCAAGGTCCGCCGCAAGGACGGTGCGATCGAAACGCTGAAAGCCTGCGACCAGACCGTGCTGCAGGCGGGCGAGGCCGTCATCCTGACGACGCCGACACCGGGCGGGTTTGGCAAGCTGTAAGAAGGCGTCAACAGGCTGTCACCGGGCTGTCATGCCCCTGCGCTACCCGCTTGCGGCAAAGCAAATGGGGAATCATCTTGCCATGACGGACGTTTCCGCAGATCTGGTTTTTCGCCGCGGCAAGGAAGTTGGAAAGGCCGTCTACCAGAACCCCCCGCTGTCGAAGGCCGGCATTTCGGAGCGGCTGTTCGCCTTCCTGTTCTCCGGCCTCGTCTACCCCCAGATCTGGGAAGACCCCGATGTCGACATGGAGGCGATGCAGCTTGGCCAGGGCCACCGCGTCGTCACCATCGCCTCCGGCGGCTGCAACATTCTGGCCTACCTCACGCGCTCGCCGGCCCGGGTCGACGCCGTCGACCTCAACACCGCGCACATCGCGCTGAACCGCATGAAGCTGGAGGCGGTGCGCCGCCTGCCATCGCAGGGCGACCTGTTCCGCTTCTTCGGCGCCGCCGACACCAGCCACAATTCGAAAGCGTATGACCGTTTCATCGCGCCGCATCTCGATCCTGTCAGCCGTCACTACTGGGAGCGCCGCAACTGGCGCGGCCGCCGTCGCATCACTGTGTTCGACCGCAATTTTTACCAGACCGGCCTGCTCGGCCTGTTCATCTCCATGGGCCATCGCACGGCAAAGTTCTTCGGCGTCAATCCAGCCGCCATCATGCAGGCCAAAAACATCAGCGAGCAGCGCCGCTTCTTCAACGAGGAGCTGGCGCCGGTCTTCGACAAGAAGCTTTTGAAATGGGCGACGTCGCGCAAGGCCTCGCTATTCGGCCTCGGCATCCCGCCGGCGCAGTACGATTC
>NZ_RZTT01000667.1 GCF_003996995.1 Mesorhizobium sp. M7A.T.Ca.US.000.02.2.1 | reverse complement strand
CCCTTATCGGCCCGAGCCTGCGCGGTTGCCGCGTTGTTGAACGCGGAATCGGCGCGGGCTTGCGCGTTGACCGCACGGTTCACGCCGTCCTGGGCGACATTGCGAACACCGTTGAGCTGGTTGACGTTCACCGCATCGGTCGCGGCCGTACCAGCGGTCACACCCCTGACCTGGGCATTGACGTTCACTGCCGCCTTCGTCGCGTCGGTATAGGTCAGCGCCACCTTGCTCAGGTTCGTGACAGCAGTATTGGCGGTGTTCGCGGTGGTCTGCGCCGTCGCCGCATTGTTGAACGCTGAATCGGCCCGGGCCTGCGCATTATTGGCACGGTTCACGCCGTCATTTGCCACGCCCAGCACACCTCGTACCTGCCCCATGTTTGCAGCATCGCTGTCAGCTTGACCATCGGCCAAATCGCCCACCCATCCACCGACCTTGATGATGTTGCGATTTCCATCCGTGTACTTCACCGCGAGCGGATCGTTACCGCCGGCATTCGCGGCCACCCAGTCCAGCTGGCGCTTGTTCACTGCGTCCATCGGAGCGACGCCATCGGCCAGGTTCGAGATCCTCCCGCCTGAGCCGGCGGCCATCACGCTGCCAATATCCAGCGTCTTGAAATCTTCAATCGCGACCGACGCCGGTGCATAGGCGTACTGCCTCTGAGTGATCGGATAGCCATTTTCGTCATACCCATCGACGTACCAGTAGAGCATCTGCGACCCGGCATCCGTCAGGGTCCAGATCTTGGCCTCCGTGTCGTAGTAGTTGAAATCAGCGACCGCAGAACCGGAGCCATCCGCAAACTCAGTAACTCGCCCCGTGACCCAGCTGTTATCTGTGTAATAAAGCCCGTTGTGGTAGCAGGTGTTAGCCGCGCCATCACACGGAGCCTGCGAGGGCGGCAGCGCAGCCGATGCTGGTGCTGCCGCCGCCATCGCCACGGCGATCGCCGCGCCAATGAGGCTGCGATTTGCGCGCGGAATTGCATTCGCCCTGGTTGGGCGCTTGGAACTGACGTTCATACTGACTCCTTGGATGGGCAGGCCCCCGAACACTGCCCAAAGAAGAGCAGGCAATTCCGTTTCACGCCTGCAGGCGGGGTGACCTCACAAAATCGTAACACGGATGTTCGGAAAACGACCGTTTCCCGAACATGAGCGGTTCAGCGATGTAGAAGCCTGCATTTTGCTTGCACGTTGTGCGTTTTCCCGTAAAGTTATCTATGACCGCGAAACGGTCACATGCACGCATTTCCGAACATCAAAATATTCCCGAGACTATTCCAATGCCAAATCTGAACAGCACCCCCGACAAGATTGACGCGCTCGGCCGCGCCATCGCCGAGTCCGATCACCCAGCCGACGTGCTGCTGGCCGTCGTCCGGCGCCTGGCGCAGAGCGCGGGCCTGCCCCGCGACGTACCCGCCACGGCCCTCCACAATGCGGCCGCCGAATGGGAGGATATGGCGCCCTCCCGCCCGACGGATCTCCATGCCTAAGCCGAAGCCGACCGCCCCAACCACGCAATCCACCGGTCTACGCATCGGCTATGCCCGCAAGTCGAAGGAGGACCAGGACCTCTCGCTGCAGCGTGACGCCCTGCAGCGAGCCGGCTGCGCCCAAATCTACGAGGAGCAGGTCAGCCGCGCCGGTCCTCGCCGCGCCAAGAAGGGCGCGACGGAGCTGGCCAACGCCCTGCGCGCCCTGCGCCCAGGTGACACTCTTGTCGTCTGGCGACTCGACCGCCTCGGCGGATCGGTATCCGAGCTGATCCGCGTCGTGACGCACGAGCTCGCCGATCGCGGTATCGGCTTTGAAAGCCTCACCGAAAAAATCGACACCAGCACTGCGGCCGGGAACATGTTCTTCCAGATCGCCGCCGTATTCGCCGAATACGAGCGCCGGCAGCTGATCGAGCGCACCCATGCCGGCCTGGAGGCCGCCCGCGCTCGAGGTCGCAAGGGTGGGCGCAAGCCCGCCATGACCGATAAGCAGATCCAACTGGCCAGAGCGATGCTCAGCGACCCAGCCACAACCGTCGCCGACGTGTGCGCACACTTCGGCATCAGCCGAACCACGCTACACAAGCACTG
>NZ_RZTT01000666.1 GCF_003996995.1 Mesorhizobium sp. M7A.T.Ca.US.000.02.2.1 | reverse complement strand
GACGTGATCCACGGAGTAACAGTGAATCAGCGGCAACTTCCGGTCCGGATGCAGAGCGGCGGCGGCCACGGCAACCACCGAGGAATCGACCCCGCCTGAGCATAAGACGCTTACCTGGTCAGGTCGCGGCCCCGCTTTGTGCCGGATGCTGCTCGAAATGAGCTGCCGGAACGCCTCGACCTGGACCGCATAGGGCGTGCGCACGTCCGCTTCCAGCCGCCTAACAGCGCTGGCCAGCAGGTCGTGCTGACGCACAACCTTGCCATCGGAAAACAGAACAGCCCCGCTCAGCAGCTCCGCCACGCCGTGCAAGCCGGTCGCCGGCGTCATCCAAGACCAATTGAGCAGCTTACCGGCCAGGTATTCCAAATCGAACTGGGGACCGCGCTCCACCAGGAGCGCAGGGGCCTCCAGTCCCGACCATATTTCCAGGGTATCGCCCCGTTGCCAGTAATAGATTGGCACTTCCGAGAACGCCGCGCGCACCACGGCAAATGCCCCGGGGGTACGGACTATAAAAGCCGTGTCGCCGGCATAGTTCTCGTGCAGATAAAGCGCAGCCTCCCAGGTGCTGCACCCCCGAAGCCTGTCGGCGGAAACCTCAGTTGGTGCGCCTGTCCTCGCGTCTACAACATCGTCCAGAACCACCACTTCCATTCGGCTCGATACAGCGATCGTCGTGACCGTCCGAGCCCGGGAGGTCAACGGCGCCAGATTCAGCTTCATAGATCCATCCTCAAAATCTCGCTGTATTGTTCCACCGCCCCTTTCACATCGTTGACAATCATGTCGCCAACCTGCACCCAGGCATGGGCCATAAACGGTGGCTGCACGACACCGATGCGGAATGACGGGCGCTCGATGTACCGCCCCAGGAACAGCGCGCAGCAAACCGAATCTTCCAAGCATGCGGGACGCCTGAATCTGAGGTTGCGCAGATGCTGATACATGACGGCGTACCGTTCAGCCTGCTGCTGACCGGAGTGGCGAGATTTACTAGGGTGTCTCGCGCCGCGCAGCAAATCGAGCTGGGTGCGAATGGGTTCCCGCCGGACCCTTGCCGCCACCCGGCAGCATCGCAGGAAATGCAGTAGCTCGGCTGCAGGCGGGATCAGCATCTTCGGCTCACCCACACCAATGCGGAGCTTGGCGACGGTCGCCATCGTCGCCGCCTGCAGTGCGGCGTCTCTCTGGATAGCTCCGCCGAAATATCGATTCTTGGCCAGATCCAGGTGAATCCACTGCCCGTTCGACCATGCGGTTAGGGCTGGAAAATCTACAGTCTCCATGCCACATCCCCTCGCACATATATAAAGAGAGAGGGGCCGGTTTCCCGACCCCTCGCCGCCGGATTAGAAGTCGTACTTCTTGTCCTGCGGGATCGGCTCCAGCACGTAGTCGAAGTTGTAGCCCTTGGTCTCTTCGGTCGCGTTGCCGAGGTCGATCAGCTTTTCGTTCTGCTCGTTCATGACAGCTCCTTAGTGACGCCGGCACCATTGCCGGCCATCGGAGTCTATGTCTGGCCCCGCTCTATAGGGGCGTTATATTCCGACTATTCTCCCGACCGCCCGAGCACAAAAAAGGGCCGGACAAGCCGGCCCCAAAATGCTGCAAGTGCTGGAAGGGAGTTACAGATCGATGCCGAAGCCAATGCCTGCGGACGATTCACCGCCGCTCAGAGCGCCGCCGAAACTGAATGACGCACGTTCGCCGATCGCACGGGAATAGCCGATCGACAGTGCACGCTCGCCGCTCGACCAGCCCAGGCCCGCACCCACGCGGCCGCGCTCGCTACGCGAGCCTGCCGCATTGGTGGCCATCTGCACCATCGCCGAAGTCATGGCCGACTGGCGATTGATCCGCTTGTCGGTCATGTGGAAACGGCGGTCGATCTGCGCTGCCATGTCCTCCACACCATGCCACACGTCGCTCACGCGGCTGTCGGTGTACGCCTTGGCTTCCTGCAGGGTCTGTTCGGCCTTCTTGTCCGTGTACTTGCGGCCTTCCTGTGCCACCTCCCGTACCTGGCCGACATTCGCCGCATCCGACGCCTGGATGCCAGCCGCCACATTGGAAATCCGGGTGCCATTGGCACCTTCCAGCG
>NZ_RZTT01000665.1 GCF_003996995.1 Mesorhizobium sp. M7A.T.Ca.US.000.02.2.1 | reverse complement strand
TTGGGAGGATCGCGAGCAGACGCTGTTCCGCTCGACCGCGGTCGGCGACGACATGGACCGGGCGCTGGTCAAGTCCGATGGCTCGTTCACCTATTTCGCCGCCGACGTCGCTTATCTCAAGGACAAGGTCGATCGCGGTTTCGTCGACCTGATCTATGTGCTCGGCGCCGACCATGGCGGCTACGTCAAGCGGCTGGAGGCCCTGGCGCGGGCGATTGCCGGCGACGAGGTGAAGCTCACTGTCCTGCTGTGCAATCTGGTCAAGCTGTTTCGCGAGGGCGAACCGGTGCGCATGTCGAAGCGGTCGGGCGATTTCGTGACGCTGCGCGAAGTGGTGGAGGAGGTCGGCCGCGACGCGATCCGCTTCATGATGCTCTACCGCAAGAACGATGCGCCCCTGGATTTCGATTTCGCCAAGGTGACCGAGCAGTCCAAGGACAATCCGGTGTTCTATGTCCAGTACGCCTCGGCGCGCTGTCATTCGGTGTTCCGGCAGGCGAGCGAGCAACTGGGCGAAGCCAATTTCGACCGCAACAGCCTGGCGTCGGCCGCGGCATTGCTGACCGACGAGGGCGAGATCGGCCTGATCCGCAAGCTTGCCGAATACCCGCGGCTGATCGAGTCCGCCGCCCTTGCGCTCGAGCCGCATCGGCTGGCATTTTACCTCTATGATCTGGCCTCCAGCTTCCACGGACACTGGAACCGTGGCACGGATAATCCGGACTTACGTTTTGTTAAGGTTAACGACCGACAATTGACGCATGCCAGACTAGGGCTGGTGCAGGCTGTTTCGGACGTTTTGACGTCCGGCCTGACGTTGATCGGAGCCGCCGCGCCCACCGAAATGCGTTAGGTTTGACTAAATAACCTGTCACCTTTTGCCCACATTGCGCTGGTAAGGGCCAACCCTACGCGACGTCCATGGCGTCCGAATGAGTGCGAGTTCGGGAACAATAATGGCAGACAGAACCCAGCTGAGAGTAGCCGACAACAACGACATCGCTGACGATGATCCGTTCGCGGAACTGACCAGGATCATGGGATTCGACCCGCGCCAGCCGGTCAGGCCGCAATCGCCCGCCCAGCCGCAGGCCCCAGCCGCCGATCACGGGCTCGAAGAGGGCGATTTCGATATCGATCTCGAGAAAGAAATGATGGGCGAGTTCGGCGCTGACGACAGCGACGCCGCTCCGGTTGTTCAGGCTCATGAGCCGACCTTCGTGCATGAGCCGGCATTCGAAGCGGCTGACGCCAGCGCGATGGACGATGAGCTTTCGGTGTCGCTCGACGACGATTTCCAACTGGACATGGCTGAGATAGACGATCACGTGGCCGGCGCCAGCCATGCGGTCGCAGCTGAAGCGGCGCCGTCCGTCGAGCCGGCTTTCGCATCTGATTTTGACGATGCCGTCGCCGGTTCGCTTGAGGACGTCTCTCCCTTCGAGGACGATCATTCGATGGCGGACGAGCTGGCCATTTCGCTCGACCAGGATCTCCGGATCGATGAGGAAGCCGAAGAGGCCCAGTACGCTGAAGAGGCCCAGTACGCCGTTGCCGACACGCCTGCTTCTATCGAGCCAGTTGCCTCCGATGACGAATTCGACGATGCGGTGGCAGTCTCGCTTGAAGACGAGCTGGTGCTCGACGACCATTCGGCGGCCGAACAGTCATTCATGGCCGCCGAGCCCGTCGAGTATCCCATGCCGGAGCAGGCGGCGCGTGACGGGCATGCAATTTCCGATGAGAGCTTTGCCGGCCATTTCGACGACGCGATGGCTGATGTCGACATGGATTTCGACGTTCGCGCGGATGAGCCGAATGCCTTCGACGAGCCGCACGCGCATGATGCGCTTGTCGATATCACTGACGCGAACGGCGATATTCCCATCCCTGAAGGCATGTCGGACGATGCTTTCGACCTAAGTTTGGACGACGCGTTTGCCGAAACGGCCGAAGAGCCGGTCGCCGAGGTTGCTGCCGCTACGGTCCAGCCGGCGGCGCCAGAGGCTCATGTTGCGCCGGCGGCGCATGCCCCGGCCGCGGACGAACGGAGCCTGGAAGACGAGTTGAATGCGCTGCTGGGTGCCATGACGGCGCGCACGGCGCCGGTGGCCAG
>NZ_RZTT01000664.1 GCF_003996995.1 Mesorhizobium sp. M7A.T.Ca.US.000.02.2.1 | reverse complement strand
GTCCGGCACTGCGCAATAAGGTTCAATGCATTAAAACAGAGCATCCGCATTCCCACTTGCGGAGCTCTGACTCAATTAGAATACATTAACTTATGCCGGATGAAACCGAAAATTTACGTGCGGACACTGACTAAAGCCGCTGACGTTTCATAGTCGTCATATGACGACTATCTGCGGTTCACTGCTGGAATCGCAGAACAAAGCGATCGGACTGCCCGATTTCGTGATGCTCGACCCGCTGGCCATGGCATCGCCGCGCAAACGTCCTATATCAGTGGGCAGAGTTTTTTGCGCGGGAATGAGCGAATGTCGGCACTTCGGCCATCAACGATCTTCACAGTGGCAATGCTGGCCACGGCAGTGCTGGCGGGCGTTTGCCTGCCGGCTTCCGCGCAAGCGCTCAATTCCGCTACCGGCAACAATGCGCTGATCCGGCAGAACGACCTGCAAATCCTGCAAGACAGGATACAACGGCAGCAATATCAGCAGCAACAGCAGCAGTACCGCGCCCAGGACCGCCAGATCGTTCAGCAGCCGCCCCCGGTCGTGCAGCAGCTCAAGCCAAGCTGCCAGACCCAGATAATCGGCACCACCGCCGTGAGCAATTGCCGCTGACATCAAGGCGTTTTTCATTTATTTAGCCGACTTAGGTATTTCGAGTGTCTTTCGGCACATGCGAAAGTTTTGGTTTTGCAACGATGCCTTGTCGCGCTATGCGGCATTGCATCGACTGGATTGACGAATGGCAGCCACCAAGAAAAAGGCCGTACGCAAGGCAAAAAAGGGCGAGAGGATCCGCCAGGTGGCGGCTATTCCCTTTCGGCTGACCGCGCGCGGCGACATCGAGGTCATGCTGGTCACGTCGCGTACCACCAGGCGCTTCATCGTCCCCAAGGGCTGGCCGATGAAGGGCAAGAGCGGACGCAAGGCGGCCACCATCGAGGCACAGGAGGAAGCCGGCGTGCTCGGCAAGACGCTGAAGCAGCCGGCGGGCACCTATTCCTACTGGAAGCGGCTGGCCAATCGCTTTGTCCGCGTCGACGTCATCGTCTATCTGCTCGAGGTGAGCGAAGAACTGGCCGACTGGCAGGAAGCCAAACGACGCCAGCGGGCCTGGCTGGCGCCAGCCGACGCAGCCATGCTCATCGACGAGCCGGATCTTTCAACGTTGGTGAAGACGCTGAAGCTTCCTCAGCCTATGCAGGTGGACCAAGCGTAAAGCCTCACTCGCCGGGCTCATCGCTTTCGGGAAACGGCCGCACCGGCGTGCCGGTATAGGTCCACAGCCATTCGCGCGGCAGCGGCCCTTTGTTTCGCTCGGCCTGCTGCGACTGCTCCCAGGCATGCGCAAGGATGCCGACCGAGCGCGACAGCACGAAAAGCCCTCGCGTCAGCGCTGGCGGAAAACCGAGTTCGCCATAGATGACGGCGGTAGCGCCATCGATGTTGAGCGGTATTTTTTTCCTCTTGCGTCGCGCGACGTCCGCCTCGATCGCTTCTGCAATATCGACGAAACGTCCGTTGACGGCACCGCGTGCGGCAAATTCGCGGGTCAGTTCCAGCAAGCGCGGCGCGCGCGGGTCGACGGGATGGAAGCGATGTCCGAGCCCCGGCACATAGCCCTTCTCCTCGGCGAAGAACCGGTCGAGCCGTGTCGAGACCGCTTCATTCAGCGTCATCCCGGCATCGATTGCCACGGCAATGTCACCATAGAAGGAAAGCGCCTGCTCGCCGGCGCCACCGTGCACGTCGCCGAGAACGTTGATGGCCGAGGCCATGGCGCTGTTGATACCGACGCCGCAGGTTGCGGCCATGCGCGCGATGGCGATCGATGGCGCCTGCGGTCCGTGGTCGACGGCGGCTCCCAAGGCAATGCCGAGCAACTCTGCCTGGTCCTCGCCGGGCAGTTCGCCGCGCAGCATCAGCCAGATGACAGCCGGGAAGCTGACGCGGCCGATCAGATCCTGGATCTCGTAGCCGCGCAGCCGGATGACACCAGGCCGCATCTCGATGATGTCGGTCTGCCACCATTCCTCGCCGCGCTCACGGCCCGTCTTCTCCGTGTCGCTCATGCGCCTGCCTTTGTCTTGGCGCGGGGTGGCAGGTCGGCGAACACCTCGCCCATATGTTCGC
>NZ_RZTT01000663.1 GCF_003996995.1 Mesorhizobium sp. M7A.T.Ca.US.000.02.2.1 | reverse complement strand
TCGCTGGCGTCGGCCTCGCTGATGATCTCGTCGGTCATCGCCGCATCCGATGCCAGTGGCCCGCGCTTTTGCATTGGCGGCAGCGTCTCTTCCGACTTGAAATCGTTGAAGCCGAAATCGGCATAGACCGCGCCACGGTTCCAGAACCAGTTGGTGCCGGGATGGATGGCGCGCGCCCGGTAACCCTGGCTCTTCAGGAAGGTCGCGAGCGAAGGCGTCGGCGTGCGCACATATTGCTGATAGGGGATGCTGCCTGCCGGCAGGAACGCGTTGGAGAAGCCGGTCAGCGCCTCGAACTCGATATTGGCGGTCATGCCGCCGAACTCCGGCGAGAACATCGAGCCCGAGCGCAGCGCCCGCACATTGGGGATTGGATCTGGCGTGATGGTGACGCCAGGCAACTTGGTCGGATCCCAGAAGGATTCGCTCATGACGATGATGATGTCCGGCTTCGCGGCCGGCACCGAGGCGGTCACATCAGGCCTGGCTATCGCTGCGATCGCCTTGTCGGAATAGCCCGGCGGCGCCGAGACATGCGCCATTGGCACGTTGAGGGCAAAGGCCAGCGCAAAGCCGTTGGAGGCATAGTTTTCCTTCTGGTCCCACATGATCGGGATGATCTGCAGCCGATCCCTGGTCCAGGAGAAGGTGGCGTAGTCCATGATCGAAACGAAGAAGGCGAGTAGCGGCACTGCCAGCGTCAGCCGCGCAAGGCGCCCCTTGCGGCTGAGTGCGGGAACCTTGCGGCGCCATAGCCGCCAGCCGTAGACGAGCAGCGACAGGCCGGCGACGATGCCGACGACCATGGCAAGCGCGGTCATCGGCCGTTCGCGTACCAAAAGCGGCAGCAGCGCGAAGATCTGGCGGGCATAGAGGAAATCGGTCGGATAGAGCGGATCGCCGAGATAGTGCGACTTCTGGTGACCGACGAAAGCAAGCGACAAGGTCAGCGGCGCGACGATCATCAGGCTCTGGTGGCTGCGGCCGAGCACCGCATCGAAGCCGATCAGGAGCAGCGCAAACACGACGATGGTGGTCCAGCCCGGCTTGAACGGCTGCAGGAAGAAGGAGATGGTTCCGGCAAAGTCGCCGCGCACGATCAGTTCGATGGCAAACACCAGGATAGCGGCAATCGCCAGGCTGATCAGCCCATAGCGCACGACCGGCCATCTCCTGCCCGGCAGATAGCCGGTGGAGGGGTCGTCTTCCAGGAACTGTGGCGCGGCCTTGCCGGTGCGTTTGTAACTCTTTGCCACTTTAACTTCCCCACCCAGCGACAAGCGCGTCACTCGATTGTCATGGAATTGTCACGCAAAGCTAGCGCCTGTAACGGAAATAAGAAGAGCCAGCAAACGAATCGTGAGCGGTTTTCATCAGGAGTGATCGCCAAAAACCCTTTCGCAACAGGCACTCGGCGGACGAGGCTGCCCTCGGGCAGGGTCGAACCGGGCTTGACTTGGCGCCCCGCCATGCGTCACAGGCAAGAAAAACCCGTCTTCAGGCAAGCAAAACCAGCCCTTGGGAGCCCTCGCATGGCCGTTGCATTCACCTTTCCCGGACAAGGCAGCCAGGCGGTCGGCATGGGCAAGGATCTCGCCGGCGCCTTCCCCGAAGCGCGCAGGGTCTTCCAGGAAGTCGACGATGCGCTCGGCGAAAACCTGTCGAAGCTGATCTGGGAAGGGCCGGAAGAGACGTTGACGCTGACCGCCAACGCGCAGCCGGCGCTGATGGCGGTGTCGCTGGCCGCGATCCGGGCGCTGGAATCGCGCGGCTTCTCGCTGAAAGGCAAGATCGCCTATGTCGCCGGTCATTCGCTGGGCGAATATTCGGCGTTGGCCGCTGCCGGCTTCGTTTCGGTTGCCGATGCCGCCCGGTTGCTGCGCATACGCGGCAATGCCATGCAGGCGGCGGTGCCGGCCGGCGAGGGCGCCATGGCGGCGATCATCGGATTGGAACAGGCCGATGTCGAAGCCGCTTGCGCGGAAGCCGCCAAAGGCTCTGTCTGCCAGATCGCCAACGACAATGGCGGTGGTCAACTGGTCATCTCCGGCGCCAAGGCCGCGGTCGAACTGGCCGCGAAACTGTGCACCGAGAAAGGCGCCAAACGCGCGCTGATGCTGCAGGTGTCCGCGCC
>NZ_RZTT01000662.1 GCF_003996995.1 Mesorhizobium sp. M7A.T.Ca.US.000.02.2.1 | reverse complement strand
CCTATCTCGCGCTCGTCACCATCGCCTTCGGCGTCGTGGTCCAGCTGAAATTGTTCAGCAATTGCTGGACCACGACGCCGAAGGCGATGGTGACGAGCGCGAGATAGGTGTCGCGCGTGCGCATCGACGGGATGCCGATGATGAAACCGAACAGGGTCGCCGCCAGCGCCGCGACCGGCAGCGTCAGCCAGAAGCTGACGCCGAAATTGATCGCCAGCAGCGCCGACACGTAGGCGCCGATGCCGTAGGAAGCGCCGGTGGCGAAGTTCGGAATGTTGGCGCTGCCGAGCTGGAAATTGAGCGCCAGCGCCAGCACCGCATAAAGCTCGGCGACGATCAGCAGATGGAGGATATAGGTGTTGGATCCGACGAAGAACGGAAAGGCCAGCACGATGACCGCCGCAGTGATCATCGCCACGAGCGGAACCCGGGCAAAGCTCGCCAACGCATAGTCGGCGATCCACGGCAGCCTCTCCAGCAGATAGAAACCGAGGCCGAGCAAGGCCAGCAGGCCGACCACCTGCCAGCCGCCGTCGACTCTGAGGATGAGGTACAGGAACGCTGCCCCGATGATTTGCGAGGCGATGGCGAAGACCGTGGCCGCGGCTATGCCCGGCACGTCGGGTGAAGCACGACCCTGCATGCTAGACTTTCTCCATGACGGTGCGCCCAAGCAGGCCGGCGGGGCGGAAGATGAGCACGGCGATGACCAGCAGGAAGACGAAGACCAGCCGGTAGGAAGCGCCGTCCGGCACGAATGTCTGCGCCAGCACTTCGATGCCGGCAATGATCAGTCCGCCCAGTATGGCGCCCGGCATCGAGCCGAGGCCGCCGATGACCGCGGCGGAAAAGCCGAGCAGGCCGGCCATGACGCCGAAGTCGAACCGTGTCACGCCGGCATAGCTTGCGAACAGAAGTCCAGCGATGGCGCCGATAGCCGAGGCAATGAAGAACGTCGCACGGAAGACGCGTGCATCGCGGATGCCCATCATGCGCGCCACGACCCGGTCCTCCGAGGCCGCCCGGATGCGCAGCCCGAGCGGGGTCATGCGCAGGAAGACAAACAGCATGGCAACCAGCGCGACGGTCAGCACCACCACCAGCAGCGCGAACCAGCTGATGGCAACGCCGGAGATTTCGAAAGCCATGCCCGACACCAGGCGCGGGAAGGCATGCGGGTTCGATCCCTGCGGATAGAGATGGCGGATCAGCTCGCGGATGACGATGCCGAGCGCCACGGTCGCCACCAGCGCCATCATGGCGGGCGCATCGCGGAAGCGCCTGATGACCACCTTGTCCAGCAGGACGCCGATCAAACCGACGGCGAGCACGGCGACCGGAACCGCAAGCACCAGCCAGGCGGGCCCCGAGGCGCCAAGAGCGGTCGCCAACGCCTGGGCAAGCGCCAGCGTGATGAACGGCGCCGTCATCGCGACATCGCCGTGCGAGAAATGAATGACGTTCAAGACACCGAAGATCAGGCTGAATCCGATCGCCAGCAAGGCATAGATGCAGCCAAGGGTTATCCAGTTCACCAGTTGCTGGACAAGCAGTTCCGCCATGCGGTCGGTCTCTCGATTGAAGCCGACAGGTATCAATCGCCATCCCGGGCGGACAGAACGAATCTCCGAACTCACGAGTCACAATTTCCGAATTTCGTCACTGAATACGCGCCCGTACACTGATGATCAGCCGACGATCACGATCGGCCGGGTCGCTACGACGGCGGCAGATAATTCTGTTTGAGGTGGAACCATGCAAAACAGGCGCAGTGCGCTTATCCGCGTATCGTCAATTCTGGCCGGCTCTCTGTTTGCCATCGCCCTGGGCGCCGCCCAGGCGCAGGCCGACCAGATCAAGCTCGGCTTCATCGGGCCGCTCTCCGGCGGCAACGCCCAGCAGGGCCTCGGCGCCCGCAACGGCTTCCTGCTCGCCATCGAGCAGGCCAATGCCAGCGGCTATCCGCACCAGGTGGAAGGCGTCGTGCTCGATGACGCCTCCGATCCGGCCGTCGGCGTTTCGGCGGCGCAGAAGCTGGTCAACGATCCCGCGGTGGTCGCGGCAACGGGGCATTGGAACAGCTCGGTCGCGTTGGCGACGATCCCGGTCTTCAACCGCTCGCAGATGCCGTTCAT
>NZ_RZTT01000661.1 GCF_003996995.1 Mesorhizobium sp. M7A.T.Ca.US.000.02.2.1 | reverse complement strand
GTCGAGCGACTGGCGGTCGCTCGTCTCCGCTCGGAAAAGCAGGCTTGCGTCGCCCTAGGAATAGAATCTGTAACGGTTCTCGATGGCATGGGCATAGGCCGGGCGCATCGTGTCGAGGCCGCTGAAGGCCGAAACCAGCATGAACAGAGTCGAGCGCGGCAGATGGAAATTGGTCATCAGCACGTCGGCCGTGCGAAAACGGTAGCCGGGCGTGATGAAGATATCGGTCGGACCGGACCACGCAGCCAGAGTACCGTCCTCACGCGCGGCACTCTCCAGCAGACGCAGCGAGGTCGTACCGACAGCAACGATGCGCCCACCCCTCGCCTTGGCCGCATTCAGCGCGTCGGCTGTTTCCGCGCTTACCGAGCCTATCTCGGCATGCATCTTGTGGTCGGCGGTGTCGTCCGCCTTCACCGGCAGGAACGTGCCGGCGCCGACATGCAAGGTGACGAAGCGGCGTTCGATGCCCTTGGCGTCAAGCGCTGCAAAAAGCTCCGGCGTGAAATGCAGGCCCGCGGTCGGTGCCGCGACGGCGCCTTCCTCGCTTGCATAGATGGTCTGGTAATCGGCCCGGTCGCGTTCGTCGTCGTCGCGCTTCGAGGCGATGTAGGGCGGCAGCGGAATATGGCCGACCGTGTGCAGCGCCTCGTCGAGGAAGGGCCCCGACAGGTCGAAGCCGAGCAGTGCTTCGCCGCCCTCGCCTTTCTCGATCACCGTGGCGTCGAGCTGACCGAGGAAACAGGAATTGCCGTCATGGCCGAAATGGATGCGGTCGCCGGCGGCTATGCGCTTGCCCGGCCGCATGAAGGCCAGCCAGCGGTCCGGCGCCATGCGCATATGCAGCGTGGCTTCGACCTGCGCCGTCGCTTCGCCCCGCCGCCTTATGCCTTTGAGCTGCGCTGGAATGACCTTGGTGTCGTTGAACACCAGCACGTCGCCGGCCCTGAGCAAGGACGGCAGGTCGCCAACCGTCCAGTCCTCGAGACCTTCGCCTGATTTGACCAGAAGCATCTTGGCGCTGTCACGCGGCTGCGCCGGGCGGAGCGCGATGCGCTCCTCCGGCAAGTCGAAGTCAAAGAGATCGACGCGCATCAGTAGAGCCGGACGAGCAGCGCTCCGGCCAAGAGCAGCACCGCGCCGGCAACGCGGCCGAGCGAGATTTCACGCACCGCGACGCCAAGGAAGCCGACGCGGTCGATGAGCATGCCGGCCAGCAACTGGCCGGCGACCAGAAACGCCATCAGCGCGGCAGCACCTATGCGTGGCGTGAGAATCGTCGACAGCGTGACATAGAAACCGCCCAGCATGCCGCCGGCCACGAACAGCCAGGGCGCCGGCGCCTTCCAGTCGAGCGAGATGCCTTGCAGCTTCACCACCGTGACGGAGATGATACCGAGCACGATCGCGCCCGACAGGAACGAAAACGCAGCCGCCGCGACCGGGAGGCCCAAGCCGCGTGCCAGCTGCGAATTGATCGGCGCCTGAATGGCAATGAAGGCGCCGGACAGGATGCCGAGAAGCGACCAGACGACGCCCATCATTGTCGTTTGCCCTTACTTGACGTCGGCCGCGACCTTCAGCGACACGATCTTGTCGGGATCCTGCACCGGCTCGCCGCGCTTGATCTTGTCGACATTGTCCATGCCTTCGATGACCTGGCCCCAGACCGTGTACTGGCGGTTGAGGAAGGCGGCATCGTCGAAGCAGATGAAGAACTGCGAATTGGCCGAGTTCGGGTTCTGCGAGCGGGCCATCGAGCAGGTGCCGCGAGCATGGTTGGCGTTGGAGAATTCAGCCTTCAAATCCGGCTTTTCAGAGCCGCCCATGCCCGCGCGGGACGGCGCGAAGGAAGGCTTGCTCGAATTGCCGAACTTGACGTCGCCGGTCTGCGCCATGAAACCCTCGATGACGCGGTGGAAGACCACGCCGTCATAGGCGCCTTCCCTGGCCAGTTCCTTGATGCGGGCGACATGGCCGGGCGCCAGGTCGGGGAAAAGTTCGATGACGACCTTGCCCTTGGTCGTTTCCATGATGAGCGCGTTCTCGCGATCCTTGATTTCGGCCATGTCAGATATCCTTTTGAGAAAACAGAGTTATTCGACAATTTACTTGTCGGCGGCGATGCGCACCTTAATCA
>NZ_RZTT01000660.1 GCF_003996995.1 Mesorhizobium sp. M7A.T.Ca.US.000.02.2.1 | reverse complement strand
GATCTGGATCTAACGGCTGAACGGGATCAGCGCGCGGACGCGGGCATCGCGCAGATACAGGCCACCCCACAGGATAATGCCGAGATAGACGCCGAACAGCATGTGCGAGAACAGCGGGTTGTCGACACGGACATTCGTGGCGATGGCGCCGCCCATATAGGCGGTGAGCAGGATGGCGCCGAGCACCGAGGTGCGCGGCAGTGCATAGAGAGCGGTCGAGATCAGGCCGATGACGCCGAGCATGCGCGCGACATTGACATCGGCCGGCCAGCCGAGCGGCACCATCGTCTGGGTGACGACATCGAGCGGCGGCAGCTTGATGACGCCGTCGAAGATCATGAACAGCACGATGACGCCGCTGAGCACGCGGCCGGTCCATAAAGCGCCCGGCGAGACGGGTGCGATTTCGGAAATGCTCATGGTGGTCCCTCCTAGTGGTTCGAGCCCTTTTCGCTGGGGTCGAACCAAGGACGTGGCATGGGGCTGCGATCCGACAGAGGTCCGGATTGTTTTAAGCCCGCGCGCCTTCGCCTAGGAAAAATAAAACTTTTCCGCGGGGATCATCTTCGGCGGCGTTTCGCCCAGCGCTTCGAACACCGAGATTTCGCAGACACGGCAGAGGCCGTCGAGTGCAAGGTCGTTGGCCTCGGTGCCGAACGGATCCTCGAGCTCTTCCGAAAGCGCGTCGAGGCCGAAGAAGGTGTAGGCGATCAACGCCGTGAACAGCGGCGTTGCCCAACCGGTGGTCGAGATCAGGCCGATCGGCAGCAGCAGGCAGACGATGTAGGCCGTGCGATGCACCAGCAGCGTGTAGGCGAAAGGTAACGGCGTACCGGCGATCCGCTCGCAGCCGGCCTGGATGGCGGCGATCGACGCGAGCCTCTCATCGAGGATACGAAAGCCGATCGAGTCGACGTCGCCCGCCCGGCGTTGCGCATTGGCACGCCGGCCCATGCGCCTGACCATCTCATCCGCCGGATTGGAAAAGGCTGCTGCCTTGTCCGCCTCGGCGTCGATGAAGGCGCGGGCATCCTTCATGCTGTCGATCTTGCGCAACTGCCCGCGCAGGAAATGACAGAAGGCGAGCGCTTCCATCAGCAAGGCGCGCTGCTCGGTCTGGTCCGGGATGAGGCTGGTGGTGGCGCGGGCCAGATTGCGCATTTCGAAGACCAGCGCGCCCCACAGCTTGCGCGCCTCCCACCAACGGTCGTAGGCGGCGTTGTTCCGGAACGAGAGATAGATCGACAATGTCACGCCGACGAGGCCGAAAGGCGTGATGTTGAAGACGCTGAAATCAAGCTGGAACCGGCGCGCCACGGCCAGGATGATCGCGGAATAGAGCGCGAAGCCCAATATCTGCGGCAGGATGCGTGGCACGACCGAACCGCGCATGATGAAGAACAGCTTCAGGAATGTGGGGCGCGGGCGAACGATCATCGAAGGCCTTTCACGGACCGGCATCGGCCCTCAGCTCCTCTATTGTGCGATGCGACAGGTCCGCAAGCCCAGCCGCCAGCGACATCGCCATGTCGTCCTTGTAGCGCCTGGACTATCGGCACGCGCCGGTCGCGGATATTGAAGAGTACCTGGGCTGCGGCCCATTTCTGCAGGCGAGAGAAAACGAATGACCGGCGAGACCGATCTGAAGACACTGCTGGCATCGATGACGCCGGAGCTGCTGGCCGGCACCTATGTCTTCGCCACGCTGGCGCCCGGCGTCGCTCAGCCGGAAGGCGTTGAGGCGGTGATGATCTTTCGTGAGCGCGAGGGCGTGACGCTGATCGTAGACGAGGAGAAGGCCATCGCTGCGGCACTGACCGCGTCATTCCGCTGCCGGATGGTCACGCTGAACATCCATTCGTCGCTGGAAGCCGTCGGCTTCCTCGCCGCCATCACCACGCGCCTCGCCGCCGCCGGCATGGGCGTGAACCCGGTTTCGGCCTTCTACCACGACCATCTGTTCGTCCCCGCCGACCGGGCGGAGGAAGCGCTGGAGCTGCTGGTTGGGTTGGCGGCTGAGAATCGAAGCTGAGGCTGGTGCTGCCCCTCATCCCCCTGCCGGGATCCTCTCCCCGTGAACGGCAGGGCTATCGCATATGGAATTCCTGAAATGTCTGCCCGGCACGGACCCCCACCCCTAACCC
>NZ_RZTT01000065.1 GCF_003996995.1 Mesorhizobium sp. M7A.T.Ca.US.000.02.2.1 | reverse complement strand
GAGTGAAGCTGCCGGCACGCGCCGCAACCTCGAAAGCCTTGATCGCATTCAACGGAGGTAGCCGTTCCACATCGATTCCGTAGTTTTTCTTGGCCAATCCTAACTATTTTCGGCGTTGAGAGAAAGATTTTTTTGCCGTCTCATAAGCTCACAACCTTCGGAGCCATGACGATGAAAGACATCCTCGATCTCGACCTCTATCCGCTAGACCGCGAAGGCAGCGCTGAATGGCAGCGCCTTGTCGAACAATCCGTCGCCGCGCTCGAAGCCGACGGCATGTTCAATCTGGAAGGGTTTTTGCGCCCCGGCGTGGCGGAACAAGCCGTGCGCGAAATCCAGCCGGTGATGGCCGCGCGCTCGCATGTGCACAAGCGGATGCACAACATCTACTTCAAGCCTGACATTCCCGAGCTTGCACCCGACCATCCGGCGCTACGCAAGGTGGAGACCATCAGCCACACCGTCTGTGCCGACCAGATTCCTGGCAGTGTCGTGCTCGCCATCTACGAATACGAACCGCTACTGCGCTTCCTGGCAGCGACGATGGGCAAGACCAGGCTGCATGTCATGCAGGATCCGTTGGCGCGAACCAATGTCATGGCCTATCGCGCCGGCGAGGCTTTGAACTGGCATTTCGATCGTTCCGAATTCACGACGACGCTGCTGCTGCAGGCAGCGGAATACGGCGGCGACCTCGAATACCGCACCGATCTGCGATCTGACGGCAATCCCAACTATGACGGCGTCGCAAGGCTGCTGGACGGGCGCGACCCCGATGCAAAGATCCTGCGCATGAAGCCCGGCACGCTGAATGTCTTCCGCGGCAAAAACACCGCGCATCGCGTCACCACGGTCGAAGGCGAGCGCGAGCGCATGATCGCGGTGTTTTCCTACTATGAAAAGCCCGGCGTGATGTTCAGCCCCGAGGAGCGGGTCGGCTTCTACGGCCGTGCCGCCTGAGACCGAAAGGCCGACATGCCAACGGCCCCCAAGAATCCGAAGATGACCTCTTGTTAGATTGTCGACAATCTGCTTGTCTTGCTTTCGATTTCCCTGGGAGTGGCCGAATGGCGAAAGTGGATTTCAGTCCGATTGCGGACACGACGCGACGCGCCGAGATCGTCGCGCTGTTGCGGCGCGCGATCCTGACCGGGCAGCTCGCACCCGGCCAGAAGCTCAACGAGCTGCGGATTTCCGAACAGATGCGGGTCAGCCGCGCGCCGTTGCGCGAGGCAATGCGCGAACTGGTCCAGGAAGGCATCCTGACCAGCATCCCCTATGCCGGCACCTTCGTCATCGAGGTCACAGCCAAGGACATCGACGATGCCTATTCGTTCAACAAGGTGATGGACGAGCTGGCCATCGAGCGGGCGTGGCCGCTGCGCGACCAGCGCTTCTTCGACGAGCTCGACCGGCGTCACGAAGCCGTGAAGCAGGCGACCCGTGCGTTGGACACGACACGCCAAATCGAAACCGCGCTGCAACTGCATGGCCTGATCTACGAATGGGCCGACAATTCGGTGCTGCTGGAAACCTGGCAGCGGCTGACCAGCCGGCTGCAGATGTATTTTGCGCTCCACCAGCATGCCCGCAATGAGCCGGTGCCGGCCGAAGACGTTCACGAAACCTATGTGCGGTTGCTGAAGGGCAAGGACATGCGTGCAGCCCAGCGCCATGCCAGGGAGCACATCGATCTCGATTTCGAGGAGTTGCTTGCCTATGCGCGCGGCCTCGAACAACGCCCGTCGAGGGGCGCCTGACCCGTTCCCCACCATCACAGACAGCGGACAAGACACGTGCAGATCGAAACCATCAAGGCCTACCATGTCGTGCAGCCCTTCGTGGACGGGCCATACCGCATGTCGAAGGGGCGCGAGGCCGACGCTTTCGACGCGGTGATCGTGTCCATTGCATCAGACAGCGGTATCACCGGCTGGGGCGAGATGGCGCCGCTCGGCAATTTTTACTCGGCAGCCTTCCCGGCCGGCGTTCGCGCCGGCGTGGTCGAGATTGCGCCGCATCTGATCGGCCATGATCCGCGCGGACTAGCCAGCATCGGCCGGCTGATGGACACGGTGTTCAAGGGTCATCCCTACATCAAGTCGGCGCTCGACATGGCCTGCTGGGATCTGGCGGGGCGCGCCGCCGACGTGCCGCTGGTAACGCTGCTCGGCGGCAAGGAAAGCGACACCGCAGAACTCTACAAGGTCGTCACGCACGGCAGCGTCGACGCCATGGCCGCGCTGGCCAAGCGCATCGTCAAGGACGGCTTCCACCGGCTACAGGTCAAGGTCGGCGGCAATGTGCATGACGACATCGAGCGTGTCACCGCGGTCGCCGCCTCGGTGCCGAAAGGCACGGTCATCTTCTGCGACGCCAATGCCGGCTGGACGCCCTATCAGGCTCGCCAGTTCGCCGACGCGACGCGCAGCATCGACTACACGTTCGAGCAGCCCTGCACCACGATCGATGAAAACATGTCGGTGCGCCGCATGCTCGACAAGCCGATGGTGCTCGACGAATCCGTCACCTCGCTCGAGGCGATGCTGGAAATTCATCGCCTGGGTGCGGCCGACGGGCTGACCCTGAAGATCTCGCGCCTTGGCGGGGTGACGAAGACGCGCCAGATCCGCGACGTTGCCGTCGACCTCGGCTTCATGATCACGGTCGAGGACACGGGCGGCGCCGAGATCGACACCGCGGCCATGGCGCATCTGTCGTTGTCGACGCCGGAAGAGCGCCGGCTGCATGCCATCGCCTTCCATGAATGGGTGACGGTGCGCACGGCGTCGAACATGCCGCCGGTCACCGGCAGCCGCATGGGCGTTCCAGATGGCCCCGGCCTTGGCATCGATGTCGTTCCCGATCTGCTGGGCAAGCCTTTCTTCGAGGTCGGCCGCTGAGATGAAGATCCGCAGCATCAAAGCCACGCCGATCAATCTGCGCCTCGAAGCACCCTATGCCTGGGTGTTCGGCGAACTCGACGGCTTTTCGCCGACCATTGTCGAGATCGAGACGGAGGATGGCTTGATTGGCCTCGGCGAAGCGCCGACGCCGGCGGCGGCCGCGATCATCAACGATGTCCTGGCGCCACGGCTGGTCGGGCGCGATGCCTTCGACATCGCCGGCGCCGAGCATGTCTGCCTGCCCTTCTGGACCGGCGTGCAGTCGATCAACGACCGCACCCGCATCATGGCTTTCGGCGCCATCGAGATGGCTTTGTGGGACCTGCGCGGCAAGGCGTGGAACCAGCCGCTCTACCAGTTGCTTGGCGGCGCTGTGCGCAAGGACATCCCGTTCACCGACTATTTTTCGCTGCGCGGTGATGGGCCAAAGGTGAAGGGCGAGACGACGCCGGAAGAAGTCGCCGATTATTGCGTCGAATTGCACGAGACGCACGGAACGACCTTCTTCGAAGGCAAGTTCTCGACCGATGATCCGAAAATCTCGTTAAAAATGGTCGAGCTGATCCGCCGTAAACTCGGCGACGATGCCATGATCCGCATCGATTCCAACCAGGCCTATTCGCTCAGCACCGCGCGTCGCCTAGCGCGGCCGCTGGAAAACCTCGGCGTGCGCAACTGGGAGGATCCGGTGGCGACGATCGAGGAGATGCGCAAATTGCGACGCCATTGCTCGATCCCGTTTTCGACCCACAACATCGACATTGCGCGCGCCATGGAAACCAAGGTTCCGGACGCGTTCGTTGGCAACCCGACAACGCATGGCGGCATCGGCCGGCTGCTGCGCTTCGTTGGCGCCTGCGAGCACGCCGGCATCGATTTCTGGTGCTACAGCGGCGACAGCGGCATCGGCAGTGCCGCCTATCTGCACCTGTGCGCGGCACTTGGTTGGATCAGGGAGCCGAACCAGTCGCTGTTTCGCATGCTGCCGATGGATGTCACCGAGGAAGGGCCGTTTTCGCCAAGGAACAATTTCGTGCGCGTTCCGGAAGGTCCCGGTCTCGGCGTCACCTTGTCGCGCGAGAACCTCGCTGCCTGTCACAGAGACTTTACCGAGAAAGGACCGTGCAACAAGTATCATGACCCGGCAAAGCCCGGAACCCATCGCCGTTTGCCGCTGAACTAGACGGCGGCAGCCGGCCAGACAGCGGCCAAGAGACGAGAAGCCAACCGCGCGACTTCGGTCAGGAAGGTTGGACAAGACGATGGAGCAGTGCAGCCAGGAAGCCGGCGCGTCCACGCCACGACTGGATGGACCGGACAAAACCGCATGCTAAGGTTTCGGTCGACAGACCTCTCTGGCGGCCGAAAAATGGAGCAATCCACGAAATTTCGTCAACCATAAGAAATAGGGGAAAGGGTAAAAACCCATGAGCAAGAACTTTGGCATTCTCGACCTGATCCGGCGCAATCGCACGCCGCTTGAAAATCACCTGATCGACGGCCTTGTCGACGGTCGTGTCAGCCGCCGCGACTTCGTTCGTCACGGCAGCCTGCTCGGCCTGTCGCTGCCGCTGCTGGGCCGCATCGGCATGGCCGCCGGCCTTGGCGGCATGCCGTCGCTGGCGCGCGCCCAGGGCGCACCCGGCGCCACCATCCGTGTCGCCAGCAGCGTGCCGGCGGCAACGATCGACCCGGTCACCATTGCGGACGCCGGCGGCCTGCTGGTGATGCAGCAGGTTGCGGAATTCCTTTGTGTCGACGGTCCCGACCTGGTGCTGCAACCGGCGCTGGCCGAGAGCTGGAAGCCGAACGACAATGGCACGGTGTGGACCTTCAAGCTGCGCAAGGGCGTAAAATTCCACAGCGGCGGCGAGATGAAGGCCGACGACGTCGTGGCCAGCATCGACCGCCTTGCCGATCCGGCAAATTCGTCCAATGCGCTGTCGGTGTTCACCGGCATCCTGCAGAAGGGTGCTTCCAAAAAGGTCGACGACTACACGGTGGAATTCCACCTCGACGCCCCGAACGGTAACTTCCCCTACATGCTGTCGTCCGACAACTACAACGCCGTCATCATCCCGGCGAGTTACAAGGGCGACTACGAGAAGAGCTTCGACGGCACCGGGCCGTTCAGAATAGAGAAATACACAGCAAAGGTCGGCGCCTCCTTCATCCGCAACGAGGACTATTGGGGTCCGAAGGCATTGCCGGAACGCACCGAATTCACCTTCTTCACCGATATGCAGCCACAAATCCTGGCATTGCAGGGTGGGCAGGTAGACATCATCAACCAGATGCCGGTGCTGGCCGGCGTCGCTCTGCTCAACGACCCGAACGTCGACATCATCAGCCTGAAGTCGTCGGCCCATCAGCAACTGCACATGCGCTGCGACGAGGGCCCGTTGAAGGATGCGCGCGTGCGCCGTGCCATTGCGCTCTGCCTCGATCGCGACAAGCTGGCCGCCGGCCTGATGAAGGGACGCTCCGCTCTAGGCAATGACAGCCCGTTCGCCGCCGTCTATCCTTCGACCGATACGAGCGTGCCGCAACGCAAGCAGGATATCGCCCAGGCCAAGCAGCTCATGGAAGCAGCCGGCCTTGGCCAGGGCTTCAAGATAACCCTGACCACCGAACGCTACCTGGAAATCCCCGAATACGCCCAGCTAATCCAAAACTGGGTCAAGGAGATCGGTGTCCAACTCGACCTCAACATCCTCGACCAAAGCGGCTATTACGGAGACGCGGTGTTCGGCAAATCGAACTGGCTGGATTCGGTGATGGGCATCACCGACTATGGTCACCGCGGCGTGCCGAACGTCTATCTCGCGGCACCGCTGAAGAGTGAAGGCACCTGGAACGCGGCACACTTCAAGAACAAGGACTATGACGCGCTGGCGACCAGCTACATCGCAGCCCTCGACCTCGAGGCACAGAAGGCCGACGCCGGCAAGATCCAGAAGCTGCTGCTCGAGGAAACGCCTGTCATCTTCGGCTATTTCTACGACTATCTGACGGCGACGGCGAAGGGTGTGGCCGGCGTGCAGCCGACCGCCATGTCGCAGCTGTTCCTCGACAAGGCATCGAAGGCCTGAGCGGAAAGGAAAAGCCAATCCTCTAACAGCCAGCTCCCGCATGGGGGCTGGCTCCACAAGGAGTCCTAGCCATTCTCTCCTTCCTTGTCCGGCGTGTCTCGCTGTCGCTCGTCACGCTGTTCCTGCTCAGCATCATGGTGTTCCTGGGCGGCCAGGCGCTGCCCGGCAACGTCGGGCGCGCCATATTGGGTCCGTTCGCAGACCAGCGCGCGGTCGACACGCTCAATCACACGCTCGGTGTCGATCGCCCGCTGCTGGCGCAGTATTGGAGCTGGATCTCCAATTTCGTCCAGGGCGACATGGGCACGTCCTACATTTTCCGCGCGCCGGTCGCGCCTTTCGTCATCGATGCGCTCGGCAATTCGATGAAGCTGGCGGCGGTCGCCTTCGTGCTGGTGGTGCCGATCGGCATCCTCGGCGGCGTCGTCGCCGCACTCAACCTCAACCGCCCGCTCGACCGCATCATCAGTCTCGGCGGCCTGTCGGTGACGGTGCTGCCGGAATTCGTCACCGGCATCATCCTGATCCTGATCTTTGGTGTCTGGCTGCGCTGGCTGCCGATATCGGCCGCATGGCCGCGCGATGCCGGCTTTTTCACCCAGCTCTATTACCTGATCCTGCCCTCGCTGCCGCTGTTCCTGGTGCTGTTCGGCTACATCGCCCGCATGGCACGCTCCGGCATGATCGAGGCGCTCGATTCCGACTACACGCGAACGGCCGTGCTGAAGGGCCTGCCCTGGCGCACGGTGATCTGGCGGCATGTGCTGCGCAACGCGCTGCTGCCGACCATCACCGTCATCGCGACGCAGACCGGCTACCTCATCGGCGGCCTTGTCGTCATCGAAACGCTGTTTCGCTACCAGGGCATCGGGTCGCTGATCTTCACTGCCGCGCGCGGCAAGGATTTCCCGATGCTGGAGTCGGGCATCCTCACCATCGGCATTGTCTATGCCGTGGCCACCCTTGTCGCCGACTTCCTCTATTCCGTGCTCAATCCGCGTATCCGTCTGGGGTCAGATCAATGAGCGCCGTCCAAACCAGCTCTCCGACACCAGACGACACGCGCCGGCGCGGCCCGCTGGCGGAGGTCTTTTACTCGCTGCTGCGCTCGCGCACATTCCTTGTCGGTTTCGCCATCGTGCTGTTCTGGGTTGCCTGTGCGCTGTTGGGCGAGCATTTCGCACCTTACGATCCGCTCGCCGACGACATCATCAACGCGCTGGCGCCGCCCTCTTCCGAACACTGGTTCGGCACCGACCAGATCGGCCGCGACGTCTTCTCGCGCGTCATCGTCGGTTCGCGCGACATCCTGACCGTCGCACCGCTGGCAACCTTGCTGGCGACGGTAGCCGGCACGGCGCTTGGCCTCCTTACCGGCTATTTTCGCGGTCTCGTCGACGATGTCGTCAGCCGCATCCTCGAAGCCTTCATGGCGATCCCGGTGGTCATCGTTGCGCTGTTGGCCATCGTTGCGCTCGGCACCTCCAAGACGACGGTCATCGTCGTCATCGGCCTGAGCTTCGCGCCGATCATCGCGCGCACCGTGCGCTCGGCGGTGCTGGCCGAGCGCGAGCTCGACTATGTCGCCGCCGCACAACTCAGGCATGAAAGTGCCCTGCATACGATGTTCGTCGAGATCCTGCCCAACGTCATCCCGCCGATCCTGGTCGAAACCACCGTGCGGCTCGGCTATGCCATTTTCGCCGTCGCCACGCTCTCCTTCATGGGCTTTGGCATCCAGCCGCCCTCGCCCGACTGGGGGCTGTCGATCTCCAACAATTACGGCATGATCGGCGGCGGCTTCTGGTGGACGGTGCTGTTCGATGCGCTCGCCATCGCTTCGCTGGTGATCGGCGTCAATCTGGCGGCCGACGGCGTTCACGGAGCGCTCAATGACTAACTCCGCCAAGGCCGAAAACGCACTCGAACTCACCGATCTTTCGGTTGCCTACCGCGTCGCCGGCCGCAATCGCGCCGTGCTGCGCAACCTCAGCCTCACCATCGGCCAGGGCGAAGCCTATGGGCTGGTCGGCGAGTCCGGTTGCGGCAAGTCGACAGTGGCGCTCACCGTCGTGCGCTATCTGCCGAGAAATGGCTCGATCACCGGCGGCGCGATCTCGCTCGACGGCCAGAATGTGATGAAACTTGACGCCGAAGCGCTCAGGCGGGCGCGCGCGGAAAGCGTCTCCATGGTTTATCAGGACCCGGGCAAGGCGCTAAACCCATCGATCCGCGTCGGCCGTCAGCTGACCGAGATTTTTGAACTCGGCGGCGTTTCGGGACGAGCGGCCACTGACCGGGCGATTGCGATGCTGAACCGAGTGCGCATCTCCGACCCCGTCAGCGTCATGCAGCGCTACCCGCACCAGCTTTCCGGCGGCATGCAGCAACGCGTGGCGATTGCCATGGCGCTGGCCAACGATCCGTCGATGCTGATCCTCGACGAGCCGACCACCGGCCTCGATGCGACGGTGGAGGCCGAAGTGCTCGACCTGATCGCACAGCTCAGTCAGGAACTGTCGGCCTCGATCCTGTTCATCAGCCACAACCTCGCCGTCGTTTCCAACATGTGCGACCGGGTCGGCGTGCTCTATGCCGGCATGCTGGTCGAGGAAGGGCCGACGGAGGTCGTGTTTAACGATCCGCGCCATCCCTACACGGTCGCCCTGCTGCGTTGCCTGCCGCGCGGCGGCCAACGCAAGGATCAGGGCCGGCTCGACACCATTCCGGGTTTCCTGCCCGGCATCGAGGCCGACATCAAGGGCTGCGCCTTCGCCGATCGCTGCGCGCTCGCCGACGATCGCTGCCGCAGCGAATTGCCGCCGCTCTATGATCTGGGCGGCCGGCTGTCGCGCTGCTTCCATCACGACAAGGCGCAAGCGCTGCCGCGTGCCACACCGAGCGATGTGGCGCCCGCCCCAAAGCCGGCAGCCGCACCGGTGCTGCGCGTCGCCGGGCTGAACAAGACCTATGCCAGCCATGGCCATGCACTGCGCGCCGTCAAGGATGTCTCGCTCGACTTGCGACCCGGCGAGACGCTCGGGCTGGTCGGTGAGTCCGGCAGCGGCAAGACGACCTTCGCCAGGCTGCTGCTCGGCTTGGTGCCGCCCGATGACGGCGGCACCATCGAACTTGAGGGCAAGGCGCTGGCGCCCAGGCTGGAGAACCGCAGCGACGATCAGATCAAGGCGATGCAGATCGTCTTCCAGAATCCGGACTCCGCACTCAACCGCTCGCATTCGATCCGCCATCTGATCGGCCGGGCACTGAAGCGGCTGGCCGGCCTCTCCGGCAAGGCGCTGGAGGCGCGCCTCAACGACCTCGTCCGCTCTGTGCGGCTCACCGACCGGCATCTGGCCGTCAAGCCGCGCCAGCTCTCCGGCGGCCTGAAGCAGCGCGTCGCCATCGCGCGCGCCTTCGCCGGCGACCCGCGCATCGTGGTGTGCGACGAGCCAACCTCGGCGCTCGACGTCTCGGTGCAGGCAGCCATCCTCAACCTGCTCGCCGACCTGCAGTCGAAGGAAGACGTCAGCTACATCTTCATCTCGCACGACCTTGCCGTGGTGCGTTACCTCTCCGACAATATCGCCGTGCTCTATCTCGGCCGCATCATGGAACTCGGACCGTCCGAAGACGTGTTTTCCGGACCGCATCACCCCTATACCGAGGCGCTGCTGTCGGCGGTGCCCAAACTCGACCAGACCGAGACGGCGCGTATTCGTCTTGACGGTGAAATCCCCAGCGCCACCAACCCCCCGTCGGGCTGCGTCTTCCACACGCGCTGCCCGCGCAAGATCGGCCCGATCTGCGAACAGCAGGAGCCGCCACTCAGCGAGGCCCAGCCCGGCCACTCTATCCGCTGCCACATCCCCTACGCTGAACTGGCGAGGCTGCAGAAAGCGGTCGTGGCCGAGCCGGCATAGCGCTGTCGCTCCCGTGGCTTGGCCTGTCAGATCTGGCCGGCCATGCTGAGAGCACGGTCACCTTCTGAAAAGCCCTGCCCTTCGGCCCAGTCTCTGGCCAGCGTGCGCAGGCCTGTGAGCGCGACATCCAGAACATCCGAAGACACGGGATTCGAGGGATAGGCGAGGTAGATCGGCCGTTGGAATACCGGAGCGTTGTCGATGCGCCGCATCTCGCCGCGCTCGATATGACCGCTGACGGCACTGAGCGGCAGATAGGCGGCGGCCTGCTGCGACTGCACGTGCTGCAGCCCGATGAAGACCAGCCCGGCCGAAATCGCCGGCTTGACCATGCCGGCAAAGGCGCGGTCGTGCTCGATGCGGAACTCCAGTCCCCAGTCCATCAGGATATAGTTTTCGGTCCATGGCTTGGTCTGTGCGGCGTGCTGGACGAGCACGACCTGATCGACGGCCAGCGTCTCGTAGACAATGCCGGGATGCGGTCGCGGCAGATAGAGGATGCAGATGTCGAGCAGGCCTTCCGCCAGCTGGTCGATCGCCAGATCCGGGAAACTGCCTTCAAGCCGCAGCGCCACGTTCGGCCGCCTAGCGCGCATCCACTCGACCCATGGCGAGGTGATGCGGTCCCAGAGATAGGCAGGCGCGGTCAGCCGCAGCAAGGTCTCATAACCATCGGGAACGGCGATATCCTGCCGTGATTGCTCCCATGTGCGGGTGATAGACGATGCGTGCGGCAGGAACTGCCGGCCGGCCGGCGTAAGCGTGACGCCATCGCGGTCACGCACGAAAAGCCGGCGTCCCAACTGATCCTCCAGTCCCCTGATCCGCGCACTGACCGTGGACTGGGCGAGGTTGAGCCGGCTGGCCGCGACGGTGAAGCTGCCATGGGTGGCGACTTCGAGAAAGCTGCGCAGATTCTCAGTGTCCATGCCCACCTCCTGCATCGAAAATTTCGATGACTCCTATCAAAAAATATCGCTTTCCGGCGGCAGTCAACAATGAACTAGATGGCTGAACCCCAAGACAAGCGAGTCCAGCCATGCCCAAGCATTTCCGGATGATCGACAACGCTCGCAGAACACTCACTGCAATCGAAAATTCCGCTGTCGACGAATTGCTGGCCGGCAGGATGGACCGCCGTGACTTCCTGCGCCATGGCAGCGTGCTTGGGCTTTCCTTGCCGTTCCTGGGCAGCCTTGTCGCGGCCGCCGGCCTCGGCACCCAGCAGGCCCGCGCCGAGGGCAAGCCGGGCGGCACGGTGCGCGCCGGCGTGGCGACGCCGGGCGGCGCCATCGATCCCGTCACCTACTATGACAGCGGCAGCTACCAGCTGGTTTTCCAAACCGCCGAGTTTCTCTGCATCACGCAGCCGGACCTCACTTTGAAGCCTGTGCTGGCAGAGAGCTGGGCGCCGAACGAGGATGGCAGCGTGTGGACCTTCAAGCTGCGCAAGGGCGTGAAATTCCACAATGGCGAAGACTTCAAGGCCGACGACGTCGTCGCGACCTTCGACCGGCTGGCCGATCCCAACGGTGCTTCCAATGCGCTATCGGTGTTCAAGGGGCTGCTGTCGAAGGGCGGCACCCAGAAGGTCGACGACCACACAGTCGCCTTCCATCTCGATGCACCGAACGGCAGCTTTCCCTATTCAGTGTCGATCGACAATTACAACGCCGTCATCTTGCCGGCGAGTTACAAGGGCGATTACGAAAAGACGTTCGAAGGCACCGGGCCGTTTCGGCTGGAGACTTACACACCAAAGGTTGGCGCGACCTTCATCCGCAATCCCGACTATTGGGGCGAGAAGGCGCTGCCCGACCGGCTCGAATTCAAGTTCTACGGCGACGTGCAGCCGCGCATCCTGGCCCTGCAGGCCGGCGAAGTCGACATTCTCGATGCTGTTCCGCTCGATGTCAGCCAGGTGGTGCTGAACAGTCCTGATATCACCGTGTTGCGTGTCGCTTCGACCGCGCACCGCCAGTTGCACATGCGCTGCGATACCGGCCCCTTCACCGACAAGCGCGTGCGCCAGGCGCTGGCGCTGTGCATCGACCGCTCCAAGCTGGTCGACGGCTTGTGCCGCGGCATGGCGGCGACTGGCAATGACAGCCCGTTCGCGCCGGCCTTCCCCGCGACCGACAAGTCGGTGCCGCAACGCGTCCAGGACATCGCCAAGGCAAAGCAGTTGCTCGAGGCGGCGGGTCTCGCCGAAGGCTTCGACATCACGCTGACCACGCTGCGCTACTCCGACATTCCGGGCTATGCGCAATTGTTCCAGAATTTCGCCAAGGAGATCGGTGCGCGCATCTCGCTCAACATCGAGGACCAGGACAAATATTACGGCAAAGCGGTGTTCGGCCAGTCGGACTGGCTGGACAGCCCGCTCGGCATCACCGACTACGCGCATCGCAGCGTGCCCAACGTGTTCCTGAAGAGCCCGTTGGTCAGCGATGGCCCTTGGAACGCGGCGCATTTCAAGAGCCCGGCCTATGATGGCATGGTCACCAGCTATCTCAAGGCGCTCGATGCCGGCGCGCAGCGCGCTGCCGCCTCCGACATCCAGAAATTGCTGCTCGACGAGACGCCTGTCATCTTCAGCTATTTCCCCGATCTGCTGGTGCCGGTGCGCAAGAATGTCAGCGGCCTTCCGCCGATCGCGGCCGGCCTGCTGCTCGACCGCGTGTCGTTGAGCTGATCGTGCGCCAGCGCCCGATGACAAAAGAAACAAAACGGGAGACTACCATTCGCAAGCCCCATCTGCGCGGCCGTGGGCCGCATTTTCCGCTGCTCGACACCATTGTGCAGTATGAATTCGAGCCGGGCTACATAGCCTTCACCATGCCGACGCAGAAGCGCCTGCGTGTGCAGGTGGGATCGATGACCGTGGCCGATACGACCAATGCCTTGGTGTTCTACGAATCCGATCACCTGCCGGTCTACTACTTCCCGATCGGCGACGTTCGCGAGGAATTCCTGCTGCCGAGCAAGACGACGACAGAGGACCCGTTCAAGGGCACAGCCACCCACTACTCGCTCAACACCGGCATCACGCTGGTCGAGGACGCGGCCTGGCGCTATCTCGATCCGATCAAGGGCTGTCCGCCGATATCGGACTACATGTCGTTCACCTGGAGCAAGATGGGCCACTGGTTCGAGGAGGACGAAGAAATCTTCGTCCACGCCCGCGATCCGTTCCGCCGGGTCGACTGCCTCCCGTCGTCGCGGCGCGTGCAGGTCATTCTCGACGGCGAACAGGTCGCCGATTCACGCCGCGGCGTGTTCCTGTTCGAAACCGGCCATCCGGTGCGCCACTATCTGCCGATCGCCGATACGCGGCTCGATATGTTCGCGCCCAGCCGCTACATTTCGCGCTGTCCTTACAAGGGCATCTCCAACTATTATCACGTGACGACCAAGGCCAAGCGTCACGAGAACCTGGTCTGGTATTATCCCGAGCCGGTGCACGAGGCGGAGCGCATCAAGGGGCTGGTCTGCTTCCACCACGAACTGGTCGACAAGATCCTGGTCGATGGCGTCGAAATCCCGAAGGAAGCCACGGCCGCGTCGAGCGGTTATTTCTGAGTATCGACGCCGCTTGAGCCATTTGCGCGCGGGCGCTTGATCGAAGCACGGCTCAGCGCATACCCTCCCTGGGCCAGGGAGGGCACTCGATGGATCTTTTCAAACTGAACGGCGATGTCGCGCTGGTCACCGGCGCCGGCAGCGGCATCGGCCAGGCAATCGCGATCGGACTGGCCGAGGCAGGCGCCGACGTCGCCTGTTTCGGCCATGCATCGAAGGGTGGGCTGGACGAAACCGCGCACCGGATCACGGCGCTCGGCCGCAAAGCGCTGGTGCTGACCGGTACAGTGACATCGCAGAGCGATCTCGCGACGGCGATCGATCGCGTCGAGAGCGAACGCGGTGCGCTCTCCGTCGCCGTCAACAATGCCGGCATTGCCGGCTCCGAGCCCGCCGAGACGATGCCGCTGGAGACGTGGCAGAAGGTTCACGACGTCAATGTCGCCGGCGTGTTCCTGTCCTGTCAGGCCGAAGCGCGCAAGATGCTGGCGCGAGGCAAGGGCTCGATCATCAACATCGCCTCGATGTCGGGCACCATCGTCAACCGCGGCCTGACGCAGGCGCACTACAACTCTTCGAAGGCCGCCGTCATCCACATGTCCAGGAGCTTCGCCATGGAGTGGGCCGATCGCGGCCTGCGCGTCAATGTGGTTAGTCCCGGTTACACGCTGACGCCGATGAACAAGCGGCCAGAGGTGGCGGAAGAGGTGAAGATCTTCAAGCGCGACACGCCGATGGGGCGCATGGCGGCGCCGGAGGAAATGGTCGGGCCGACGGTGTTCCTCGCCAGCCGCGCAGCGAGCTTCGTCACCGGCCTCGACCTGATTGTAGATGGCGGCTACGTCTGCTGGTAAGAGCTCAGCTTCGCCTGCAGTCTGAATTTGTACGTCTCGCGAAGCGTTAGTCGTTGCGCGACATGAACCTTGGTATATATAATTTCATCCTATGAAACGGCCTTGGCGAGATGGGGCTTACCAGGCGGGTAGCCGAGATCATACGACCTTGATGGCTCGCACCTTGCAGGGCGCCGCAGGACTGGCATTCGATCCGCAGATGACCGCTCCCTCAGCGATCCGTCGGCAGTCATGACGCCGACACTCCGATCCTGTGCCATCATCACCAGAATTGAGCACCATCTTGCCTGCACTGGCCAAAGCCGGGGCAATAATTTGGCGCCGACGGCCTTGCGCAAAGACCAGTCTTTCCAACACAATCAAGAAAAGCCGCAAGAAGGGAACGGACGATAATTTTCACAGCTTGAAGGAGAACAAGCATGTCATTTCGCAGCCAGATCTCGAAACTCTCGATGAGCGCCGTCGCGCTCGCGACATTAAGCCTGCTGACACCTTCCGCCCAAGCCGCCGCACCGGAATCCAACGATCCGATCAAGATCGCGCTGTTCGACTGGACCAGCGTCAACCTCAACGCCAAGATCCTCGGCGGCATCCTGGAAAAGCTCGGCTATACCGTCGAATATCCGACCGCCGACTACCTCTCCAGCCTGACCACCGGTCTCACCAATGGCGATCTCGATGTCGGCATGGAATTCTGGGACACGACCGCCGGCGAGGCCATGAAGGCCTCCGATGCGACAGGCCAGACCGAACGGCTGGGCAAGCTCGGCCCCAAGGCCAAGGAAGAATGGTGGTTTCCCGAATACATGAAGGAGAAGTGCCCCGGCCTGCCTAACTGGGAAGCGCTGAAGGATCCGAAATGCGCCGAAGCCTTCTCGACGGCGGAGACCGCACCGAAGGGGCGCTATCTCGGCGGCCCGGTAACATGGGAAGGCTTTGACGACGAGCGCGTCGAAGCGCTGAAACTGCCCTTCACCGTCATCCATGCCGGCACCGACGCGGCGATGTTCGCCGAGTTGGACTCGGCCTATCAGCGCAAGGCGCCGATCATGCTGTGGATCTATTCGCCGCATTGGGCGCCGGCCAAATACAAGGGCGAATGGGTTGAATTCCCCGAATACACGCCCGAGTGCTACAGCGACCCGAAATGGGGCACCAACCCCGACGCCAAATATGATTGCGGCAAGCCGCATGGCGAGATCTGGAAGTACTCCTGGGCCGGCATGAAGGACAAATGGCCGGTCGCCTACAAGGTGGCGAAGGCCTACACGGTCGACACCGACGAGCTCAACAAGATGAGCGGCGAGATCGATCTCGGCGGCAAGACGCCGGAAGACGTCGCCGCCGCCTGGATCGCCGCCCACGAGGCCGACTGGAAAGCCTGGGCGCAGTGATCGTTCCGACTGGAAGATGAGACCCGGCAGTTGATCAGCCGGGCCTCGGTTCTTGTGTTCCAGAAGGACGTTTGAATGACGGACAAGACTGAACAGGGCGCCAAGGGGGCGGGCACGCCAAAAGATGCCCGCCCGATAAAGCTTGCCTGCCGCAATGTCTGGAAGCTGTTCGGATCGAACGCGGCCAATTTCATCCGCGAACGCGACGGCAAGGCCAGCATGGCCGACGTCACCGCCGCAGGGCTGGTCGGCGCGGTGCGCGCCGTCGACCTCGAAATCCTCCAGGGCGAGATTTTCATCATCATGGGCCTGTCGGGCTCCGGCAAGTCGACGCTGGTGCGCTGCATGTCGAGGCTGGTCGAGCCGACCCACGGCAAGGTCGAATTCGAGGGCAAGGATCTGCTGAAGATTTCGGATGCAGCGCTGATCGAGTTGCGACGCCATCGCATGGGCATGGTGTTCCAGAATTTTGCGCTGCTGCCGCATCTCAACGTGCTGGAGAACATCGCCTTCCCGCTCAGCATCCAGGGGCAGGACCGGCCGACACGCGAGGCACGGGCGCGCGAGGTGATCGAACTCGTTGGGCTCCGTGGCCGCGAGCATTTCTATCCGCGCGAATTGTCCGGCGGCCAGCAGCAGCGTGTGGGCATCGCCCGGAGCCTCGCGACAAAACCGGAAATCTGGTTCCTCGACGAGCCGTTCTCGGCGCTCGACCCGCTGATCCGCCGCGAAATGCAGGATGAGCTGATGCGGCTGCAAACCATGCTGCACAAGACCATCGTCTTCATCACCCATGATTTCGACGAGGCGATCCGGCTGGCCGACCGCATCGCCATCATGAAGGATGGCGAGGTCATCCAGATCGGCACGCCGGAGGAGTTGGTGGTCAATCCGGCGACCGACTATGTCGCCGAGTTCACCCGCGACGTCGACCGCGCCAAGGTGATTTCGGCACGCAGCCTTATGCGCGCCTGCGACGGCTCGGAGCATGGCGGCACCGTTGCCCCAGATGCCAAGATCGCCAGCTTCTCTGCCGGTATCGTTGCCGCCAACAAGCCGTTCGCGGTGGTCAACGGCACCGGCAAGCCGATCGGCGAGGTGACGCCGCAAGCGGTGATCGATTTGCTGGCCGGCATCGATCGCTCAAGGGTCGGCGCATGACGGTGACAGCAAGCGCCAGCGAGACGCGGTCGCGACCGATTCAGGTCTGGCTGCTGGTCTGGGTGTTCGCGCTTGCCGCCGTGCTTGTCGTGTTCTTGCTGCAGGACCGCCTGCCTTGGGCCGTCAACTATCCGGCAAGCGCCGTCGTGCCGGTCGCCGATTGGGTCAGCGCGCTGATGCGCTGGATCAAGTCGAACCTGTCCTGGCTGACCCGCTCGATCACCGCGGTGCTCGGCGTTCCCCTCGATTTCGCGCTCAATCTGCTGGCCAAGAATTTCAAGATCGGCCACGGTGCTGACGCCTCTGTCCTGCCGCGCCTGTCCTGGGTCGGCGTCTGCGCTGCCGCCTTCCTCGCCGGTCATGCCGTTGGCGGCAGAAAACTCAGCCTGCTGGTCGGCGGCTGCTTCCTCTACATCGCCCTGTTCGGCCAATGGACGAGCGCCATGCTGACGCTGGCGCTGATCTCCATCGCCGTGCCGTTCTGTATCGTCACCGGGCTGTTCGCCGGCATCTGGGCGTGGCGCAGGCCATGGGCCGAAAGGCTTATCGTCTCCCCTGCCCTCGACCTGATGCAGACGATTCCGACCTTCGCCTATCTCATCCCGATGCTGCTGCTGTTCGGCAACAGCCCGGTCTCGGCGATGATCGCGACCGCCATTTTCGCCACCCCGCCGATGGTGCGGGCGACGATGCTGGGCCTGTCGCGGGTACCATCGGAAATCGACGATTTCAGCGAGATGGCAGGCTGCACGGCGCGGCAGAAACTGTGGCGAGTGCTGCTGCCCTCGGCACGGCCGACACTGATGGTCGGCGTCAACCAGGTGATCATGCTGGCGCTGAACATGGTGATCATAGCCTCGATGATCGGCGCCGGCGGCCTCGGCTACGACGTGCTCCTGGCACTGCGCGCGCTGAAGGTTGGCGAGGCGATGGAAGCCGGCCTTGCCATCGTGGCGCTCGCCATCGCGCTCGACCGGCTGAGCCAGGCCATCGCGCACAAGCAGGCAAAGGGGAATACCCATCCGCAGGCGGGCCCGAGCTCCTGGCAGCGCTATCCCAATCTGACGCTGGCCATCGCCATCCTTGTCGTGACGACATTTCTCGGCCTGTTCGTGCCGGCCTTCGCGGCGGTGCCGAAGGCGATCACCTTCACCACCGCGCCGCTGTGGAAAGCAGCGGTGAACTGGGTGACGATCAACTTCTTCGACACGATCGAGGCGTTTCGCGTGGCGCTCATCCTGAACCTGCTGAACCCGCTGCGTGCCTTCTGCGAAGGCTTTCCGTGGCTGGGCGCGGTCTTCCTGCTCGGCCTTGCCGGCTATCAGCTCAGCGGCTTCCGCCTCGCTGTATTGGTCGCCGCATTGACCGCCTTCTGCGCCATCACCGGCCTGTGGGAAAAGACCATGGCGACGGTCTATCTCTGCGGTATCTCGGCCTTCATCGCCTGCCTGGTCGGCATTCCGATCGGCCTGATGGCTTCGCGCAGCGACCGCTTCGAGAAGATCGTCACACCGGTCATCGACACGCTGCAGGTGCTGCCGTCCTTCTGCTTCATCATCCCGGTGGTGATGCTGTTTCGGGTCGGCGACGTCACGGCGATGATCGCAACGATAGCCTTCGCCGTGGTGCCTGCCATCCGCTACACCAATCACGGCATCAGGCAGGTGCCGCCGGCGCTGATCGAGGCGGCGAAGGTTTCGGGCTGCACGCCGCGCCAGACCTTCTTTCGCGTGCAACTGCCGCTGGCGCTTCCCGAAATCATGCTGGGCGTCAACCAGACGATCCTGATGGCGCTCGCGATGATCATCATCTGCGCCATGGTCGGCACGCGCGATCTCGGCCAGGAAGTGTTCATCGCGCTGTCCAAGGCCGATTCCGGTCGTGGCATCGTTGCCGGCCTCGCCATCGCCTTCATCGGCATCGTCGCCGACCGGCTGTTCAGCGCCTGGACGGCGAAGGCCAGGGCAAGGCTGGGGTAGCAGGCGCCGCCCTACTCCGCCGCGACGCCCTTCACCTCGAGATAGCTCTCCATCGAATCGTCCAGCGCCTGCAGCCACGGCGTATGATGCAGCGGCGCCATGGTGCCGGTCATCAGCGAGCGGTAGGCGTGGTCGCGGAAGCCCATGATGTTCTCCGCCTTGTGGTGTTCCCATTCCATGAAGGTCTGGTTGACCGCCTCGACGTCGAAGCCCGGATAGTCGGTCTGGTCCATCAATTCCTTGGTGTAGTCGCCCTGGAACCAGATCATCTGCTCTGCGTCTTCGAGCGTTTCCTCACGCGCCCTCCATTTCGCGCCGTGCTCGGCCATTGCCTTGGCCGACGGCAGCTTGATGCGGCCCATGATGACGTCGCGGGCGAACCAGGCCTGCGCGTCGAACATGTTGAAGGTGTAGAACTGATCCTGCATGCCGATATAGGAAAGCTGCGGGTTCTTCTCCCAGACGACGCCTTCATAGAGGTCGAGCGGCCACATGCGGTTGGCTGTCTTGAGCTTCAGATCGTCGGTGAGGAAGGGGAAGGAATGCAGGTAGCCGGTGCACAGGATGATGGCGTCGACATCCCTAGTGGTGCCGTCCTTGAAATGCGCGGTTTTGCCGACGACCTTCTGTAAGAGCGGCACCTCTTTCCAATTCTCCGGCCATTTGAAACCCATCGGCTTCGAGCGGTAGCTGGAGGTGATGGATTTGGCGCCGTATTTGTAGCATTGCGAGCCGATGTCCTCGGCCGAATAGGAGCGGCCGATGATCAATATATCCTTGCCCTTGAACTCCATCGCGTCGCGGAAATCGTGGCTGTGCAGGATGCGGCCGTTGAAGGTCGAAAAGCCCTCGAAATAGGGCACGTTGGGCACCGAGAAATGCCCGGAAGCGACGACGACATTGTCGAACTCTTCGGAATAGGTGACGTCGTTGGTGCGGTCATGCGCGGTGACGGTGAATTTCTTCGTCTCGTCCGAAAACGTCACCATGCGCACCGGGCTGTTGAAGCGCACCCATTTGCGAAGGCCTGATTTTTCGACGCGGCCCTTGATGTAGTCC
>NZ_RZTT01000659.1 GCF_003996995.1 Mesorhizobium sp. M7A.T.Ca.US.000.02.2.1 | reverse complement strand
GGGCAAGCGCGCCTTCTATTCGATCCTGCTGATGCCGATGATGGTGGTGCCGGCGGTGGCCGGCTACATGTTCTTCATGCTGTTCCAGTCGGGAGGGCCGGTGAACGACATCTTGTCGGCGCTCACCGGATCTCCCGTCACCATCGCCTGGCTGTCGGATCCGACTCTGGCGCTGATCGCGGTGATGGTCGCCGACATCTGGCAGTGGACGCCGCTGATGTTCCTCATCCTGCTTGCCGGTCTGGTCGGCGTGCCGGAGGATCAGATCAAGGCGGCGACGCTGCTCGGCGCCAATCCCTGGCAGCGCTTCGTCACCATCGTGCTGCCGAAGATGAAGACGATCATCATCATCGCGCTGGCGATCCGGGTGATCGAGAACTTCAAGATCTTCGACACGCTCTACATCATGACCGGCGGCGGTCCAGGCGTCGCCACCGAAACCATCTCGGTCTACATCTACAAGCTCACCACTCAGGATTTGATCTGGGGCTATGTGGCGGCGATCGCGCTGGCCATTCTGGTCGTGCTGTCGATCGTCGCGCTGTTTGCCATGAAGCGCATGGCGCGGGCACGCGAGGTAGCGGCATGAGCGCGATCCACTTGCAGAACCTGGTCAAGAAATTCGGCGACTTTACCGCGCTCAAGACCATGGACCTGGCAATATCAGACGGCGAGTTCATGGCGCTGCTCGGCCCGTCGGGCTGCGGCAAGTCGACGACGATGAACATGATCTCCGGCATGGAAGAGCCGACCGGCGGCAAGATCCTGTTTGGCGAGCGCGACATGGCCGGCGTGCCGATGGGCCGGCGCGGCGTCGGCTTCGTCTTCCAGAACTACGCCATCTTCACGCATATGACGGTGCGCCAGAACCTTGCCTATGGACCAAAAATGCGGGGGGCTGCCAAAGCCGAGATCGATCGCCGTGTCGGCGCCATCGCCGAGATGCTGCAGCTTTCGCCGCTGCTCGACCGCAAGGCCGACAGGCTGTCGGTCAACATATTGCAGCGGGTGGCGATCGGCCGCTCGGCGATCATGGAGCCGGCGATCTTCCTGCTCGACGAGCCGCTGTCCAATGTCGACGCCGCTTTCCGGGCCGTCATGCGCACCGAACTGAAGCAGCTGCAGCGGCAGTTCCGCCAGACCATGGTCTATGTCACCCACGATCAGCTTGAGGCGATGACCATGGCCGACCGCATCGCGGTCATGGATCATGGCGTGCTGCAGCAGGTCGGCACGCCGCTCGAGGTCTACAACGATCCGGCCAATGTCTTCGTCGCCCGCTTTATCGGTGCGCCGGGCATGAATCTGCTCAAGGGCAGGCCAGCGGAGAGCGACCGCGGACTGGTCGTCGATCTCGGACCGGTGGGCGTCACGCCGCCGCTGCCGGGCGAACTCGCAGCGGCCGCGCGTGGTGCACGCGGCGAGGTGCTTTACGGATTCCGGCCTGAACAGGCGACGTTGGTGCAGAATGGGCAGGGGCTCGCAATGCCGGTGACCTTTGTCGAACGGATCGGTGCGCGCACCATCGTTCATCTCGGCCAGGGCGAGGCGGCTGTGAAAACGGTGTTCGACAATGATGTCGGACTGGCTATCGGCGACACCGCTGTCATCGCCCCCACTACGTCGTCGGTGCGCGTCTTCGACGCCGCTACCGGCCGCGCCATGAGGGTGGGAGGCTGAGATGTTGGTCCGGCAAATTTTCGCAAGTTGGCGCCGCCCCTCACCCTTACCCTCTCCCCGTGTAGAGACGGGGAGAGGGGGGCGTCATCGTTGGAGCTTCTCCTTTCTCCCCGTCCCTATACGGCGAGAAAGTGCCGGCAGGCGGATGAGGGGCGGCGCCGGCGTTCGCTACCTGTCACTGATCCGTGGAGCGACCTGAGCCATGGCCGATATCGTCTTTCGCAACGTGACCAAACGCTACGGCAACACACTTGCCGTCGACGACGCCTCGTTCACCGTCAACGACAATGAGTTCTTCTGCTTCTTCGGTCCGCCGCTGTCGGGCAAGTCGACGATCCTGCGCCTGGTGCTCGGGCTGGAGACACCCGATACCGGAGAAATCCTGATCGGAGGCAGGCCGGTCAACGCGATGTCGCCGGCCGAGCGCAACGTGGCGATGGTGTTCCAGAACCTGGCGCTGTTCCCGCA
>NZ_RZTT01000658.1 GCF_003996995.1 Mesorhizobium sp. M7A.T.Ca.US.000.02.2.1 | reverse complement strand
TTTCCAGCCTTGTGAGCATCGGCAACACGAAGGAGGCCGTCTTGCCGGTGCCGGTCTGGGCAATGCCCAGCACGTCCTTGCCCAGCAGGGCATGCGGAATGGCGCCCGCCTGGATCGGCGTCGGCTCGGTGTAGCCGGCGTCGGTGACTGCGGAAAGGACCTTCGGCGACAGGCCGAGGTCTGAAAAGGTCAACGCTTCTGGAGCGGTCGTGGTGTCTGAGGACAAGTGTTGTTGTCTTTGGCTGGTTCGGGGAAGCGCAACGGCGTCTAATGGCGTCTGTCGCGGCAAGCGCCACGCGCCTGCAAGATTGGTATTGCAATTAGGAGCAAGCCCTCGATTTGTCAACAGAAACGGGCAGCAATGGCACGATTGTGAAGTTGTAACCTTAATCGGGATGCTTAATCGACCTGTCGGTCGCAGCGCCGGCTCAATAGCGGAACTGTTCGGCGAGAATACGCTCGTTCCAGGAATGATTGGGATCGAACAGCAACGTTGCTGTCGCCGTTGGTGATTCTCGCACCGTCACCGAGGTCACGGCCTTGACCTCGGTATGGTCGGCGGCGGCGTTTACCGGCCGCTTTTCCGGCTCGCGGATGTCGAAGCGGACGGTCGCCTTGTTGGAGAGCAGTGCGCCGCGCCAGCGGCGCGGGCGAAATGGGCTGACCGGGGTCAGCGCCAGCAGCGGCGCGTCGAGCGGCAGGATCGGTCCATGCGCCGAAAGATTGTAGGCGGTGGACCCGGCCGGGGTTGCGATCATGACGCCGTCGCAGTTCAGTTCCTCAAGCCGGACCTGTTCGTCGACGGTGATGCGGATCTTGGCCGTCTGGTACGACTGGCGCCACAGCGCCACCTCGTTGATCGCCAGTGCTGAAATCGTTTCGCCTTCCGAGGTCACGGCCAGCATCTCCAGCGGGCGGATCGTTTCGGCGACGGCGGCCTCGAGACGCTCGGTGAGGCCGCCGGAACGATATTCGTTCATTAGGAATCCGATGGTGCCACGGTTCATGCCGTAGACCTTCTTGCCGGTCCCCATCGTGTCGCGCAGGGTCTGCAGCAGGAAACCGTCACCCCCAAGCGCAACGACGATCCCGGCCTCCTCGACGGAAGACTGGCCATAGCGCGCCGACAGGCTTTCCAGCGCCGTCTTGGCGTCAGCGGTGTCGGACGAGACGAAGGCGATGCGGCTGGCGGCTTTGCTCATGGCTCCCCGATGACGACCGATTGGCAGCGGCCGGTTGCTGGGCCGCGCCAGCGCCGGGGTAGCATGGGCGGGGTACGTCTGCAAAGGGAGGTGCCATCCCGGATGGCAACGCCATCCGGATGGTACGGCCATGCCGATCGGCGGATGCGGGCATGCCGTTCGCGTATCATGTCAAAGGCTACGCGAATGTGATGGTTAAGACGGGCCTTAAAGTCTCGTAAAGCCGGATCGGTCATGTTAGCCGGCAGTGGATGGGTGGCGTGGGGGCTAGCCAGTCGAGGCCGACATATTGCCGGTAACACGCCTGATCATCGTCTTCCTGATGCTGGGAAGCTTCGCGCTGCTCTTTGCCGAACTGGTGCGCCAGTCCGAAGAGACGAGCTTCCGGCCGCAGCCCACGGCGTCGCGCTGTGGTGATGCAGCCGGGGCGCCATGCCCGCAAAGGGCGCTGTAGCCCTGAAATGTCCTGATCATCCTCGCGATGACGGGCAGCATCGGCGGTCGCTTCGATGCGCGACATCGCGCGGCAGTTTCTCTGCTTAAAAGCAGAGGCCGGTCGGCCGCCGCACGTTCCACTCGTGAAGGCTTGCTGTTTGCACTCGCGGCGCTTGGCGGTGTAGATGGGTGCATCGATTGGCGGAAAGGCTTTTGGGTAGCTCGCATCCGCTGTTGTTGGGAAACAAGCCCTGGGCTCGTTGACTGGCCGGTGTCTGGAGCGGGGGTTTTCCATGTCACGCAGCGTGTTGATCTCTGGCGGCTGCGGTTTCCTGGGCTCGCATCTGGTCGACCGTCTGTTGCGGCGAAGCGATCTGGAAAAGCTGGTCGTCGTCGACAATCTTCGGACCGGGACGCGAGACAACATCGCGCATGTCGCCGATCCGCGTTTCGATCTGCAGATTGCCGACGCCGAAAGCTTTTCATCCCTTCAGCGCTTCGATGAGATCATCCATCTCG
>NZ_RZTT01000657.1 GCF_003996995.1 Mesorhizobium sp. M7A.T.Ca.US.000.02.2.1 | reverse complement strand
CTTCCTGATCGTGCTGCTGGTCGGCCCGAGCGTCGCTCGGCTGGTGGCCAGAAGCGTCAGGCAATAAGCAGCGACTAGTCCTCGCCGCCCTCGCCCACGCTATGCGCATCCCGACGCCAGTAGGCCGTAACCAGGTGCCGGTCGCGCGGCAGGCCCCACTGCTTGCGCACGATCTTGCGTATCTCCCGGAAATCGCCGAATTCGCAACTTGCCCAGACGTACAGGCCGTCGGCAAGCGCCATGTGATTGCGCTCACGCAAGGCGGTCGACAATAGGCCCGCGGTGCCGGCCTCGAGGCCGCGCCGGTAAAGCCAGGTGATGTCGATATTGTCCCCTTGCGCCAGCGCCATTCGGTCATCCGGGCTATCGACCTCGATCAGCGCCTCGGCACGTGTTGATGGCGGCAGATGCTCCAAAATCCTGCCGATGGCGGGCAGCGCGGTGTCGTCGCCGAGCAGAAGCAAGGTCTGCGCCACCGGGGCGTCGCCGCCGCCGGGTCCGATCATGCCGATGACTTCTCCCGCCCGTGCGTTTTGCGCGAATGTGGCGGCGGGCGTGTTCTGGCCGGGGTGCAACACGAAATCGACATCGAGCCAACCGCTTGCGGCATCCAGCGCCCGGATCGTGTAGACCCGCACGGCAAGCGCATCGTCGCCAGAAGGCCAGACGATCAAGCCGTCAGCGCCCATCGTCGGCCAAACCAGCCGGCGGCCAGGCGGCGGCAGCAGCAGCCGCATGTGCAGGCCGCCATGGCTAAATCGGCCGAGATCCTTGCCGGCGAAGCGCAGGCGCTGCATATGCGCCGATATCCGCGTCGACGACATCACCGTGATCTCGCGGAAGAAGACCGGAGTACCGGCGTCGCTGCCGTCGCCTTGCCAATGGATGCCCTTGGTCGTGCCGAGATGTTCGGCGACATGGCCGGCGACCGTCATCTTCATGTAGGACAGGCAGGTTTCGTCTGTCGCTGCGACGCGGATCAGCACGCTTTCATCATCGAGCGTAGCGCTCAACGAGCCGTAGTAGAGGCGGAGCTCCCACTGGTCGGCAACGCCAGTGTCAATCTCGAATTCGCTGTGCTCTGCGCGCAGCCGGTCCATCACCGATCTGATCGCCGCGTCGCTGATCCGGGTTTGCGCGCTAAGTTGGTCCATCGCTCAAGTCCTTCGAAACGGTTCGGGCAAGGCGCCGCGCGGCACCCTCACCGTCAGCGGCATGCCACAGCCGCTCCGATGTTTCCACAGAAACATGACTATAATAATCATATTTATTCGATGAGTTGGCTACGAGCCGCTTGCGCAGCAAGTCGCTCGGGAAGGAAATCAACGAAGACGCGCACCTTCGGCGACAGATGGCGATTGGAGGGCCACAGCATCCGGAACTGGCCACGGCCGTCGACATGACCATCGAGGACGGTACGCAGCCTGTCTTCGTGCAGCGCCTCGCGCACCAGGAAATCCGGCATGCAAGCTATGCCGAGGCCGGCGAGCGTGGCGCCCTTCAAGGCTTCCATGTTGTTGCAGGTCAGCATCGAGCGGATCTGCGGTTCGGCGCTTCCGGTAGTGAACGGCCACTCCAGCAGCCTGCCGCTGTTCAGGAAGCGGAAGTTTATGCCGAAATGTCTGATGAGATCAGCCGGCACGCTGGGGGCGCCATGGCGGTCCAGGTAGGAGGGCGCCGCGCACAGCAGCATGCGAAAGGGCGCAACGGGTCTCGACACAAGGCGCGAATCCGGCAGTTCGCCGCTGCGGATCGCGACATCGATACCCTCGTCGATGACGTCGACGATCCGGTCGTTGAAATCGATGTCGAGCTCGATCTCGGGATAGCGTGCCATGAACTCCGACAGCACCGGCAGCAGCAGATGATAGGTGACGATCGGGGTGGATATGCGCAGCCGCCCACGCGGTGTTTCCCTTGTCTGCGACAGCATCGCCTCTGCATCGTCGATGTCGTCGAGGATGCGGCGCACCCGCTCGTTGAACAGCTTGCCCTCTTCCGTCAGGCCAATGCGCCGCGTGCTGCGCTGCAGGAGCCGCACGCCGAGTTCCTGCTCGAGCCGGGCGACACTTTTGCCGACAGCGGAAGCCGAGATGCCAAGCGCCCGCCCGGCGGCGACGAAACTGCCGAATTCGGCGGTGCGGGCGAAGGCTGTCT
>NZ_RZTT01000656.1 GCF_003996995.1 Mesorhizobium sp. M7A.T.Ca.US.000.02.2.1 | reverse complement strand
GGTGAAGGCCAGGATTGCCGACACGTTGAAGAAAAGAGGCCGCGAGGACCTGGCTTTCGATGTCGCTTCGAATCCCGAGTTCCTCAAGGAGGGGTCCGCGGTCGCCGATTGCATGAAGCCGGACCGCATCATCGTCGGCACCGACAGCGAGGACACCGAGGCTGTGATGCGCGAACTCTACGCGCCGTTCAACCGCAACCACGAGAAGATGATCGTGATGGACGTGCGAAGCGCCGAATTCACCAAATATGCCGCCAACTGCATGCTGGCGACCAAGATCAGCTTCATGAACGAGATGGCCAATTTGGCCGAACAACTCGGCGCCGACATCGAGGAGGTCCGCAAGGGCATCGGCAGCGATCCCCGCATCGGCTACCATTTCATCTATCCGGGTCTGGGTTATGGCGGTTCGTGCTTCCCCAAGGACGTGCGGGCGCTGATCAAGACCGCCGAAGGCGTCAAATTTGACGCCAAGCTGCTGCGTGCCGTCGAGGAGCGCAACAACGCACAGAAATCGGTTCTCTTCGACAAGGTGGACCGCTATTTCAAGGGCAACCTCAAAGGCAAGACCTTTGCGCTCTGGGGCCTGGCCTTCAAGCCCAACACCGACGACATGCGTGAGGCGCCGGCGCGCGTCCTGATGGAAGCGCTCTGGAAGGCCGGCGCCAATGTGCAGGCCTATGATCCCGAGGCGATGCAGGAATGCCAGGCCATCTACGGGCTGCGCGACGACCTGCTTCTGTGCGGCACCAAGGAGGCGGCGCTGCGCGGTGCCGATGCGCTGCTGATCGCCACGGAATGGAAGAGCTTTCGCGCGCCGTCTTTCGACGCTGTGAAGGATGCGCTGATTACGCCGGTCATCTTCGACGGCCGCAACCTCTATGACCCCAAGGTCATCGCCCGCCACGGCATCGAATATCACTCGATCGGCAGAATGGCGGCATGAGACCAGGCCCTGGCAGACGGATGCAAGACCGGTCCGCACATGGCCTGCGGGCGCTGGGACTGAGCGCGTATTTCTGTGTGGAGTTGTAGCCGATGGTGCTGGACGTAAAGCCGGAGCAAATCACCAAGGATCATTTCGATCTCGTAGCGATCGGTTCCGGCTTCGGTTCGGCCTTCTTCCTGCACGAGTTCGCCAAGCGCCGAAAGGCACGCATTCTGGTGCTGGAGTGGGGGCGCCACAACACCCATGAATGGCAGCTCGAGCAGAACGTCAACACCGACATCGAAGACGAGACGACCTACAAGACCAATTCCAACAAGCCGTGGAACTACACGATCGGACTGGGGGGCGGAACGAACTGCTGGTTCGCGCAGACGCCAAGATTCCATCCCAATGATTTCCGGCTGAAAAGCACCTACGGCATCGGCAATGACTGGCCGATCAGCTATGACGACGTCGAGCCGTTCTATTGCGACGCGGAAGACATCATGTCGATCTCCGGCGATCCCGACATGGCGGCGATGCTGCCCCGCTCGAAGCCGTTTCCGCAACCGCCGCATCGCATGTCGACACCGGACAGGATGATGAAGGCGGCGCAGCCCGGCCAGCACTTTGTCATGCCAACCGCGCGGGCGCGGCTGCCGACATCACAACGCACCTCGTGCTGTGCCAATCTGCGTTGCTGGCTGTGCCCGGTCGACGCCAAATTCACCGTCAACAACGGGTTGATGCACGTCTTCGAGCATCCCGACGTTTCGGTCTGCCTCGGTGCGGAAGTCCGCCGGCTCGATCACGTCGGCGGCGCTGTCCGTTCGGTCACGTTCCGCCATGACGGCAAGGAATACCAGGTCAGGGGCGATCTCTTCATTCTCGGCGCCAATGCCATCCAGAGCGCGGCGATCATGCTGCGATCCGGCCTGGGCGGCGAATTCGTCGGCAGCGGCCTGCATGAATCCTACGGCTGGAATTTCGAGGTCTATCTGGACGGCGTCGACAATTTCGATGGCAGCACCATCACCACCGGCCTGAATTTCGGCCTCTATGATGGTCCTCACCGATCGGAGCATGCGGCGGCACTGGTCTATTTCGAGAACCGCTGGCAGCACGGACTGCGTGCCGAAAAAGGGCGGCTACGCCAGGCGCTGCCGCTTGTCGTGGTCACCGAGGACTTGCTAGATCCCGAGAACTTCGTCACGCTTGACGCGGATGAGAATGCC
>NZ_RZTT01000655.1 GCF_003996995.1 Mesorhizobium sp. M7A.T.Ca.US.000.02.2.1 | reverse complement strand
GGCTTGCCTATGGCTTCGAAACACTCGGCCTTGACGAAATCGTCTCCTTCGCCGTCGCGAAAAACCGCCGCTCCACCGCCGTCATGGAGCGCCTCGGCATGAGAGCCGATCCATCGGCCGACTTCGATCATCCCGGCATTCCCGACAGCCATCCCGCGCTCAAGCGCCATGTATTCTACCGGCTGACTGCCCAGAACTGGCGAAAGAACCGTCGCTGATCAATGTCGATCAGGCGGAAGCTCATCGCCAGCTTGCGGAGGTCCGCCAGCAACCCGCTCAAGCATTTTTCCAAAATCGCCGGCGGACGCATCGCCCGCCCGACGACGCAGGAAATCCGCCGCCGTTTCCATTGCTCCAACCTTCTGCGCCACAGCCGAAGCGATCCACTGATTGAGCGACACGCCATCCGCCTTAGCCAAACGCGCGGCCGCCTCCTTTACCGACAGCGGGAGCTTCAAAGGATAAGTCGCTTTGCTCATGTTCGAAGTCCTTCCAGGAATTCAGCCGGGCTTACGACTTGGACGTCGAAACGGCCTGCCGCAGCCGCAAAATCCCGGCGATTGTAGGTCACCAAGGCATCTGCCCGGCCGTTGATCGCGGCTTCAGGCACCATTTCATCCTTCGGATCGCTCAATTGCGGGCGCCAGAGAAAGTGCAGTTCAACCGGTTCTGCCAAGGTAGCAAAACCGGCAAGCAAACGATCCAGATCCGCATTCGACAATCCGTGAACCGCCATTTGCTCGGGTCGGGTCAACACGGTTTCATTCAAGAAACAGCGCTGTCGTCACCAATGGGCGGATGTGCCGATCCGCGATTCCGTGCAAGACGGCAAACGACGCACCATTCCTGCTTCGCAAACCTGCCGTCAGAACGTTTGTGTCCAGTACGATCCGTCTCACAAGCTAAAATAGTACATCCCATGGGATGCTACAATATACCTGTTAGCTGGCGGATCTCAGTCCATCCGGATCGTCACGAACCTGAGCTCGCCGGTCTTCGAGGCCAGCATCAAGAGTGCATTCTTGCGCCCCTGTTCCTTCAAGGCGCCGATGCGGTCCATGACATCCTTGGGGGTGGCAACCGATTCCTGTGCGATCTCGGTGATCACCTCGCCGGGCTGGATGCCGCGTTCGGCGGCTGCCGAGTCCTTGGTGACGTCGGTGATGACGACGCCCGAAACATCGGCCGCAATGCTGAACTTCTTGCGTGTCTCGTCGTTCAGTTCGCCGACCGTCATGCCGAGCACCGAAGCAGTGGAAACGGCCGGAGCCTTGTCGCCCTTGTCCTGATCGGTGTTGCTGCCCTCCTCGCTGCTGGCGAGCTTCTCGCCATCCTCGAGCCGGCCGAGCGTCACTTTCACGGTCTGCTCGACACCCTTGCGCACGATGAGCACATCGACCGCCTTGCCAACCGGGCTTTCGGCGACGACGCGCGGCAGATCGCGCATCTCATGGATGTCCTTGCCGTCGAACTTGATGACGACATCGCCCGCCTGGATGGTGCCATTGTCGACCGGGCCGCCCTTGATCACGCCGGCGACCAGCGCGCCCCTGGCGGTCGCCATGCCGAGGCTTTCGGCGATGTCGTCGGTCACCGGCTGGATGCGCACGCCCAGCCAGCCGCGCCGCGTCTCGCCGAACTGGCGCAACTGGTCGACGACGCCGGACGCGAGCTGGGCGGGGATGGAAAAGCCGATGCCGATCGAACCGCCGGAAGGCGAAATGATCGCCGTGTTGATGCCGATGACTTCGCCGGCGCTGTTGAACAGCGGTCCGCCGGAATTGCCGCGGTTGATCGCGGCATCGGTCTGTATGAAGTCATCATAGGGGCCGGAATTGATGTCGCGGTTGCGGGCAGAGACGATGCCGACCGTCACCGTGCCGCCGAGGCCGAACGGATTGCCGATCGCCATCACCCAGTCGCCGACGCGCATCTTGGTGGAATCGCCGAACTTCACCGCCGTCAGCTTGTGGCCTTTCGGATCGACCTTGAGCACGGCGACATCGGTCTTGGTGTCGGTGCCGACCAGCGTCGCCTTCAAGGTGACACCATCGGAGAAATTGACCTCGATGTCGTCGGCATCGGCAATGACATGGTTGTTGGTGACGACGATGCCTTGCTCGGCATCGATGACGAAGCCGGAGCCCAGCGACTGCACCTTCTGCG
>NZ_RZTT01000654.1 GCF_003996995.1 Mesorhizobium sp. M7A.T.Ca.US.000.02.2.1 | reverse complement strand
GTCGAACACGATCCTTTATCTCGACGGCGTCTCGGTCTCCTTCGATGGTTTTCGCGCCATCAACAATTTGTCGCTGGTGCTCGACAAGGGCGAGATGCGCGCCATCATCGGCCCCAACGGCGCCGGCAAGACGACGATGATGGACATTGTCACCGGCAAGACGCGGCCCGACGAAGGCGATGTGTTCTTCGACGGCCAGGTCGATCTGACCAAGCATGACGAGGCCGAAATCGCCATGATGGGCATCGGCCGCAAGTTTCAGAAGCCGACCGTGTTCGAAAGCCACACGATCGAGGAAAACCTGATGTTGGCGCTGAAGGGACCGCGCTCGATCTTCCCGGCGCTGTTCCATCGCCGCTCGACCGCCGAGACGCGGCAGATCGATGACATCCTCGGCATCATCCGGCTTGGCGACAAGCGTGACGAACTGGCGGCCAATCTGAGCCATGGACAAAAGCAGTGGCTCGAGATCGGCATGCTCCTGGCACAGGACCCGAAACTGCTTCTGGTCGACGAACCGGTCGCCGGCATGACCGATGCCGAGACCGAGGAAACCGCTCGTCTGCTCAAGGACATCGCCCGCGACCATTCGGTCATCGTCGTCGAGCATGACATGCATTTCGTGCGCGAGCTCGGCGTCAAGGTCACCTGCCTGCATGAGGGCTCGGTGCTCTCGGAAGGCACACTCGATTTCGTGTCGGCCGACGAGCGTGTCGTCGAAGTCTATCTGGGGAGATGAGCATGGTCTGGCGGGTGCAGTTCCATCATTTCGATCTGTCGTTTCTGCGGTTCTGGAAAAGGCGCTGACATGCTCGAAGTTTCCAATGCCACGCTGCACTACGGCGCCGCCCAGGCACTGCGCGGCGTGTCGCTGAAGGCGGGCGCCGGCAAGATCACCTGCGTGCTCGGCCGCAACGGCGTCGGCAAGACCAGTTTGATGAGATCGATCGTCGGCCACCACCGGCTGACGAGCGGAAGCGTTGCCTTCGAGGGGAAGGCGCTCGACCGGAGCGCGGCGTATGACCGCGCCCGGTCGGGCATCGCATTCGTACCGCAGGGCAGGGAGGTCTTTCCGCTGCTCACCGTGCGGGAGAACCTGGAATCAGGCTTTGCGCCGCTGAAACGGGCCGACCGCAACATTCCGGCGCATGTCTTCGAATTGTTCCCGGTGCTGAAGCAGATGCTCGGCCGCCGCGGCGGTGATCTTTCCGGCGGCCAGCAGCAGCAGCTCGCCATCGGACGGGCGCTGGTGATGCGGCCGAAACTGCTGGTGCTCGACGAGCCGACCGAGGGCATACAGCCTTCGATCATCAAGGACATCGGCCGCGCCATCCGCTACCTGCGTGACCAGGCCGGCATCGCCGTGCTTCTGGTCGAACAATATCTCGATTTCTGCCGCGAGTTGGCCGACGAGGTCAACATCATGGACCGTGGCGTGATTGTCCATACCGGTCCGGCGGAAGATCTGGACCGTGCTGATGTCAGGAAGTTCCTGACGGTCTAGAATCGCCAACGCACTTCAGTTGACGATCCGAAGTCCTTGGCAAGTCCAGTATTTCTCCGGCCCTGCGCCAGCGTCTCTGGTGCATCGGCAACTGCGTGCTAGTCTTTTCCTAGGCTTTTGTGAGTCGGCCGCTTCCGTACCAGTCTGGTTTATCGCAGATCGAGGAGCACGGCCAATGCCGGGCAAGTTTCACGCAAGCAAGGCTGCCTAGCTTCCCTCCTGCGATCTCTGTCGTTCAAACGCGTTTGGGCACACAGGCTAAGGGACAGCCATGGAACGTTACGTCGAGGATTACCAGAAGCGGCGGCTTATCGAACGGGTCGATATCATCGCTGCCATCAACATCTTGAGATCACAGGGCTGCGATTACGACGATCTGATCGAGGAGATCACCAAGGTCTTCTATGTCGATCTCGATACCTTCAATGAGATTGTCATGGCGGCCTAGGAGCCGCATTCGTCTCGCCACGATCAGAGGCCGGTGTTGACACACGCGATCAGCCTGCGCGCCTGAGCGGAGAGGCGGTGACGCGGTTTCGGCCGGCGCGCTTGGCGTCGTAGAGCGCCTTGTCGGCGGCATTGAGCACCTTGTCGAAGCCGAGGCCTTCCTTGGTGCCGAAAGCAAATCCGGCACTGACCGTGCATATCAGCGAGCCTGTCTCGGTTTCGATGCGGTGCGCGGCGAAAGCTGCCCGGATGGCCTCGGC
>NZ_RZTT01000653.1 GCF_003996995.1 Mesorhizobium sp. M7A.T.Ca.US.000.02.2.1 | reverse complement strand
GCCTGGGTGGCCGTGGACGCGAAGAGGACCGTCTGGGTGATGAGAGCCGAAAACGCTGCAACCTGGACCAGCACGGCGGCGAGGGCGATCTTCTTCAGCATGCGAGAAAACGCTCTTCGATGTTCCCGGTTCCCCACGCATTCAGGTTTTCTGCTCGCTACGGAACAAGAGACCGGCAGGGCGGTTAACTCGATTATGCCAAGCAAGATCAAAGAGCCACCATCGACGCCCGCACCGGTGAAGGTACCTGTGCAACGCCGGGACAAAGAAGCCCCGCCCGAGCTTGAGCATGTCGACCCGCCACCCCGAGATGCGCGAGAGGCACCGGCACCCAACCCCAACGTCGACAAGAGATGAGATCGCCGAGATCGCAGCAAGGCCTTATGCCTGCTCGCGCGAACCTTCCCGATGCCGCGGCGTCATCGAGAGCGCTGGACAGCGGCGCCAGGTCAAGTTGAGAATCAACCTGCTGATCGCGATTTTGCAGACATGCCATAGATCAGCCCTATGGGCGACGTGACCGTCTCAAGGCCTTGAAAAATTTGGCTCCCCGGGCCGGATTCGAACCAGCGACCAACCGGTTAACAGCCGGTTGCTCTACCACTGAGCTACCGGGGAACGGATGCTCTTATGTGAGTGGCGCAGCCTATAGCTGCCCTTTTCGGCTTTGCAAAGAAGCTTTTCACATTTTTCCGAGGCTTTTTCGCGCAGGCCTTTCTCGCAATCGTCGACGGTTGCCCTCATATTAGCCGTCTTGGCAGGGATATGGAACCGAAAGCGCGGCGGCGGCTTTGGTTCCAGCATGCTTGCGAAAAATCAAACGGGTCAATTTTTCGAGACGATGACAGCACAAGACAACCAGATGCCGGCGCGGAAAATCTCCGTTTTCGGGCGCGAGTTCAAAATGCCGCGCTCGCGCGGGCTCAGAATCACGATCGGCATCCTGCTGACCATCGGCGGTATCCTCGGTTTCCTGCCGATCCTCGGCTTCTGGATGGTTCCGCTCGGATTGCTGGTGCTGTCCTATGAATTCGCCATGGTTCGCCGTCACCGGCGTCGCTTTGTCGTCTGGTGGGAACGGCGTCGCCGGCCCGATTGACCGCCGATAGCGCAGGGTGGGTGTTCAACGGGCGGCGTGTTCTTCCAGTGCCTCATGGATCTGCTTGAGAATCGCCGCGGCCGAGGCAAGCCTTGCCCTGTCGTGCGGCGACAGGCTGTCCGCACCTTCGATGGACAGACGGTCGATTGCGTAATGCAGAAGCTCTCCGCATTGTAGCAGGGACAGGCCGGACGAGGCACTCGTATTTGCTGCCATTGTCCGGCGCATGGCTCTTCCTCCTGCCATGTCCAACGCACGGGCCGCCGATGGAGTTTCTTCTCCGGGGCGGCTATGCTTAACTGTCCGCTAATGGAGCGGTCAGGCCCGGTCCGACGATTTGCCGGATGCCGTCCGGACTGACGCTAGGAAACCGTTCGGAATGCACGGTGGCCGCTTGACGGCATTTTCGCCGCAACCTATTGGAACCGGGTGGAACGCCGGGAGCAATGAGGCCTCGTGGCGGAGTGGTTACGCAGAGGACTGCAAATCCTTGCACCCCGGTTCGATTCCGGGCGAGGCCTCCAATGCCCGGGCCCCCGCGCGGCAGCGCAGGGGCCTGAAGTTCCTGACACAATGGACCGCGGTTCTGGCGCGGCAAGCGGATTGGTTGGGACATGAGCGCTGATTTCTCCGAACTACGCGTCAAGATGGTCGACGGCCAGGTCCGCACCACCGATGTGACCAGCGCGCCGCTGCTTGATGCAATGCTTGTCGTCCCAAGAGAGATGTTTGTCGGCGCCGCCCAGCGCGATCTCGCCTATATCGACGAGGACATCCGCATTGCCGCCGGCGCGGACGGCGCGCGCTACCTGATGGAAGCATCCCCGTTGGCCAAGCTTATCCAACTGGCCGAGATCAATCCGACCGATTCGGCGCTCGATGTCGGTTGCGGAACCGGCTACGCCTCGGCCATCCTGTCGCGGCTGGCCAGCTCCGTGGTGGCGCTTGAGAGTGATTCGGCGCTGGCGGAAACCGCCAGATCGACGCTTTCGTCGCTGGGCTGCGGCAATGTGACCGTCGTCCAGGGTGCGCTGCCGCAAGGGCATGCCGCCCAGGCGCCTTATGACGTCGTCCTTGTCGGCGGCAGCGTCGCGGAAGTCCCTGTGACGCTGGTGGAC
>NZ_RZTT01000652.1 GCF_003996995.1 Mesorhizobium sp. M7A.T.Ca.US.000.02.2.1 | reverse complement strand
CGGCTGAAATGGCTGACCGGCTTCAGCGGCTCGGCCGGCGCCGCCATCGTCCTGCGCGACCGCGCCTTCGTCTTTGTCGACGGGCGCTACACGCTGCAGGTGCGCAGCGAGGTCGACCTGGACGTCTTTTCGATCGAAAGCCTGGTCGACAATCCGCCGGCTGTCTGGCTGAAAGACAATCTTGGCAAGGGCGCACGGCTCGGCTTCGATCCATGGCTGCACACGATCAGCGAGGTCAAGGCGCTGCAGGCCTCGGCCGACAAATCAGGCGCCGTGCTGGTGCCGCTCGACAAGAACCCGATTGACATCATCTGGAAGGATCAGCCCGACGTGCCGGTGGCCCCGGTCGAACTTCACCCGATCGGCTTTGCCGGCGAGCTCGCCAAGGACAAGCTCGCGCGGTTGGCGGCGGCGATCGCAAAGGACGGCGCCACCCATGCGGTGCTGACCGACCCCTCCTCCATCGCCTGGGCCTTCAACATCCGCGGCGGCGACGTGCCGCACACGCCGCTGGCGCTCGGCTTCGCCATTCTTGCCGCCGATGGGTCGCACCAGCTTTTCATGGATAAGCGCAAATTCTCGCGCCAGGTCGCAGCCTATCTCACCCAACTCGCCGAGCCGCATGGGCCTGGCGAATTCCAAGCCGCGATCGTCGCCCTTGCCAAGAGTGGCGCGAAAATCGCGCTTGACCCGGTGCTGGCGGCCGACCGGCTGCGCATGCTGGTCGAGGCCAATGGCGGCGCCGTCGTTGCAGCAGCAGACCCCGCCCGCATCCCGCGCGCCACCAAGAACCAGGCCGAGATCAACGGCTCGCGCGCCGCGCATCGCCGTGACGGTGCGGCCGTGGCGAAGCTTCTGTGCTGGCTGGAGCGGCAAAACCCCGGATCGCTCGATGAGATATCGGTGGTCACCCGGCTGGAAGAGTCGCGGCGGCAGACCGGCGAGGAAACGCAGATGCCGCTGCGCGATGTCTCCTTCGACACCATTTCGGGCGCCGGTCCGAACGGTGCCATCATGCATTACCGCGTGTCGCGCGCCACCAGCCGCAAGCTGCAGGCCGGCGAGTTGTTCCTGCTCGACTCCGGTGCGCAGTATCAGGACGGCACCACCGACATCACGCGCACCGTGCCGATCGGCCAGCCGACGCAGGAGATGCGCGAACGCTTCACCCTGGTGCTGAAAGGCATGATCGGCATTTCCACCTTGCGCTTTCCCGCCGGCACGCGCGGCTCCGAGATCGATGCCGTCGCGCGCATGGCGCTGTGGAAGCACGGTTGCGACTTCGCCCACGGCACCGGCCATGGCGTCGGCTCGTATCTGGCCGTGCATGAAGGGCCGCAGCGGATCGCCCGCACCGGCACCGAAAAGCTGCTCGAAGGCATGATGCTGTCCAACGAGCCCGGCTACTACAAGGAAGGCGCCTACGGCATCCGCATCGAGAACCTGATCCTGGTGACGCCGGCGCAAGAGATCGAGGGCGGAGACATCGCCATGCACGGCTTCGAGACGCTGACGCTGGCGCCGATCGATACCAGGCTGGTGCAGTCGGACCTCCTGACGCGCGACGAGTTGCACTGGCTGGACTCGTACCATGCGCGCGTGCTGGCCGAGATCGGCCCGATGCTCGACGGCGAAACGCTGGCCTGGCTGGAAAAGGCCACGGCGCCATTGCCGCACGACGCGAAGATTTGAGGTGAGCTTTCTTTCTCCCCGTTCACGGGGAGAAATGCCCGGCAGGGCAATGAGGGGCAGCGCCTCCGTTCGAGGTAATTGCTGCGGCAGAGCCTTATCCGACGAACTGCCGCGCCAAAATCAGAACCGCAGCCCCCGCCAGAAACATCGACATCAGTCCACCGCGCAACGAAACCACAGCCGTAACCACCAGAGCCGCCCATTCCGCCGGCCCGGCATTCAACAGTTCCGGCGCCACCAGCGTCGTCAGCACCGCCGCCGGCACGGCGTTGAGACCGGCCTCGACGCGCGGATGGATTGTTTCGAAGCGGGAGATGACCAGATGCCCGCCGATGCGCGTCAGATAGGTCGCGATCGCACCGGCGATGATGATCCAGAAGGTCGTGCTCATGGCCGTGCCTTTACGCCGCTGTGATGGGGAGGCAGAATGACCGCCAGCAGCACACCGGCAACAGCGCCAATCGAGACATGCCAGGG
>NZ_RZTT01000651.1 GCF_003996995.1 Mesorhizobium sp. M7A.T.Ca.US.000.02.2.1 | reverse complement strand
GATCCACCGCGTCCGCTGGACGAAGCAGGTGACAATGCCCATTTATGGCGACACCACTTGCTTTCACGCAATTCCAGACGGAAAACCGCTACACACTTTTCCTGGAATTGCTTTTGAGGAGACGTGACATGGCGACTTCGACCGAACGTGCAGTCCTTGCCGGCGGCTGTTTCTGGGGCATGCAGGATTTGATACGGCGCTATCCCGGCGTCATCTCCACCCGTGTCGGCTACAGCGGCGGCGACGTGCCCAACGCCACCTACCGCAACCACGGCACCCACGCCGAAGCCATCGAGATCAATTTCGATCCGGCCATCATAAGCTATCGCACGCTGCTGGAACGCTTTTTCCAGATCCACGATCCGACGACCCGCAACCGCCAGGGCAACGATGTCGGGACGAGTTATCGCTCGGCGATCTATTACACCAGCGACGAACAGAAGCGCGTCGCCGAGGACACCATCGCCGATGTCGATGCCTCGGGCCTGTGGCCGGGCAGGGTCGTCACCGAGGTCGCACCCGTTGGTCCGTTCTGGGAAGCCGAGCCCGAGCATCAGGATTATCTGGAGAAATATCCCAACGGATACACCTGCCACTTCGTCAGGCCAGGCTGGAAGCTGCCGGTTCGCGAGACGGCGGTTTCGTAGATTCGCAACTGCGATTTGCCCTGCATTGCTGCTCGACGGTGTCGTCGAGCAGGTCATCGCATCCAAACCCCTTTCAGTCAGCGCACCGTGTCGCGTCGGCCATTGAGCTTTCACAACGTCCGAGCGCTCTTCGAACGCCTTCGTCAACGGCGAATGCGGATGCGGTAGGCAAACACGGTCAGGTGGTTGACAGCCTGCCGTATCGCGGTCCAATTGCGCAGGAAGAGTTGATTTCGGGAGACGGGCCGTGAAGAAAATCTACGAAAAGCCAGTGTTTGTAAAACGCGAGCGTCTTTCGGTTGTCACTGCCTTGGCATCGCCTTCCACTCAGCCGACCTGACAAGCTCGCCCTGATCTGTCGGCCTGTTTGAGCCGCCGAAGATGAGGCCGATCGAATCGACCGATCACTCGGAGCCGATCACAGCCGTTTTTGTCCTCGATATCTCTAACCATACGGGGCCTCTGCTCGCCGGCTGGCTAGAGGCTGGAAATGCAATTGGCGCGATCATCGTGCCTGGGTTCCGGCGTCGTCCCACCGGTTTCAGCATCGGCAATTTCCGGCGAAGGCTGCAACGCAAGCTGCTGCTCAGGCGGTTTATCGGTAACACGCCTGTCAAGTTGATCGAATTTGGCCGCCCTTACGATTGGAATGCGCTTGGTCGCCAATTGTCTGACCTCCGCGCCGATGTGCTGGTCTGCTACACTTTGCCTGTCTTGATCCCTCAAGAGGTTCTTGGCCATTTTTCCAAAGGCGGGGTCAACCTCCACCCGGCGCTGCTCCCCGACTATCGAGGGCCACATCCGACCCAGCGCTTGGCCGTGGACGGCCGGTGTGCGGCTCATGGCGGCGTCACGCTCCACAAGATGTCCGCCGGTTTTGACGAGGGTGACATTCTCGGGCAGGTGCCGTTTTCCGAAGCTGACTGGACCTCGAGAGAAGCCTTGGTCGACAGCACGGCAACCGCTATGCGGATTCTGGTGAGCGAGGCGGTGCCGGCCTACTGCCGGGGGCTGTTGTCAGGAATGCCGCAGCCGAAAGGCGACTTCGTCTGGGCACGGCTTCAGCCCAGCCACCTGATAATCTCGCCGGCCATGTCGGTCGAGCATGTTGTACGGCTATGGCATGTGCTCGGCCTTCTGCCAGGCATCTATCTTGAAATCGGAACGCGCAAAGTCAGGCTGGGATTCCAGATCAGAAGGCTGGGGCCTTGCACAGGAAAGGCCCCGGTCAGGCGGTGGGGAACAGTGGAATTCGATCTCGCCAACGGTCGGGTCCTGTATTTTACCTACGGCAGAGTGCTCAAACGGCTGCTCAATTCAAAACACCTGTTTTTGCGCCCGCCCGCCGGAAAACCCGCTCCACAAATCCGGCTGTTCGGCAAAACGAGTGCTGCGGACCAGAGAAACGGATGAAGCCGCTGGGCGATGCCCAGCGGCTTCATCCGTGTGCGGTTACTTGCCACAATTATTATCGTTTACCGTTGGCGCCGTCGCGTTACCATCGGCGTCCGTCTGCGCGCCTTGCGGGTTGGTCGGGCAATTCTGATCCGCGTTCGAATTCATGTCCCCTACCGTGCCAGTCG
>NZ_RZTT01000650.1 GCF_003996995.1 Mesorhizobium sp. M7A.T.Ca.US.000.02.2.1 | reverse complement strand
CGGGAGGAGCATACCCGTAATTCAGTGGCTCGCTGCGGCAGACAGCTGCAGTTTCTGCTTGGCACCGAGCGCCAGGGCTTTCAGGATCAGCGCGCAGGATGTGGCGCCGGCATCAACGACGCCGAGCGAGCGAGCACCCAGGCGGCTGGCCCGTCCGATCCTTGCCACAAGGTCCTTCGTGCCATCGCGGCCCTTTTCGGCCGCGACAACCAGGGCATCCAGCGCTTCCGGGAATGGCTTTCCATCGGCGTTGGCGTTGTCGAAGGCGTCTATCGCCGGGACGAGCGTATCGAGAAGCGTCTTGTCGCCAACCTTGGCCGACCCGATGGCCTGGATGCCGCCGAGACCATTGGTGAGCATGGTGCTGAAAGTCTTCGCATCGATCGACGATGACTTTTCGATGGTTTCGGCGAATTGCGTGAACATGACGCCATAGAGCGGACCCATGGAACCACCGATTTCGGTCATCAGCACGGTGCCCAGCGTATCGAAGGCCGTGGCCAGCGACATGTCGTTGCCCCTGATCCTCTCCGCGGCCATGCCGAAGCCCTTAGCCATGTTGACGCCGTGGTCGCCGTCACCGATCTTGCCGTCAATCTCGCTCAGATAGGCCCGGTTTTCGATGATCCGGTCGGCCACTGAAAGAACGATGTCGCCAGCGGAAGCGTTGTCAAAGTGCTGCATTCGTCCGTCTCCTAGAACCTTGCGGGACAATCGACATCCACATCCAGCAGCCCTTTCAATTCGGGGTCGAGCGCCATGATCGTGAGTGTGGCGCCGACCATCTCCAGCGAGGTGAAATAGTTGCCGATATAGGTCTGGCGGATGCTCAGCCCGCGTCCGGTGATCTCCTGTTCGATCGTGTCGTTGAGGATGTAGAGCTCGTTTACCGGCGTTGCACCGAGGCCGGACACGAGGACCGCGACTTCCGTTCCGGCTGCGAGATCATGATCGTCGAGGACGATCTTGACCATCTCCCGCGCGATCTCGGCCGCGGGCTGCAGCGGTTCGACCCGCACACCCGGTTCACCGTGATGACCGATGCCGACCTCCATCGTGCCCGGCTCGATCGAGAAGTTGGGGTGCCCCACGGCGGGCAGCGTACAAGGGCCAAGGCCAACACCAATCGAGCGGCAGTTGTCGATCGCCCTTTGCGCCACTGCCTGCACGTCCGCGAGATCGGCACCTTCCGCGGCCTTGGCGCCGGCGCACTTCCACATGAATATCTCGCCGGCAACGCCTCGCCGCCTGTCCCGCTCGTCCGGTCCCGCCGAACACACATCGTCGTTGGCAACGACGGTTGCGATCTCGATGCCTTCCTTGGCGGCGAGCTTGATGGCCATCTTCACATTCATGTTGTCGCCGGCGTAGTTGCCATAGAGGCAGACGACACCCTTGCCGCCATCCGCCTCCCGCGCGGCGTCGAAGAAGCTCTTTGCAGTCGGTGACGAAAACAGCTCGCCGACCGCGACCGCATCCAGCATGTTGCGTCCTGTGTAGCCGATGAAGGCGGGCTCGTGGCCGGAGCCGCCGCCGGTGATCACACCGACCTTACCGCTGACTGGCGCATGACGGGCGACGATGACACGGGGATTGACGCCAAGTCTGACGATATCGGCATGTGCCTTGACGAAGCCCTTAACCGTATCCTCGACGACCTCGTCTGGATTGTTGATAAACCGCTGCATTGTTGCTCCAATCTTGCGCCGCTCAGATTATGGTGTAGCCGCCGTCGACCAGAAGGTCGGCGCCGTTGATCATGTCCGCGCCGTTCGATGCCAGGAACACCGCCGCCGCGGCGATTTCCTCCGGGAAGGCAAAGCGGCCGGTCGGAATGCGCTTCTTCAGCGCCTCGCCGCGCGGCCCGTCCCAGGCCTTTCTGCCAAGGTCGGTCAGCACCACTGTCGGCGAAATCGTATTGACCGTGATGCCGTGCTTGCCCCATTCGGCGGCAAGCGTCTTGGACAGGCCGATGACACCGAATTTGGAAGCGCAGTAGGCGACGTGCTGGTCGATCGCGACGGTGCCGGCCTGCGACGCCATGTTGATGATCTTGCCGCCTTTGCCGGCCTTGATCAGGACGCGTCCTGCGGCCTGGGACACAAGGAAGGTTCCCTTGAGATTGATGGCGATGGTCTTTTCCCAGGCATCGAGGCTGAGCTCTTCGGCGGGAGCAAGCATAACGACGCCGGCGCTGTTGACGACGATGTCTATGTAACCGAAAGCGGCTTGCGCCGCGGCAAACACGGCCTCCACGGATTGCGG
>NZ_RZTT01000064.1 GCF_003996995.1 Mesorhizobium sp. M7A.T.Ca.US.000.02.2.1 | reverse complement strand
GATGCGGCAGATCCGGCGGCGGATCAGCCGCGCCGATGCCGCCGATAGCCTGGTTTCCGAAGGCATCGACCTTTATTTCGGCGAAGCGCGGTTTTCCGGAAGGGACACTGTCACGGTCGCCGGACAAATCTTGCGTTTCAGAAAGGCGCTGATCGCGACAGGCGCGCGCCCGAGGCTGCCGACGATCCCGGGGCTTGCCGACGCCGGCTATCTTAGCAACGAGACCATGTTCGATCTCACGGAGTGCCCGAAGCGGCTTCTGGTCATCGGCGGCGGACCGCTCGGTTGCGAGGCGGCGCAGGCCTTCTGCCTGCTGGGCGCGAAGGTCATCCAGGCGCAGCGCGAACCGATGTTCCTGCCCGGTGAGGAACGCGATGCCGCCCAGATCCTTTCGGATGCGCTGGCGCGCGAAGGTGTCGAGGTTCGCCTCAACACCGAGGTGGTGGCGATACGAACGGAAGGCGACAAGAAGCTCGCCGACCTGGTGTGCGACGACATCACGACGACGATTTCCGTCGATGAGATCATCACTGGCATCGGCCGATCGCCCAATGTCGACGGCCTCGACCTGGAAAACGCCGGGGTGGCTTACGATGCCGACGGTATCAAGGTGGACGACTGTCTCCTCACCACAAATCCGCGCATCTATGCGGCGGGCGATGTCTGCCTCGCCTACAAATTCACCCACACCGCCGAAGCGACAGCCCGCATGGTCGTACGCAATGCCCTGTTTCTCGGACGCAGGAAGCTGAGCGAACTGGTCATTCCGTGGTGCACCTATACCGATCCGGAGATCGCCCATGTCGGCCTCTATCCGGCGGAGGCGCGCCAGAACGGCATCCCGGTCAAGACCTATACAGTGCTGATGCACGATGTCGCCCGTGCGGTGATGGACGGCGAGGAGGAGGGTTTTGTCAAAATCCACGTCAGGGAGGGGTCCGACCGCATCCTGGGCGCCACGGTCGTTGCCAGCCATGCCGGCGAGATGATCAATGCGGTGTCGCTGGCGATCAAATCGGGCATGGGATTGCGTGCGCTGGCCGACGTCATCCATCCATTCCCGACGCAGGCGCAAGGCATCAAGATGGCCGGCGACGCCTATCGGCGGACAAGGCTCACCTCATCGGGGAAGCGTCTGGCGGGCCGCTGGTTGGCATGGTCAAGGCGATGGTGACAGCAGCCCGCCGCAGCTGGTGCATCTGACAATCAGCGACGATGCGGCGCTTGACGAAAGCCTCGTTCGGCTGAACAAGTCGAAGCCGATTGTTATGGTTTGGGGCCGTCGCGCATGCCGTCTGGAATGAAGCCTACGGCGCAAAGCCCAGAGTGCCCGCTTTGAAACCCGCGGGCGCACAACCGCTCGACGCTGTCTCCGCGGCGAAAGCCGGGCGGCGTGTGCTGGTTGTGTCCCACGATCCAGCCTTTCCGCCGATCTCCGGCGCGGATCTGCGGAACTACCGCAATGCTGAGTCTGCTGCGCAATTCGGCCCGGTCTGCCTGGTATCTCTGCTGCCGCAGGCGACGGAAACAACCGATCCGTCGATCCGCACCGAAGCCTTGTCGATCAAGGGAGAGGCCCGCTCGGCCTCGATCGGGTGGTGGCGTATAAGGGCGGAGCGTCGCATCTCGCGCGTCGCCTTGACGCGGCTGGAGACACTGGTTCGGGACTTCCGCCCGGACACGGTGGTGATCGAGGGCATCGGCCTGTTCAAGCTGCTGCGGCCTTTGCGGGCACTGACGAAACAGCTCATCCTCGACATGCACAATGTCGAGTCCGACCTGGCGGGACAGTTGCGGCACGTCGATGCGAAGCGGGCTGCGGTGGCGACGATCAGCGAGGGCCTTGGCATCAGGCGTCTCGAGAGAAAGGCGCTTGCCCTTGTCGACAGGGTCTGGGTCTGCTCGAGCCAGGATCGAGAGCGGTTGATGGCGCTTTCCCGGCACAAGTTGCCGATCGATGTCGTTCCAAACGGAATTCCGCACGCCGGGCACAGCCCCGAAACGCTGCCCGCCGAGCCCGTACCCGACGAAAGCTTTCCGGTGATCCTGTTCGTCGGCCATCTCGGCTATCCGCCAAACGTCGATGCCGTCCAGAGGTTAGCCGGCTCCATACTTCCGCGCATCCGACTGGCCTTGCCGACCGCGACACTGATTCTCGCCGGGCGCAACCCGACAACGGCCGTGCAAGCGCTGGCAGGATTGCCTGGCGTGGAGCTCGTCGAAGACCCCGGAGACATGGCGCCGCTTCTGTCGAGAGCGCATCTCACCATCATCCCGCTTGCGGCAGGCGGCGGCACCCGCATCAAGATTCTGGAGGCGATGGCGTGGGGCGTGCCGGTGATCGCCACGCCTTTGGCGGCCGAGGGCCTGGACCTGGTCGATGGGGAGGAGCTGTTGCTGTCGGATACCGATGAAAGGCTTGCCGAAACGGCTGTCGGACTTTGCCTGGATACGGACCGCAGGGCACGGCAGCGCGTCCGCGCGCATCAAGCGGTTTGGGCAAGGTTCGGCCCAGAAGCCATCCGCGATGCCGTCCGCGGCGGGCTGGGGCTGGACGAGGCTGGCACATGATCCCTCCCCTCCGCCAGATATGGAGGAGCGACATCGTTCCACATCGCTTGCAGGAGCCCCGCTTCGCACGACGTCCAGCCGGAATTTCGTGGTCTGCCCTATCAGGATGCGTGCTGAAGCTCTTGCCGAATGGGGCCGAGATAGGTTTGCGGATGCAAGCGTCGCCAAACATGGTCCCGGTCGGTCAGATGCGCGACCTGCTCTATCCAGCGTCTCGGCGCATCGGGGTCCCTCACCTCATGCCAGTCGTCGACGATAATGACAGGCAGGCCCTGGTAGAGCGGGTCGAGCGGCGAGGTCCTGGTGACGACGATGCAGCCGAGATAAAACAGCTCCCATGTCCTATGGCAGTCCAGGCCGTTGCCTTCGGTGGACAGCACGAGCGGGTATTGCGAGTACAGTTGCCAGATCGAGCGCTGCGAGACGCGTTTCGTCAGGAAATCGACGTGCGGACATCCGCCCAGGGCATCAAGCAGTTCCCGGCGCTGCCTCGAGCCATTGCTGATGCTGAAATCAGAGAACAGCTTGGGCGGGCGGCGGTCCACATGATCCTGCCGGGCGCGTATGATTTCCAGTTGCCTCACAAGCCCTGCCGGCGTGGCAAGGGACCTAGGCGTGTGAAGATCGAGCCCGATCGGGAAAGGCTTCACCCTGGGGTGAGTGCCATCACAATTCTGGCTGTACCAGGAGACCAGGAAAGGGTTGGCGAGAAGCTGGTCGACGGTGTCCTTCGCCAGATCCGACGGCACCGAAGCATCCCCATCGGTCGTCAGCAGCGTGAATGGTGCCGTAATCGTCGGCAGCACGATCCTGACAAACGTGTCGAGGTCGCAGGTTTGCGCATCCCTGGACAAGGTGCTCAGGCGCAGCCAGACGATGCCATGCGCGCCGCTGTAATGTTGGCGGAAAAATGCCTCGCTCTGCGTAGATGCAGTTGGCGCGTTGCGATACCAGCGCGGCCCGGCGAAATCGCAGAAATGCCCGATGCCCTGCGACCACAGCACGGGCGGAACGCCAAGAAACCTTAGCGCCCTGGAATAGACGGCTCTTTTGACAGCCCTTCGAAACCTGCCCATTGGCAACTCCTAGCGCGGATGCCAATAGCGTTGCAACGTCCTGCCTTGCACCGCCTTGAGCCGAACCAGGGGCCAAAAATTTCGAACCGTCTGGCGGCATCGCAACTGGCTGACGATCTCGCCGGCCGCAGTGCCGCGGCCAACCCCCCGGCTCGGCCGGAGGCACACGGCGGTCTACAGACTTGATTGTGGCAAAGGTCGAAGTGCTTGCGGTTCAGCGCAAGACCGCACGTCTCAATCGTGCAATTCCCGCGATATCGGCGGACCGAGGGAGAAATCCGAGAACGTTACCTCAAAGCCTTCGCGTTGCGGCGAACAGCACATCATGCCGATATCGACCGTCTTCGAGGTCGGGAAATAGGCAAGCCGCACAGGCTTCCAGTGGCTGTCGGAAGCGTCGAGGTACTGGACGCGGATCGCCTCGGCGTGACGGGTCAACCGGATCCTGACGCCGTTCGGATCGGCATGAATGGCGACCAGCGACCAGTCTGACGTGTCGTTGGTGACGACAACGGAGAAATAGGCAAGGCCGTCGGTGTACTCGATACCGGCCTTGATCCAGTGCGTTTCGCTGAGCCGGACCATCAGCCCAGCCTGATCATAGAGGACCTCGTAGTCGCCTTTGACCGTGACTTCGGCGCTGAAATCGCCTTCGACCGGCCGGTGCAGGAAGTGGCCGTTGTCGCGCCAGAAACCGTAGAAGGTCTCGCGCCAGAAATCGGTCTCCTTGCCGGTGCGCACACGAACGCTGTCGCCGTCGATAGAATGGTGCGGCGGCGGGTTAAGCCAGGTCAGATCTTGCACTGTCATCCTTTCGCGCCGCTCCAATCCAGATGGGCATGGGCGGTGTTGCCGGCCCGATCAGCCCGGCATGATCGGCCGACGGCCGATCAGCCTGCGAACGTATAGGCCGTCTTCACCGTGGTGTAGAACTCCGCCGCATAGTGGCCCTGCTCGCGCGGCCCATAGCTCGAGCCCTTGCGGCCGCCGAAGGGAACATGGAAATCGACACCCGCCGTCGGCAGGTTGACCATCACCATTCCGGCCTCCGAATTGCGCTTGAAGTGCGTGGCATGCTTGAGGCTCGAGGTGCAGATGCCGGAGGTCAAGCCGAAGGGCGTGTCGTTGGCGACGGAAAGCGCCTCGTCATAGTCCTTGACGCGAATGACGCTGGCGACAGGTCCGAAAATCTCCTCGCGCGAACTGCGCATGGCATTGGTGGCCTCGGTGAGCAATGCCGGCTGCAGGTAGAAGCCTGGCGTCTTGCGGTCGAGCCGCTCGCCGCCGAAGGCGAGCGTGGCACCTTCCCTGACGCCGATGGCGATATAGTCCTCGTCCTGCTTCAGCTGCGTCGCGTCGACGACAGGACCGATCTGGGTCTGCGCGTCGAGCGCATCGCCGATGACCAGTTTGCTCATGCGGTCCTTGAGGGCATCGACGAAACGGTCGTGAATGCCGTCAGCCACAATCAGCCTGGATGACGCGGTGCAGCGCTGGCCGGTCGAGAAGAAGGCGCCATTGAGCGCGCAATCGACGGCGATCGCAAGATCGGCATCGTCGAGCACGACCAGAGGGTTCTTGCCGCCCATTTCAAGCTGGAACTTGCGCATGTGTTCGATGCTTGCCGCGGCAACGCGCTTGCCGGTACCGACCGAGCCGGTGAAGCTGATGGCGTTGACGTCGGGACTGTCGAGCATCGCCTGGCCGACGACCGAGCCCTTGCCCATGACGAGATTGAGCACGCCCTTTGGCAGGCCGGCGCGATGCAGGATATCGACGATGGTCCAGGCGCTCTCGGGAACCAGCTCCGCCGGCTTGAAGACGACAGTGTTGCCGTGGGTTAATGCCGGGGCGATCTTCCAGGCCGGAATGGCGATCGGAAAATTCCACGGCGTGATGATGCCGACCACGCCGACCGCCTCGCGCGTCATCTCGACGCCGACGCCCGGTCGCACGCTCGGCACGACCTCTCCGGTTAAACGCAACGTTTCGCCGGCAAAGAAATCGAAAATCTGGGCGGCGCGAATGGTCTCGCCTATGCCTTCGGCCAGCGTCTTGCCTTCCTCACGCGCGAGATTGCGGCCAATCTCGTCCTTGCGCGCCAGAATCTCGTCGGAGGCCTTTTTCAGCACCGCGTGACGCGCCAGCGGACCGGAACGGGACCAAGCCGGGAACGCTGCCTTGGCCGCGGCGATCGCCTGCTTGGCCTGTTCGACACCCGCCGAGGCATAATCGCCGACGATGTCACCAGTATCCGAGGGGTTGATGTTGCGCGAACCGGCCTCGCCGACCCATTCGCCATCGATGAGGTTCTTTCGAAACAGCGTCATATCGTGTGTTCCTGCTTGTTGGCCGCGCGGGCATCTGTCTGAACTGGTATTTGCCAGACAATTGCCTCGCGGGAAAGCAAACAGTGAACCAGCAGCCGCGACAAAAATCCCCCCGCTTGCGCCGCGCGGATGGCGGGTGACGACATTGCCTCATCGAGCCTCGATGCGGCCAATATCCATGGCGCGTCGTCCGGCTTGGGCCGATTTCCTCTATACACTTCTGTCCATAGCCTTGATTTGCCTGAGGCAGCATGTCATGCGTCGTGCCGATGGCAGCTCTCGAAACGACGATTCAGCGCGCCGGCGCCACCGGCAATATCAAGGCCACTCGCGAAGACTGGCTGAAACTTGCGCTTGAAACGTTGATCTCGGACGGTGTCGAACGTGTCCGCGTGCTGACGCTTGGCCAGAAGCTCGATGTGTCGCGCTCCAGCTTCTACTGGTATTTCAAGAGCCGGCAGGATCTGCTCGACCAGTTGCTCGACTACTGGCGGCAGACCAACACCAGGTTCATCGTCGAACGGGCCAGGCGGCCTTCCGCGACCGTCATTCGCGGGGTGATGAGCATTTTCGAATGCTGGGTGGACGAAAGACTGTTCGATCCGCAGCTGGATTTCGCGATCAGGGCCTGGGCCCGCCGCTCGCCTGCCATCAGGCGCGCGCTCGACGAGGCCGACGAGGAGCGTGTCAACGCCATCCGCGACATGTTCATGCGCCACGGCTATGAGGAAGAAGACGCGTTCGTGCGAGCCCGCGTGCTGTACTTCATGCAGATCGGCTATTACTCGCTTGAGCTCAACGAGCCGATGAGCAGCCGCCTGCCTCACGTCGCCGGCTATCTGCGCAGCTTCACCGGCCAGGAGCCTCCGGCGGAGGATGTCGAAGACTTCTCGCGCTATGTCGAGAAGACGCTTTCGCGCAACCGATAGTACGGCCCGCCCGGCCGCCGCGGCTGACGATTTCGCTTAGCGCATCGCCCCAATAGCAAGCACGTTTGCTGCCGACAGCAGCAGAGGAGCCCCCTCTGCTGCATCGGCGCAGAGCGGAGTCATGGGCCGCTCATTCTATCGCCTTTCCAAGCTCTAGACACATATGTACAATACCAGTAGGGTACGCCACTGACTGGGTGGAGTGCGACAGGATGAAATCCCAATACAGGGCGATCGTCATCGGCGGCGGCGTGGTTGGAGCCTCGGCGCTCTATCACCTGGCGAAGTTCGGCTGGAACGACGTCGCGCTGATCGAACGCGAGGTACTGACAGCGGGATCGAGCTGGCATGCGGCCGGCGGGTTCCATGCGCTGAACGCCGATCCCAACATCGCCGCCCTGCAGGCCTACACGATCGACCTGCTCTCCGAAGTCGAGAAGGAATCGGGCCAGAGCATCGGCATGCACATGACCGGCGGCATCTCGGTCGCCTCGGCGCCGGAGCGCTGGGAATGGCTCAAGGCCTCCTACCGCATCTTCCAGACCATGGGCATCGACGATGTCCACCTGGTCGGTGTCGATGAGATCAAGCAGCGCTGCCCGATCCTCAACACCGACGGCATGCTGGGAGGCCTCTATGCCGCGCGCGAGGGCCATATCGATCCCTCGGGCGTCGTGCACGCCTATGCCAAGGCAGCCAGGCTGCGCGGCGCCGACATCATCGAGCACAACCGCGTGCTGGAACTCAACCGCCGCGCCGATGGCGGTTGGGACGTGGTCACCGAGAAGGGCACGGTGATTGCCGAGCACGTCGTCAATGCCGGCGGACTGTGGGCCAAGCAGGTTGGCAGGATGGCCGGCATCGACCTGCCGGTATCGCCGATGGAGCACCATTATCTGGTCACCGAGGCATTGCCCGAAATCCAGGTACTGGACAAGGAATTGCCGCTGATCGTCGATCTCGAAGGCTTCACCTACATGCGCCAGGAGCAGAAAGGCCTTCGGCTGGGTATCTATGAGGTCAACCACAAGCACTGGAACATGGATGGGGCGCCGTGGGACTACGGCATTGAATTGATCCAGGAAGACACCGACCGCATAGCCGACGAACTGGCGCTCGGCTTCAGCCGTTACCCCTGCCTGGAGACAGCCGGCATCAAACGCTGGGTGAACGGGGCCTTCACCTTCTCGCCGGATGGCAATCCGCTGGTCGGCCCGGTGCGCGGCGTGCCCAATTACTGGGTGGCGTGCGGCGTCATGGCCGGTTTCCTGCAAGGCGGCGGCGTCGGCAAGTCGCTGGCCGAATGGATGATCCATGGCGAGCCGGAAGCCGATGTCTACGGCATGGACATCGCCCGCTATGGCGACTTCGCCTCCAACCGCGAATACATCAAGCAGACCACCGGGCAGTTCTATTCGCGCCGCTTTGTCATGAGCTATCCCAACGAGCAGCTGCCGGCGGGACGGCCCTTGAAAACAGCCGGCGCGCATGACGCGATGGATGCCGCCGGCGCGCGCTGGGGCAATTCATGGGGCATGGAAGTGCCGCTCTATTTCGCGCCGCGAGGCTTCGTCGAGACACCGACGCTGAAGCGCTCCAACGCCTTCGACATTGTCGCACAGGAATGCCGCAAAGTGCGCGAAGGTGTCGGCCTGCTCGATATATCAGCCTTCTCGCGCTACGAGATCACCGGCCCGCAGGCCGAGGCCTGGCTCGACCGGCTGCTTGCCTGTGCGCTTGCCAGGCCGGGTCGCGCAAAACTCGCGCCGATGCTGGGTGAAAACGGCAAACTCAAGGGCGACCTCACCGTCTTCAATTGGGGCGATGGCTCCTGGTGGATCATGGGATCCTATTATCTGCGACAGTGGCATATGCGCTGGTTCGAGCAGCATATGAGCGACGGCGTCACCGTCCGAGACATTTCGGACGCCATTGTTGGTTTCTCGCTCGCCGGTCCCAATGCGCGAATGTTGCTTGAGCGCCTCACACATCAGGACGTTTCGCACGAGGCCTTTGGCTTTCTCGCCTGCAGGACGCTCGATGTCGGACTGGTTCGCGCCAAGGTCGGGCGACTGTCGGTCATCGGCGAACTCGGCTACGAGATTCATTGCCAGGCCAATGAGCATGCGGGCCTGCGCCGAGCGCTGCTGACGGCAGGCAAAGATCTGGGTGTGACCGAATATGGCTTCGGCGCGGTCAATTCGCTGCGGCTCGAAAAGAGCTTTGGCATCTGGTCACGCGAGTTCACGCAGGACTATACGCCGGCCGAGACCAGAATGGGCCGCTGGATCGCTTTCGACAAGGTCGATTTCATCGGCCGCGAGGCGGCTCTGAAGGAACGGCAAGTCGAATCCCGGCGCACGCTGGTGACGCTCGAAATCGACGCGGCGGATGCCGATGCCAGCGGCTACGAACCCATCTGGAACGAAGGCAGGCTCGCCGGCTTCGTCACTTCGGGCGGCTACGGCCACACGGTCGGCAAGAGCCTCGCCATGGCGCTGGTCGGGCGCGAAGCGGCCGATATCGATACGCCGTTGACAACCCACATCGTCGGCGTCGAAAGAGATGCGCGCGTCATCGCTTCGTCGCCATATGATCCACTGGGCAAGGCGATGCGGGCATGACCGATCGAACCGATGACGTCGGTGCGAAAGACCATTCGATGATCCACATTTCTCTCCGAACATCAGGCCTGTCCGGCAGGTCATGACCACACGCTATTCCGCCCTGTCGCTGTTCAAGGAGGGCCTGGCTGGCCAGACCGGCTGGCAACCGGCCTGGCGATCGCCCGAGCCGAAGCCGTCCTACGACGCCATCGTCATCGGCGGCGGCGGCCATGGGCTGGCGACGGCCTATTACCTGGCAAAGAACCACAACATCACCAGGGTCGCTGTGCTGGAAAAGGGCTGGATCGGCGGTGGCAACACCGGCCGCAACACCACCGTGGTGCGCTCCAACTACTATTATCCGGAAAGCGTCGAGCTCTACGGGCTGGCGCACCGGCTCTATGAGGGATTGTCGAAAGGCCTCAACTACAACGTCATGCTGTCGCAGCGCGGCATGGTCAATCTGTGCCACTCGACCGCGGAGATGGAGATCGGGGCGCGCACCGTCAACGCTATGCAGATCAACGGCATCGATGCGGAGCTGTTTTCACCTGACGATGTGCGCCGCGTGGCGCCGATCTACAATTTTTCGCCGGACGCGCGCTTCCCGGTTTTCGGCGGCATCTGGCAAGGCAGGGCCGGCACGGCGCGCCATGACGCCGTCGCCTGGGGCTACGCGCGGGCGGCAAGCCGGCTCGGCGTCGATATCATCCAGAACTGCGAGATCACTGGTTTCATCATCGAAGGCGGCCGCTGTCGCGGCGTCCAGACTTCGCGTGGCGCGATCCGTGCCGAGCGCATCGGCATGGCGGTAGCCGGGCATTCTTCGGTGCTGGCGGCCAAGGCCGGCTTCCGGCTTCCGATCAATTCCTATGCGCTGCAAGCCTGCGTGTCCGAACCGGTCAAGCCGATCCTCGACACGGTGGTGCTGTCGCCCGGCTGCGGCGTCTATGTCAGCCAGTCGGACAAGGGCGAGATCGTCATCGGCGGCGGCCTCGACCGCATTCCTTCCTATGCGCAGCGCGGCAATTTGCCGACGCTGGAGGCGGTGATTGCCGGCGTGCTGGAGATGTTCCCGATCTTTGGCCAGCTCAAGCTGATGCGGCAATGGGCAGGTATCGTCGACGTGGTGCCGGATTCCTCGCCGATCATCGGCGAATCGCCGCTGCCCGGCCTGTTCCTCAATTGCGGCTGGGGCACGGGCGGCTTCAAGGCCATTCCCGCCGGTGGCACGCTGCTGGCGCAATTGCTAGCGTCAGGCAAACACAACGACATCAGCCGCCCCTTCGATCTCGATCGCTTCGCCACCGGCCGGCTGATCGACGAAGCGGCCGGCTCCGGCATCGCGCATTAGAGGTTTGCCATGCAGCTCTTTCCTTGCCCATTCTGCGGCCCGCGCGACGAAACCGAATTCCACTATGGCGGCGATGCCGGCAATGTCAGGCCGGATGGCATCGACGTGCCGACCGATCGCTGGGCTGGCTACCTCTATCTGCGCGGCAACCCGAAAGGCACGGCGCGCGAGATCTGGGTCCACATGATTTGCGGCGAGTTCTTCGTCATGGAGCGGGACACCGTCACCCACAAGGTGCTGTCTTCGGCCGCTCTCGACGGGGAGCATGCCGCGTGACCGCCTCACGTCTTGCCACCGGCGGCAGCGCCATCGACCGCTCGCGCCCGATCCGCTTCAGCTTCGACGGAACCATCGTGCAGGGCTTTGCCGGCGACACCATCGCCTCGGCGCTGCTGGCGGGTGACGTCGCGGTCGTCGGCCGCAGCTTCAAATACCACCGGCCGCGCGGCATATGGGGCGCCGGCGTCGAGGAGCCCAACGCGCTGGTCGATATCGGCGGCTCGCGGGCGACGCCCAACACGCGCGCCACGACCGAGCCGGCGCGCGACGGACTGGTGGCGAAAAGCGTCAACGCCACGCCCAGCGCACTGGCCGACCGCAACGCCTTCCTGGACCGTTTTGCGCGCTTCATCCCGGCCGCGTTCTACTACAAGACCTTCATGTGGCCGGACTGGCACAGGTTCGAGCCGCGCATCCGCGCCATGGCGGGGCTGGGCACGGTCGATGCTGACTGGACCTCGCCCGGCATGGCCGACCAGATCAACCATCATTGCGACGTGCTGGTGGTGGGCGCGGGACCGGCAGGGCTGGCGGCGGCAAGACTGGCGGCCGGCGCTGGTCTGACCGTCACACTGGTCGACGACCAGCAGAGCCCCGGCGGATCGCTTGGCTATCGTGCCGGTGAGATCGATGGCAAGCCGGCGGCCGTATGGGTCAAGGAGACGATTGCCGAGCTTGCCGCTGGCGGTCACCTCATCCTGCCTTCGACCACCGCCTTAGGCATTTACGACCACAATCTGGTAGGGCTGAACCAGCGTCATTTCGACGGCCGGCCGGATACGCTGTGGCGGGTCAGGCCGCGCCAGATCGTGCTGGCGACCGGCGCCATCGAACGGCCGCTGCCTTTCGCCAACAACGATCTGCCGGGCATCATGTCGGCGGATGCGGCGTTCGCCTATCTGAGGCGCCACGCTGTGCTGGTCGGCCGCCGCATCATCGTCGCCACCAACAATGACAGCGCCTATGAGGTGGCGGGGGCGCTTGCCGAGGCCAGCGCCGAAGTCAGGCTTGTCGACATCCGGCGCAACGGCACGCCTGCCGCGCCGGCCAATGCCCGGTTGATCAAAGGGCGTTCTCTCGCATCCGCCAGCGGCAAGCTGCGCGTCGACGGCGTGACGCTCGACGACGGCACGAGGTTCGATGCCGATTGCGTCCTGGTCTCCGGCGGCTGGACGCCGACCATCCATCTCTTCGGCCAGGCCAAGGGCAAGCTCGCCTGGAGCGATGCGCGCGCCGCCTTCCTGCCAGGCGATCCGGTCGACGGCATCGCCGTGATCGGCGCCGCAGCCGGCGCGGTCTCCTTGTCGGAGGTGTTTGCTGGCGCCGGCCCCGCCTTTGCACCCCTCGGCCAGACGAAGGCTCCCCTACCGCGCAGCACCGGACCGAAGGCGACGGGAGGCATTCTCCCGGCATGGCCGATTCCGGGCTCGAAAGGCCGTATCTGGATCGATTACCAGAACGACGTGACGGTGAAGGACGTCGAACTGGCAGCGCGCGAAAACTTCGTCTCGGTCGAACATCTGAAGCGCTACACCACGCTCGGCATGGCGACCGACCAGGGCAAGACCTCCAACCTGCCCGGGCTGGCGCTGATGGCCGGGATCACCGGCCGCACGGTGCCGGAGGTCGGCACCACCACCTATCGGCCGCCATTCACGCCGGTGCCGCTGGCAAGCTTTGCCGGTGCGCGCGTCGGCGAATTGATGGCGCCGGTGCGCCGGCTGCCCCTAGAGAATGTGCACCGCGCCAATGGCGCTGTCTTCCAGGAATATGGCGGCTGGCTGCGCCCGGCCCACTATGGCGGCTACGCGGACGCGGAGCGTTCGATCGCGGACGAGGCGCTACGCGCCCGTCAGTCGGTCGCGCTGTTCGACGGCTCGACGCTCGGCAAGATCGAGGTGATCGGACCGCAGGCGGCCGCGTTCGTCGATTTCCTCTATTACAACACCATGTCGACGCTGAAGCCCGGCCGCTGCCGCTACGGCTTCATGCTGTCGGAGAACGGCGTGGTCTTCGACGACGGCGTTCTGGTGCGGCTGGGCGAGCATCGCTTTGTCGTCTCGTGCTCGTCCTCGCATGTCGCTGCCGTTCACGCCCGGCTGGAGGAATGGCGACAGGACCGCTTCGGACGCGGCGCCGTCTACATCCACAACGCCACATCGGACATGGCGACGCTGACCGTCTCGGGGCCAAACTCCCGAAAACTGCTCAAAGCGCTTGGCCTCGGTCTTTCGCTCGGCGATGCCGACCTGCCGCATATGGCGATCGCTCATGGAAGCTATGCAGGCGACGAGGTCCGCATTACCCGCGTCAGCTTCACCGGCGACAGGAGCTATGAGATTTCGATCCGGGCCGATCGCGCCGAGCCGTTATGGGCGCATCTGCGCAAGGCCGGCCAGGCCTTCGATGCCGTCGCCATTGGTCTCGAGGCGCTGATGATCCTGCGGGCCGAGAAAGGCTTCATCGTCATCGGCAAGGACACTGACGGCACCACGCTGCCGCATGATCTCGGCGTCGACGGCCCGCGCGTCAAGCGCCAGACCGAGTTCGTCGGCCGCCGCTCGCTGTTCACAGAGGAGGCCTCGCGTGACAACCGCATGCAGCTTGTCGGACTAGCGGTGCCGCAAGGCGAAGCGCCGCTGCCGACCGGCGCGCATGGCATCAAACGGATCGACGGCAGATTGCGCAGCCAAGGCTTTGTCACCTCGAGCTACCAAAGCCCGACGCTCGGTCGCCCGGTTGCGCTTGGGCTGATCGAGCGCGGCGCGACGCGGCACGGCGAGACGATCGACATCCAGCATCTCGGCAAGATCAGCAAGGCGACGATTACCGCCCCTTGCGCCTTCGACCCGGCAGGAGAGCGGCTGCATGCGTGATCTCTCGGAAAAATGGTCCGTTGCACCGGACTGGCAGGGCGCGGTCATCGCCACGCCGGGCCTTGCGGTACGAACAGTCTTCGGCCTCAACCAGTTGCTGGTCAGCGGCGACCTCGACGCGTGGGCACGGGCTTCCAGCATCGGCGGGACTGGCGTGGGTGCCTTTGGTATCGCACAGGGCGACCGCTACGCGGCGCGGCTGGCGCGCGACCGGTTGCTCGTCGTATCGAAGAGCCCGCTCGCCATCGCCACGGGCTGGCATGCAGACGGGTTCGCGGTGACGGCGATCAGCGCTGGGTTGCAAATATTCGAGGCCGAGGGCATGGCGCTCGACGCTTTCATCGCGCGTGGAACGACGCTCGATCCAAACCAAGCGAGCGCCAGTGCAGCGCTCTCATTCGCAGGCATCAGCGCCGTCGTCTATCGCCGTGACGGCAAGCTGCGCATCCATGTCGGTCGCGGTCTTGCCACCTATCTCTGGACATGGATGGAAACAGCCGCCGGCAACATCGCAGCCGGATCAGCGAAGTAGCCGGTTACGGCACGTCAGAGCGTGAACGACCAGAACAGGCAGGCCAGCGTCGCGGCGGCGAAGACCACGAAGAACAGGCTGCGCAGCAGGACGTTGCGGCGCAGTTCGTTCATGACGAAGTGACAACCGACGATCGCCGCCGCAAACAGGAACCGCCAGTTCAGCAATGCCCACACGGCGCTGCCCTGGCCGAAAGCCCATCTGGCGACCAGACAGCCGACGATGGTCGCAAACAGTGCGATCACGGTCCAGAAGAGGGCGTCGGCGGCATGGGTCAGGACGATGCCGGCCGCCCTGATCGGCAGGATCATCATCAGCATCGCGCTGAAGAAATAGACGGCGGCAATCGGGATGAACACGCCGGCGTCGGCAATGCCGTCAAGGCGCCTGACGCCGATGGCACCATAGGGATAGCCGTGCCTGGCCACGGCTAGGCTCAACGCCATGAGCAAGGCGGTCAGCCCGGCGACCAATGCGAAGGATGTGAGGGCTTTGCTCATGACGTTCCTGTCCCAGACGAATCAGACAGGAACGGTTTTAGCGGGCGGTCGTAAATTGCGCGTAAGCGGGGGCGCTGCCCTCACGGATTTCGTTCAGTTCAATCCGCTGACGACAGGCTATTCAGCGGCGATCCGGCCTGCCGAACGATTGGCCAGCACGAAGCCGACCTCGTCGACCGCCTGCGCGGCACGCTTCAGGATCGCCTCGGAGCGCAGCACGCCGTCGGTGAAATCCTTGTCGGTGGCATAGACGGCGGTGGGGAGCGCGAAAGCCTCGAAGAAGCCGAACAGCGGCCGCAGCTGATGTTCGACGATCAAGGCGTGGCGCTCGCCACCTCCGGTCGCGGTCAACACGATGGGCTTTCCCCGCAATGCCGCCGGATCGATCAGGTCGAAGAAGTGCTTAAAAAGGCCGGTATAGCTGCCCTTGTAGGTCGGCGAGCCCACGACGAGCACGTCGGCGGCGAGAATCGCCTCCAGGATGACGCGCGCCTGGCCGTCGAGATCTCGGGCCCATTTCGCCGTTCCCAGCGACGGGCCGAGATCCTCGATATCATAGGTGCTCGCCGACAGGCCGTGGCTGGCGGCGATGTCCCTGGTGACCAGGTCGACGAAGGCGCGCGTCTTTGACGGCCTGGTGATGTTGCCGGAAAAGCCGACGACTGTTGGATTTGACATGGCAGTGGGCCTCTTGGATAGTCGAAGGTTTGACGTGGCAGGCCGCCCGCCCGCCGATGGGAATCAGCTCCAGGCGTGCAGCGGCGGATTTTCGCCGTTGAGGAAATATTCGCCGAGGATGGAATATTTCCAGCGCACCGGATCGTGCAGCGTGTGCGTGCGCGCGTTGCGCCAATGCCGGTCGAGATTGTATTCGGCCAGCGTCGAGCGGGTTCCCGCAAGTTCGAACAGCCTGTTGGTTGCGGCAATGGCGATCTCGGTCGACAGGATTTTTGCCTCGGCGGTGACGATCTGGGCATGCGCGACGGTCTCGGCGGTCGGATCGATCACTGCCCGGTCGATCGCATGACCGGCCTTTTCGAGCAGCGCCTGCGCCGCGTGCAGGCGCAGCGTCAGGTCGCCAATGGCCTGAATGGTGTAAGGATCGTCCCAGGCGTTGTCGACGCCGCTGTCGATCCAGGCGCGGCTTTTGGTCCTGACGAAATTGACGGTCTCGTCGATCGCCGCCTGGGCGATGCCGGTGTCGACCGCCACCTGGATGATCTGGAAGATGGCGCCGTCGGCGGTCGGCCTGTCGTAGCCCTTGTAGCCGGGTACCAGATGGGTCTTCGGCACCTTGACGTTGTCGATGATAACGGTGCCGGACAGCGTCGTGCGCTGGCCGAAGCTCGACCAGTCGTCGATGACCGTCAGCCCGGGTGCGGCACGGTCGGCGATCGCATACCAGGCGCGGCCCTCGTCATCGAGCGCCACGATCGGCACCAGATGGGCAAGCAGCGCGCCGGACGAATAGAATTTGCGGCCGTTGACAACCACATGATCGCCGGCATCGGTGAAGCGGGTCTCGAAATCGGCGGCGCGCTTGGAACCGAACTCGGAGAAGGCGTTGCCGAACCGGGTGCCTTTCAGCGCTTCGGCAAACAGCAGCTTCTGCTGGTCCGCGTCGGACACGGTGCGAATGGCGGCGACAACACCGAGATGGTTCTGCGCAACCTGGCCGATCGAGGAATCCGCCGCCGAGATGATCTCGATCACCTTCGCCAGCGTCGCATATGACACCTCCGGCCCACCGAATGCCTTGGGTACATTGATCGACCACAGGCCGCTTTGCGAAAAGGCATCGAGTTCGGCGACCGGCCAGATCCGCTCGCGGTCGCGCTGGGAGGAGTCCTTGACGAATTCGGCGGCGAGTGCGTGGGCAATCGCAATCGCCTCGGCATCATCCTTGATGATGTGCGCTGGGGCGGTCGGCCTTGCGACTGGCGGCACGGCGGCGGAAGCCTTGTCGGTTTTGACGGTCGAAACGGTCATTTCACTGCTCCTTGGGATTTTGGCTCCGGCAACGGCGTGGAGATGGGCGGGCTTGGTGGCGGGTGTCACCTGTTCCCCCGGGGTTGATTGACCGAGATAGAAGGCCCTGATGTCTTCGCGCTGGCGAAGTTCGGCGGCAGCGCCGGCGAGAACGGAAACGCCGTTCTCGAGCACCGTGGCGTGGTCGGCGTATCTGAGCGCGACCGCCGAGTTCTGCTCGGCAACCAGGATCGACAGGCCGGTCTCACGGTTGAGTTTTCTCAAGCTCTGGAAGATGTCCTGAACGATGAGCGGGGCGAGCCCCATCGACGGTTCGTCGAGAACCAGCAAACGCGGTCGCGACATCAGCGCCCGGCCGATGGCGGTCATCTGCTGTTCACCGCCGGAGGTCAGGCCGGACAATGTCCGGCGCTTTTCCCGAAGCCTCGGGAAATAGCCGTAGATCCGTTCGAGATCCCCGTTGATCTCGGCGCGGCTGCCGCTGCGGCCGATGCCGCCGGCGATCAGATTCTCCTCGACGGTGAGGCTTTTGAAGCAGTGGCGGCCTTCCAGCACCTGAACCAGCCCGGCGCGCACCAGGTCACCCGGTTTGCGGCGCGAGACATCCGAGCCGTCGTAACGGATGGTGCCGGCATTGACCTGCCCACGTTCGGCCGGCAGCAGGTTGGAGACGGCCTTCAGCGTCGTGGTCTTCCCGGCGCCATTGGCACCGAGCAACGCCAGGATCTGACCGCGCCTGAGCTCGAAGCTGACGCCATGCAGCGCGGTGATGGCGTGGTTGTAGGTGGCATGGACCGTGTCCACGGCAAGAATGACGTCATCGTTCGGCATAGGCTGTTCTTTCGCGGTTCAAAAACCGAACAGGTCGGGCGCCACGGAAACTTGGTCCGCGACGCCCGGCACTGACTGATCAGTTGGTGGTCACAGCATTGGCATCGTCGGCGGTACGCAGCTTGATGCCCTTCTCGGCGGCGTAGGCCTCGGCGGACTTCTCGATGATCGGCCGCAGCAGCGCCCAGTCCGGCGCGATCCAGTCGGAGACGACGTTCCACTTCCTGCCGTCCCACTGCTGGAAGGTCACGTAGCCTTCGCCTTCATGATTGTCCCAGCTGACGTTGATCGAATGGAACAGATCCTTGGCGCCAAGCGCCTCGACCTTGGCCGGATCAAGCTTGAGATGCTCGAAGCCCCAGCGGACCTCATCGCCGGTCAGCGTGCGGTGACCGAACTTCTCCTGCGCGACCCGGATCGCCTCGACATTGAGGATGCCGTTGACGATGCCGAGATTGTGGTAGACCGAGCCGATGCGCGCCTTGTCTTCAAGGTTACCCTTGCCGGCGCCATAGACCGTCTTCACGATCTCCTGCACCACCGGGTAGGAGTTGCCGGAAGCCTGCGTGGTGATGGCGGTGTAGCCCTTGGCGGCGTCGCCGGCGGGGATCACGTCCTCTTCGGAATTCGACCAGACATTGCCGACGATATGGTCGACGGGGAAGCCGACCTTGACCGCCGTCTTCAGCGCCACCGGGTTCATCACGCCCCAGCCGCGCAGGACGACGAAGTCCGGCTTGGCGCGGCGGATCGTCAGCCACTGCGACTGCTGCTCGTTGCCGGGATGCGGCACCTCGATCTGCTGCACGGTGAAGCCGTATTTCTGCGCCAGCAATTCATAGATCGGGATGGTTTCCTTGCCGTAGGGCGACCCATGATAGAGCACGACGATCTTCTTGCCCTTCAGTCTGTCGATGCCGCCTTCCTTGGAGGCGATGTAGTTCACTATGCCTGATGTCTCGCTGTAGGGATTGAGCAGCAGCGGGAAGACGTAAGGGAAGACACGCCCGTCGGTGGAGTCGGTGCGGCCGTGGTTGACGGTGATCAGCGGCACCTTGTCGGCGGTGATGCGATCGATCATGGCATAGGCGATGCCGACCGAGAGCGGGTTCCAGGCCGCGGCACCGGCATGGCTCTTCTGCCGCTCATAGCATTCGACGCCGCGCTCGACCTCATACTGGGTCTCGCATTCGTCCCAGGTCAGCTTGACGCCGTTGACGCCGCCGTCACGGATGTTGATGAGGTTGAGATAGTCGATGAAGCCGCCGAAGAAGCCGGTGCCGCCGGCCGCGTAAGGCCCGACGCGATAGCTCTGCAGCGGGAAATATTGTTCGTCGGCGTGCGCGGCCGGCAAGGCCACCGACACGATCATCGCCGCAGACAGCGCCGCCGCCTTGATTGTGCTGAGGAAAGTCATGGTCGAGATACTCCCGGTATGGGCCGTCTTGGGTTCGGCCCCTTGTTCATTTTCGGATTGGATTCATTTTCAATGCATCAGCTCAAGTCGACTGCCAGGCGAACAGGAGCCGTCTTCGGACCCTGTCCCACAGCGCCACCAGCCCGTCGGGTTCAAGGATCAGAAACAGGATGATGAGCGCGCCCAGCACGATGCGCTGGCTCATGTCGAGCACGCCCGAGTCGAAGAGATCGCCAAGCAGGAAGCCGCCGAGGCGCGACAGAGCGAGTGGAAAGACCACGATGAGGGCGGCGCCGAAGAAGGCGCCGCGGATCGAAGCCAGACCACCGATGATGATGATGAACAGGATCTGGAACGACCGGTCGAGATCGAAGCCGTCCGGCTCGACGGTTCTGAGATAGGCGAAGGCCCAGATGACGCCGGCAACGCCAATGATGAAGGACGAGATGGCGAAGGCCAGAAGCTTGGTCTTCAGCACCGGAATGCCGATGATGCGGGCGGCGGTTTCATTGTCGCGGATGGCGATGAAGTTGCGCCCGATCTGCGACGAGACCAGCCTATAGGCAAGGAAGGTCAGCACCGTGACGATGGTCAGCGCGAACAAATAGCGGCCGATGGCGCCGTCGAGCGCGAAACCTGAAATCGACAGTCTCGGCGCGTCGATGACGCCGGACGCCGAGTTGTTGGAAAAC
>NZ_RZTT01000649.1 GCF_003996995.1 Mesorhizobium sp. M7A.T.Ca.US.000.02.2.1 | reverse complement strand
GCGTATAGGAGTTGCCGCTGGCATAGGCCGCCTCGCCCGTATAGGTGAAGAAAGTCAGGAACAGTCCGCCGATCGCCGCCAGCAGGCCGGCCAGCGTGTAGGCAGCGAACTTGCCGCGCCGGATCGGCACGCCGGACATGTAGGCCGCCGTCTCCGACGAGCCGGCCGCGTAGGCCGCGCGGCCGAGCACCGAGCGGCTGAACGGCACCCAGATCACCAGCACGATGGCCAGCAGGACGACCAGGCTCGCCGGCACCACGCCGAACACACGGCCGGTCAGCGCATCGGCCAGATCCTCATTGACCGAGCCGCCCGGAAATGGCCGCAGCAAAAGGCCGATGCCGTAATAGACGGCGCCTGTGGCAATGGTGGCGACGATCGGCTGTAATCGGCCATAGATGACGATGGCGCCGTTGATCGCACCGCACAACAGCCCCACCGCCAGCACGGCGATGACACCGAGCGTCGTCTGCATCGGCGTGCCGACCACCAGCCAGGAGGCGAGGCAGTTGGTGAGCAGGAAGATCATACCGACGGACAAGTCGATGCCGGCGGTGATCACCACCAGCGTCTGCGCCATGGCGACAAAGGCGAGCAGCACGCCCTTGTTCGACGCCGTCTGCACGACATTGGCGGTGAAGCCCGCCGGATGGTTCGAGGTGTAGATGACGAACATGACGATGAAGATGCCGAGCGCCAGCAGAGTTCCGCGCTGCTCGGCCAGCCAGTAGCGCCAATCTTTCACGCGCTTGCTCCCAGGCCCACCGGGCTCTCCTCGCCATGGATGTTGAGCGCGCTTGATATCAGCGCCCGCTCGGTGATCTCGGCACCAACCAACTCGCGCTTGACCGCCCCGTCATAGAGCACCAGCACGCGATCGCAGCAGCCGATCAGCTCGTCATAGTCGGTCGAGTAGAACAGGATCGCCGCACCCGCGTCGGCCAGTTTGCGCATCAGCTGGTACAGTTCCTGCTTGGTGCCGACGTCGATGCCGCGCGTCGGATCGTTGAGCAGGATGATGCGCGGCTGGCGCATCAGCCATTTGGCGATGACCACTTTCTGCTGGTTGCCGCCCGAAAGCGCGCCGACCGGAATGTCGAGGCCTGCCGTCTTGATCGCCAGGAGGCCGACCATGTCGTCGATCAGCCGCTGCTCGGCGGCACGGTCGATGATGCCGGCTTTCGACAGCCGGTCGAGCGCCGCGAAGGACAGGTTCTCGCGCACCGTCATCGGCAGCATCAGCCCTTCGGTCTTGCGGTCCTCGGGGATGAGCGCCATGCCGATGCCGTCGTCGCGCGCAACGGATGGGCTGGTGATCGACACCGGCTTGCCGTCGATCAGGATCTGGCCGCTGAGGCCCCGCAGCACGCCGAAGAAGGCGAGCAGCAATTCGCGCTGGCCCTGACCGTCGAGGCCGCCAATGCCGACCACCTCACCTGCCCTGACGGTCAGCGAGATGTCGTGCAGCCGGTCGGCCCAGGAGAGCTTGCGGGCCTCTAACCTGGGGGCTGCGGTGGCAGGCACCGCCGCCGGCTTGGGCGGAAAGATATGGCTGTATTCGCGGCCGATCATCAGTTCGACCACCTCATTGTCGCTCTTTGTGCCTGCCTTGTAGCTGGCGACATTGCGGCCGTTGCGAAACACCGTGCAGTGGTCGGCAAGCTCGGCGATCTCGTTCATGCGGTGCGAGATGTAAAGCAGCGCCAGCCCTTCCGAGCGCAATCGCTTGAGCACGCTGAAGATCTTGGCAACGTCGGTCGCGGTCAGTGCCGAGGTCGCCTCGTCGAGGATCAGGATGCGCGGCTTCCTGGCCAGCGCCTTTGCGATCTCGACCATTTGGCGGCGTGACAGCGGCAGGTCCTTGACCAGCGCCAGCGGGTGGATATCGGCGGCGCCCGCGCGTGCCAGCGCCTCCTCGGCGATGCGGCGCTGCGCCTTGCGGTCGATCATGCCAAAACGCTTCGGCGGATCGGAAATGACTATGTTGTCGGCAACGCTGAGTTCGGGAACCAGCGACAGTTCCTGGAAGATGCAGACGATGCCGGCCTTGTTGGCGGCACCCGGAGAAGCGAAGGTCGCCTCGCGCCCGTCCAGCGTCATGCGGCCCTCATCGGGCGCCACGACACCCGCCATAACCTTGATCAGCGTCGATTTGCCGGCGCCGTTTTCGCCGAGAATGGCATGAATGCTGCCGGCTTCGACAACAAGCTCGGCCTTCTCCAGCGCGCGTACACCGCCATAGCGCTTGGATATGCCTTCCATACGAAA
>NZ_RZTT01000648.1 GCF_003996995.1 Mesorhizobium sp. M7A.T.Ca.US.000.02.2.1 | reverse complement strand
CGCCTTCACGGAGCAGGCGGTCGGGCAATACCAGAACATTGTCGGGCAGGGTGGCTGGGTCGACGTTCCCGCGACCAAGAAGCTGCAGCTCGGCGTCGACGACCCGGATGTGGTGCCGTTGCGCAAGCGGCTGATGGTTTCCGGCGACCTGTCGCAAAGCGCCGGCATTTCGACGGCTTTCGATTCCTATGTCGACTCGGCGGTCAAGCGCTTCCAGCTGCGCCACGGCCTGCCTGCCGATGGTGCGCTCGGCAAATACACCTATGCGGCGATGAACGTTTCGGCGCAGATCCGGCTCGGCCAGTTGCAGACCAATCTGCAGCGGCTGCGCGAGAAGGCCGGCACGCTGGGCAGCCGCTACGTGCTGGTCGACATTCCGGCAGCGCAGGTCGAAGCGGTCGAGAACGACCGCGTCGTGCTTCGCCACACCGCGATCGTCGGCAAGATCGACCGGCAGACGCCGATCGTCAATTCCAAGATCAACGAGATCATCGTCAATCCATACTGGAACGCACCGGTCTCGATCGTGCGCAAGGACATCATTCCGCTGATGCGGAAGGATCCCGATTATCTCAAGAACAGCCACATCCGCCTGTTCGCGCCCGATGGCAGCGAAGTCGATCCCATGAATGTGGACTGGTCGACCGACGACGCCGCCAAGTACCGGTTCCGCCAGGATCCCGGCTCGGAAAACGCCATGGCCTCGGTGAAGATCAATTTTCCGAGCCCTGACGGCGTCTACATGCACGACACGCCGCAGCAGAGCCTGTTCGGCAAGATGTTGCGTTTCGATTCCTCGGGCTGCGTGCGCGTGCAGAATGTGCGCGACCTCGTCACCTGGATCCTGCGCGACACGCCCGGCTGGGACCGCCAGCATTTCGAGGCGGCGATCAAGACCGGTGAAAACACGCCGATCCAGGTCACCAATCCGGTGCCGGTCCACTTCCTCTATCTCTCGGCCTGGTCGACCGGTCCGGGCGTCGTGCAGTTCCGCGACGACGTCTACGCGCTTGACGGCAACAACGAGCTGCAGATCACGTCTGCGCTATAAACATTTGATTCTTATGTAAAAAGGGCCGCCTCTCAGGGCGGCCTTTTTCATTGATTGGGTGCCGCGGCGTTTTTCACGGGACGGGCGGCTGGACGGATCGGCCGGCTTTGCGCATGGTCGGCGGAAAGCCTGGAACCGGACCATGGAAGTCGCCGTCTTCATTCTGGTCGTGCTCGTCTTCGTGGCGCTTTCCGGCGCTCTGGTTCGCCTGGTGCGGGTGCCGTTGCCGGTGCTGCAGATTGCGATCGGTGCCGCGCTTGCGTGGCCGGTGCGCGGCATCCATGTCGAGATCAATCCGGAACTGTTCCTGCTGGTGTTCATTCCGCCGCTGCTGTTCGGCGATGCCTATGGCGCACCGAAGCGTGAACTGATGGCGCTGCGCGGACCGATCCTGGATCTGGCCATAGGACTGGTCTTCTTCACCATCGTCGGCGTCGGCTACGCCTTGCATTGGCTGGTGCCGAGCATCCCGCTGGTGGTCGCTTTTGCGCTTGCCGCGGTGCTGTCGCCGACCGACGCGGTGGCGGTGTCCTCGATCGTCGACAGGAATGTCGTCCCGGCGCGGCTGATGCACATTCTGGAAGGCGAGTCGCTGCTCAACGATGCGTCGGGGCTGGTCATGTTCCGCTTTGCCGTCGCGGCGGTGCTGACCGGCAGCTTTTCCCTTGCGGCGGCTTCGCTCAGTTTTTTCTATGCCGTGGCGATGGGCATCCTGATCGGCGTGGCGGCGCTGTTCGTTGCCGCCAAGCTGCTGCAACTGCTCAACCGGATCGGCGGCGTGCCGGCCGAGGCGCAGGTGCTGGTGATGGTCCTGCTGCCCTTCATAGCCTATCTCGGCGCCGAGCATGTCGGAGCTTCCGGCATCCTGGCGGCTGTTACCGCCGGCCTGCTCACCGGCGGCTCCGGCGTGTTTCGCTTCCTCGGCGTCTCGGCGCGCATGCAGACGATGTCGCTGTGGACGACGCTTTCCTTCGTTTTCAACGGCGCTCTCTTCATCGTGCTCGGCCTGCAGCTTCCCGACATCATCCGCCATGTGCCGCCGGAACTCATGAGCCTGCACCCGATCATCCAGCCGATCGCGACCGTCATCGCGCTGACGCTGTGCCTGATCGCGTTGCGCTTCCTGTGGATCTGGGTGGGCGATATCGCCGCCGGCATCGCTGCGAGTCTGGGCAAGCGCAAGGTGGAGCCGTTTGGGCTGCGCGTGCGGCTCGCCGGTTCGGTGGCCGGTGTGC
>NZ_RZTT01000647.1 GCF_003996995.1 Mesorhizobium sp. M7A.T.Ca.US.000.02.2.1 | reverse complement strand
GCACGTGGCCGTCATTGGTGACCGCTGCGATGCCGAATTTCTTCGGATCGACCTTGCCCAATTGCGGAAGGTAGGAAGCGACGTCACCGCGATCGGTGCGATCGGCCATTTCGGCAGCGACTTCGGCCAATGCCTGATCAAGTTTGGAGGCCTGATCAAGTTTGTGGGCCTGATCAAGTCTGAGGGCCTGTTCGAGTTCCGGCATGGCGCTACCTCAACCAGCGTTCGAGGCGCGCCATCGCCTCGATCATGTCGTCGTGGCTGCCGGCGTAGGAGAAACGCATCGTGCGGTGCCCGGCCTGAGTGTCGAAGTCTTGGCCGGGTGTTGCCGCGACATGCGCCTCGGCCAGCATCTTTCGCGCGAAGGCCATGCTGTCATTGGTATGCCTGGTGACGTCACAAAAGGCATAAAAGGCGCCGTCCATGGGCGCCGCCAGCGGAAAGCCGAGTTCCGGGAGGCGCTTCATCAAAAGCTCGCGATTCCAGGCATAGCGACCCTTGACCGCTTCCAGTTCCTCGGTCGCCCTGAACGCCTCGATCGCGGCGATCTGCGACAGTTCCGGCGGCGAGATGTAGAGGCTCTGGGCGACGCGCTCGACCGGCCGCACCAGCTCTTGCGGCAGCACCATCCAGCCGATGCGCCAGCCGGTCATGCAGTAATATTTGGAGAAGGAGTTGATCACGGTCACGTCGCCTCCATAGGCAAGCGCCGTGGTGTCGGGGGCGGCATAGGCGAGCCGGTGATAGATTTCGTCGGAGATGACGGCGATGCCGAGGTCTTGTGCCGTCCTCACCAGGGCCGCCAGTTCATCGGCCGGTATGACCGCGCCGGTTGGATTGGCGGGACTGGCGAAGAGAACGCCTTTCAGCGGCTTTTCACGATGCGCGGTCTCGAGATGGCCGGCATGCAGGTAGGCGGCGTCGCCGAGCTCGATCTCGACCACCTCGATGCCGAGCGCGGCCATGATGTTGCGATAGGCGGGATAGCCGGGTGCCGCGATGGCGACGCGGTCACCCCCGTCGAACATCGCAAGGAAGGCGAGGTTGAAGGCGGCCGACGATCCAGTGGTCACCGCGATCCGGCCGGGCTCGATATCAAGCCCGTAGTGATCGGCGTAGTGTCCGGCGATCGCCTTGCGCAAACCTGCCAGTCCTAGCGCGTCGGTGTAGCCGATGCGTCCGTCCTGCAGCGCCTTGGCGGCTGCGGCGCGAACCAGAACCGGTGCGGGATCGGAGGGCTGGCCGACGGCCATCGAAACAACCGGCACGCCCTGGGACTTCAGCCGGTTTGCCTCTGCCAGAATGTCCATCGCATGGAAGGGCTCGACATTGCCACGACGTGAGAGCGAAACGACCATTTGACCAGTATTCCCGATGACTGACGGCGCCAGGCACTGGCGCATGTGCCGCACAAATGCCCGATTGATGTGAGGATCACAAGTTGAGGAAGTTTCCGGCGCCGACTTTTCATCTTTCGCCCGCTCGTCTACCAGTGGAGCCATCATGTTGAGCCGACCCAGATCGACGATTGCCCAGGCAGCGCGCGTCTTCGCGACGCTTTCGCTTGGCGTTGCCGTTGCAATGGCGAGTTCGGTCAGCGCCTTTGCCCAGAACGTGCCGGTGGTGCGCGACGCCGAGATCGAGGCGCTGGTTCGCGATTACGCGCGGCCGATCTTCAGGGCGGCTGGCCTGGCGAATGACGGCATCGACATCGTTCTGGTCAATGACCAGAGTTTCAACGCCTTCGTCACCGGGCGCCGGCTGTTCATCAACACCGGCGCGCTGATGACGGCTGAAACGCCCAACGAGATCATCGGCGTCATCGCGCACGAAGCCGGTCATATCGCCGGCGGCCACCAGCAGAAACTCCGCGACCAGCTTGAACGCGCCAAGACGATGGCCATCATCGCGACGCTGCTGGGTGCCGGTGCCATGGTCGCCGGCGCGACAACCAATAGCCGCGGCCTTGCCGGTGCGGGCATGGGCGTGGCCGCCGGTGGCGGCGAGATGGCACAGCGCAGCATCCTCGCCTACCAGCGCACCGAGGAGATGACGGCCGACCGCTCGGCGATCACCTATCTCAACGCCACCGGCCAGTCCGGCATGGGCATGCTGAAGACGTTTCACCGCTTCCAGACTGCGCTGTCGCTCTCGGGCGCGCAAGTCGATCCCTACCGGATCAGCCATCCGATGCCGCGGGATCGTATCTCCAATCTCGAAGTGCTGGTGAAACAGAGCCCCAATGTCGACAGGCCGGACCCGCCCGCGCTGCAGCAGCGCCATGACAT
>NZ_RZTT01000646.1 GCF_003996995.1 Mesorhizobium sp. M7A.T.Ca.US.000.02.2.1 | reverse complement strand
GGCCTGTTGCATGCCGAAATGCGGCTGGCCGGCTCGTTGATCATGAGCGCCGGCGACGCCAACCAGGTTCCGGCCGGCGGCGCGCTGGCCGTCGATCGCGACGGGTTCGCCGACGCAGTGACGAAAAAGCTCGAAGCACACCCGCTGATCACCATCCAGCGCGAGGAAGTGCCTGGTCTGCCGCCGGCGGATTGGGACCAGGCGATCGTCGCCACGGGCCCATTGACCGCCCCCGGGCTTGCCCAGTCGATCGCGGAAGCGACCGGCGCCGATGCGCTCGCCTTCTTCGACGCCATCGCGCCAATCGTCCATTTCGACACGATCGACATGGATACCTGCTGGTTCCAGTCGCGCTACGACAAGGTCGGGCCAGGCGGCACCGGCAAGGACTACATCAATTGTCCTATGGACAAGGACCAGTACCTTGCCTTCGTGCAAGCGCTGGTCGACGGCCAGAAAACCGAATTCAAGCAATGGGAAGGCACGCCCTATTTCGACGGCTGCCTGCCGATCGAGATCATGGCCGAGCGCGGCGTCGAGACGCTGCGCTACGGGCCGATGAAACCGATGGGGCTGACCAACGCGCACAATCCGACCGTAAAGGCCTATGCCGTGGTGCAGCTGCGGCAGGACAATGCGCTGGGCACGCTCTACAACATGGTCGGTTTCCAGACCAAGTTGAAGCATGCCGAGCAGGTGCGCGTGTTCCGCACCATACCGGGTCTCGAAAACGCCGATTTCGCCCGCCTCGGCGGCCTGCACCGCAACACCTACATCAACTCGCCGACCTTGCTGGACGCTTCGCTGCAACTGAAGTCGCGGCCCGGCCTGCGTTTCGCCGGCCAGATCACCGGCTGCGAAGGCTATGTCGAAAGTGCCGCGATCGGTCTGCTTGCCGGCCGCTTCGCCGCAGCCGAGCGTCTCGGCCACTCACCGTCCCTGCCGCCGCTGACCACGGCCTTCGGCGCCCTGCTCAACCACATCACCGGCGGGCACATCGTGTCCGACGATGAGCCGGGCAAGCGCTCCTTCCAGCCGATGAACGTCAATTTCGGCCTGTTCCCGCCCGTCGAAGCCCCGAAGACCGAGGGCAAACGCATGCGCGGCAAGGACAAGACTGTTGCCAAAAGGCACGCCATCACCTCGCGCGCGCGCGCTGATTGCAGGGAGTGGCTGGGGTTGGCGGCGCAAACGGCCGAAGCCGCGGAATAGACGACTTCGCATTCTGATTGGATCTTATGTATAAAGTAGGATAGTATCCTACTTTATACATAAGAGAGGCATCCATGGAATCCGCCGAGAAACTGTCGGTCACCGTCACGCCCGCTATGGCGCGCATGATCCGGGAGAAGGTCGAAGACGGCTCCTTCGGTTCGGCCAGTGAAGTCATCCGTGCAGCCCTTCGCGCCTTCCAGCGCGAAGAAGAGGAACATGCAGAGCGTATGGCGTCGATCAGAGCGCGGGTGAAGGCGTCGATTGAGGACACAAGGCCGGGCTATTCGGGGGAAAAGGTTCGCGACCATCTTAGGGAGCTCGCCGCTGAATATTCGAGCCGCGGCGATGATTCAGCGGCTTGAGATTGAATACGGCGAAAATGCCAGAAATGATCTGGCCGAGATTTTCAGACATATCGTCGACGCCGGCGGAAGCGTTGAGTTGCGCTGAAGTTTACTTTGCGCATTGAAGACCGCTGCCAGAATATCGGCAATGCACCACGCAGCGGTCGTTCCCGCGATGATATCCTGCCAGGATTGCGAACAGTTCCGTTCGAGCACTCTGCAGTCATCGCTTACATCGTCGACGATAACTTCGTCCGCATCGTCAACATCTTCTTATGGCGGTCGCGACTATGAGACGCTGATGCGCGACGGCAGGTCGCACTAACCATCCTGAGGCGACAAGTTACTCGGCCGGCTCGACACCAGCTATCGGCAACCCCGGCTTGCCGGCCTCATCAGGATTTCTCCTGACATAGGCGGCCTTCAGGCTTTCCGACGTCTCGCGCGAGCCGTCATGGCTCCAGCCCGGCGGCTTGATCAGATAGTTCAGGCGATCGCTCAAGGTCAGGCTAGGCGCAAAGGCGTCCCGGAACATGCCGATCCATTCATGGAATGCCACTTTCAGCGGATTGAAGGTGCCGAGGTTCCTGACGATGCCGTAGCGCGGCCGGTCCTCGTCCAGTTCCCCGACGAAGGTGCCGAATATGCGGTCCCAGATGATCAGCGTGCCGGCATAATTGGCGTCGAGGTAGCGCGGATTGGTGGCGTGGTGGACGCGGTGGTGCGACTGTCTC
>NZ_RZTT01000645.1 GCF_003996995.1 Mesorhizobium sp. M7A.T.Ca.US.000.02.2.1 | reverse complement strand
CGACATCGTCATCCTCGACACCGCCGGCCGCACCCATATCGACGAGCCGCTGATGGTCGAGATGGCCGACATCAAGAAGGTGTCGAGCCCGCACGAAATCCTGCTGGTCGCCGATTCGCTGACCGGCCAGGACGCCGTCAACCTGGCCAAGAGCTTCGACGAGCGCGTCGGCATCACCGGCCTCGTCCTGACCCGCATGGACGGCGATGGCCGTGGCGGTGCGGCTCTTTCGATGCGCGCCGTCACCGGCAAGCCGATCAAGCTGATCGGCACTGGCGAAAAGATGGACGGGCTGGAGGAATTCCACCCCAAGCGCATCGCCGACCGCATCCTCGGCATGGGCGACATTGTCTCGCTCGTCGAAAAGGCCGCCGAGAACATCGACGCCGAACAGGCGGCGGCGATGGCCAAGAAGATGCAGTCGGGCAAGTTCGACCTGAACGATCTCGCCGGTCAGCTTCAGCAGATGTCGAAGATGGGCGGCATGGGCGGCATCATGGGCATGATGCCCGGCATGGGCAAGATGAAGGACCAGATGGCCGCCGCCGGTCTCGACGACAAGATGTTCGGCCGCCAGCTCGCCATCATCTCGTCGATGACCAAGGCCGAGCGCGCCAATCCCGATTTGCTCAAGCATTCGCGCAAGAAGCGCATCGCCGCCGGTTCCGGCACCGACGCGGCCGAAATCAACAAGCTGCTCAAGATGCATCGCGGCATGGCCGACATGATGAAGGCGATGGGCGGCAAGGGCAAAGGCGGCGGCCTGATGCGCGGCATGATGGGCGGCCTCGCCTCCAAGATGGGCCTCGGCGGCATGATGCCCGGCGGTATGGGCGGCATGATGGGCGGCGGCATGCCGGACCTGTCGAAGATGGACCCCAAGCAGCTCGAGGCCTTGCAGAAGCAGGCACAGGCAGCCGGCCTTGGCGGCGGCATGAAAGGCCTTCCCGGCGGCGGCCTACCCGGACTGCCCGGCGGCATGAAGCTCCCCGGCCTGCCCGGAATGGGCGGCGGCCTGCCCGGCCTTGGCAAGAAGAAGTGAGGACGCCATGAACGAAGAAAAGGACATGGCCGACGCCCGCGCCCTCCTGGCCGATTATCGGGCGTCGATCGACAACATCGACGCAGCCCTCATCCACATGCTGGCCGAGCGCTTCCGCTGCACCAAGGCGGTCGGTGTGCTGAAGGCGACGCATGGCCTGCCCCCGGCCGACCCGGCACGCGAGCAGCAGCAGATCGCCCGGCTTCGCCAGCTGGCGAAGGATGCCCATCTCGACCCGGATTTCGCGGAAAAATTCCTCAACTTCGTCGTCCGCGAAGTGATCCGCCACCACGAACAGATCGCCGCTTCCAACGGCGTGATGAAAGCCGGCTGAGAAACCAGCCACCAACCGACCAACCAAATCAGCCTTTTTAGGAGAAAATAAATGCCCTTGAAGATCCGACTGGCCCGTGCGGGCTCGAAGAAGCGTCCTTACTACCACGTCGTCATTGCCGACGCCCGTTCACCGCGTGACGGCCGGTTCATCGAGTCGATCGGCTCATGGAACCCGCTACTGCCCAAGGACGGCGAACGCGTCAAGGTCGACGCCGACCGCGTCAAGCATTGGCTGGCGCATGGCGCCCAGCCGACCGACCGCGTGCTGCGCTTCCTCGACGAGGCCGGCCTCGTCAAGCGCGACGCCCGCTCCAACCCGAAGAAGGCCGAGCCGGGCAAGAAGGCGCAGGAACGCGCTGCCCTTCTGAAGAAGGCGCAGGAAGATGCCGCTGCTGCTGTTGCGGCCGCCGCCGCTGCACCGGCCGAGGCGGAAGCCGCCACCGCCGAATAATTGCTCTATTCGCATCCAGGAAAACGGCGGGCATGGCCCGCCGTTTTGCTGTCCAGTTCTGTCTGTAAGAGCTGCCGATCAATAACCGTCCGGGCAGCGGTCGACGTAGACGCGGCCACGGCGATCACGGTAGCGGCATTCGCCACGCTCGCTCGCCCGGCCGATCAGCGCGCCGGCAACGGCGCCGACAGCACCACCGACGACGGCGCCTTCAACCGGATCGCCAGCGACCGCCGCACCGACGGCAGCCCCACCGAGGCCGCCTACGGCCGCGCCTTTTTCCGTTTGCGAACAAGCGGCGAGCGGCACCAGCAGCGCCATCAAAAGCATCATTTTCTTCATCGTCGTTCCTCTCCGATAGGAGCCGCCTCCGCCGCCAGGCGAATCTCTAACTCGCAACTCGGCGATTCGATCCCTGAGACATTGCCCGGCAAAGGGTTCAGGCTTTCAGCGGAAAGCGATGCTTCGATCTGGAT
>NZ_RZTT01000644.1 GCF_003996995.1 Mesorhizobium sp. M7A.T.Ca.US.000.02.2.1 | reverse complement strand
TCCCGATGGCGCAAGGCATCATCGATTTCGCCCGCGCGGGCCAAATCTCCGTCATCACGCCGTTCTGCCTGGCTGGCGCGATGGCGCCGATCACGGTCGCCGGCGCGCTGACGCTGCAGCATGCCGAGGCGCTCGCCGGGCTGACGCTGGCGCAGATCGTGCGGCCCGGCGCACCGGTCGTCTACGGCTCGTTCTCCTCCAATGTCGACATGAAATCCGGCGCGCCGGCCTTCGGTACGCCCGAGCACGTCAAGGCGACGCTGGGCGCCGGTCAGCTGGCGCGCTTCACCGGACTGCCGTGGCGATCGGGCGGCGGCAGTGCCGCCAACATCTCAGACGCGCAGGCCGCGCACGAGACGCAGTTCGCGCTGTGGGGCTCGGTGCTGGCCGGGGCGACGATGTGCATCCATGCCGCCGGCTGGCTGGAGGGCGGCCTCAGTGTCTCCTTCGAGAAACTGATCACCGACATCGAGGCGCTGCAGACGGTGGCTGAACTTTGCGCCGCGACGCCCGGCGATACCGATACGATCGGCTTCGAGGCGATCGCCGAGGTGCAGCCGGGCGGCCACTTCTTCTCGGCCGGCCACACCATGGCGCGCTACCGCACCGCCTTCTACGAACCGCTGGTGGCCGACTGGTCGAATTTCGGCAACTGGACGCAGAGCGGCTCGAAGACAGCGAGCGAGCGCGCCACCGGCGTCTGGAGGCGGGTGCTTTCCGATTTCGCGCCGCCGGCAACGGCTGCCGCCACATCAGGCGTGCTGGATGAGTTTATCGCGCGGCGCACGGCAGAGGGCGGAGCGGCGCCGGTGTCTTAAGGCCGGCTTCGCTGATCGCCCTGGTTGTGGCGCGATCCGGAACCTGCAGCGCCTCCCGCGCATTCAAGGTTGCGGCCGGTTCACTGCGGCACCGGTGTGCTGTTTGAGGGGAGGACGACATCGGCGGCCCTGCTGCCACCATCAATCGCTGTCGCGTGCGACCAGCTCCAGCGGCCAGACCTCGCGGATGATCCGTGGACCCTCCGGGCCGGCGAAGGCGGGAAGCGACGCCAGCAGCATTTCGGCGAGTCGTTGTCCCATTGGCTCCAGCGCCGGGCGGAAGGCGGTCAACGCCGGGGAAAAATAGCGGCAGAGCGGCGTGTCGACGATGACGGTCACCGCCATGTCTTGACCCGGCCTGATGCCCATCTCGGCCAGCGCCTTGCAGCCGCCCAGCGCCATTGCATCATTGTTGAAGATGATGGCGGTCGGTGGATCCTTGGACCGCATGACCTGGGGCGTCACCTCGTAGCCGCCGGCCTCGTTGATGAAGCCGGACGCAATCAGCTCCGGGTCGACCTCGATGCCGTGCCGCTGTAAGGCCTTGCGGTATCCGGCCAGGAAGAGGTAGCCGAAGTTGAGGTCGAGCGACGGACGGATAGCGGCGATACGGCGGTGACCGCGCGCCACAAGGCGGTCGACGGCGTCGGCGCCGGCCTTCTCGAAATCGAGGTCGAGGGAAGGATAGGACTTGGCTCCGGAGCGACTGCGGCCGAGCGTGGCGAAGGGAAAGCCGGCTTGCGTGAGATAGTCGATGCGCTCGTCCTCGCGCCGCGTCCAGGCCAGCAGCACCGCATCGGCGCGGCGCGTCTCGACGACGCGGCGCAGGCGCTCCTGCTGGTAGTCGCCCGGCGCCCCCATGACCACGGTCAGGTCGAGCCCGCTTTCGGCGAGCCTGGCCTGCAGCCCGATCAGAAACGGAATGAAGAACGGCTCGCCATATTGCTGGTCACCGGGATGCGGCTGCAGCATGAAGGCGATCGAACGGGTGGCGCCTTGCCTGAGACTGCGGCCGGACTGGTTCGGCGAATAGTTCAGCGTCCTGGCCGCCTCGAGCACGCGCTGGCGCGTGTCGGCGTTGACGTCGGCGCGGCCGTTCAGCGCCCGCGACACCGTGCCGATCGAAATGTTCAGGTGACGGGCAAGATCGTGAATGCTGGATGCCAAGAGACTGTTCTCCCCCTTGCTTGGCTAGCACCGGTAGCCGCTGAGGCCAAGGCGACAGGACGATTTTCGCCAAGGGCCAATTGACATTCTACGCCTTCGGGTGTGTTCTCGTAAACGTTTACGGAAAAACGTTTACGGTCCTGCCGTGGATGCCGTGACGATCGGTCTGGAGGGACCGAGCGGAGGAGGAGCGCTGGATGATCGATGTCGTCCTGGTCGGCTGCGGAGCGATGAGCAAGGCCTGGCTCGATGCCATCAGGCAGATCGACGGGCTCGCCATTGTCGGCCTTGTCGATCTCGACGCCGACAGGGCGCGGGCGAGGGCGCAG
>NZ_RZTT01000643.1 GCF_003996995.1 Mesorhizobium sp. M7A.T.Ca.US.000.02.2.1 | reverse complement strand
CGCCCGCCAGTTCCAGGGCGTGCATTTCGGCGGCATCGTCGTCGCCGACCGCGCCATCCACGAGACTGCCGACGGCAAGCGCCTGCTCGTCATCCATGGCGACCAGTTCGACACCGTGGTCCACAATGCGCGCTGGCTCGCCTATCTCGGCGACCACGCCTATGACGCGGCCATGCTGGTCAACCGCGTGGTGACGCGGCTGCGCCAACTGCTCGGCCTGCCGTATTGGTCGTTTTCGTCCTGGGCCAAGCACAACGTGAAGAAGGCGGTGAACTTCATCGGCTCGTTCCAGACCATGCTTGCGGATGAGGCACGTCGTTCACACGTCGACGGCGTCATTTGCGGCCACATCCATCATGCCGTCATCGAGAATTTTGGCGATGTCCAGTACATCAACACCGGCGACTGGGTGGAAAGCTGCACGGCCGTGGTCGAGCATTTTGACGGCCGCATGGAAATCCTGACCTGGGCGCAGGTGCTGCCAGAAGCGCCGGACGAGCCCTTTGTCCCGTTGCTCATCGAGGGTCGGGTAGGGCAGGCGGCATAGTCCGAAGTCTTTTTCGGGCTTCGGAATCGATCAATTAGTCCAACCGGTTTCGTCCGGTTTTCGTCCATGTTAAGGGATCGATACGCGTTGCCGTCCGGTCGAATACAGCGCGATTGGATCGATTCATGGCCCTGCCGCAGCTCTCGCCCGAACAACTCGTCAAGCCGCGCCATTTCGAACTGCGCATGAGCCTGATCTTCGCGACGCTGTACGTGCCGCTCGGAACGCATCTGCCTTATTTTCCACTGTGGCTGCAGGCCAAGGGTTTTCACGCCGAGCAGATCGCCGTCATTCTGGCGGCGCCGATGTTCCTGCGCGTGGTGACGACGCCGTTACTGACCGCGTTGGCCGACCGTGCCAGGGACCGCGCCGATGTCTATGTCGCGCTGATGGCTGCATCACTGCTCCTGTCGGCAGGCTATTTCCTGCCGCCGAACTATGCGATGGTGCTGGCGGTCTCATTGGCGTTGACCATTGTCTGGACGCCGCATTCGCCGATCGCCGATTCGCTGGCGCTTTCGGGTGTCCGCCGCTTCGGTTCGAACTACACAAGCATGCGCAAATGGGGCTCGATCTCCTATCTCTGCGCCAATGTCGCCGGCGGCTTCATTCTGTCGGCAGCCGGCTCGCAGGCCGTTCCGGTTATCATTCTGGCGGCGTTTGCCGCGGCCCTTGCCGCCGGCCTGCTGGCGCCGCGTCTAGGCCGTCCGCGGCGCGCCTCACCGCTGTCGGCCACCGACATCCAGCATTCGGCGCCGAAGCTTCTCAACCCGTATTTCCTGTATTTTTCCGTCGGCGTCGGCGTCATAACCGCCAGCCACGCATTCCTCTACGGTTTCGTCTCCATCTACTGGAAATCGATCGGCCTCAGCGATTCGGTTGTCGGTCTCTTATGGGCCTGGGGCGTGGTGTCGGAAGTCTGCATGTTCATGATGTTCACCCGCTTTTTTGACCGGTTCTCCGTCGTGTCGATCATGGTGATGGCGGGGATCGGCTCCATCGTGCGCTGGATCGCCTTTCCGCTGGTCTGGCCGCTCGGCCTCGGCATTCCCGGTTTCTTCGGTGTCCAGTCGCTGCACTCGGTCTCGGTGGCGCTTGGGCTGATCGGCCTGCAGAAGATGATCGGCGAAACCGTCTCCGAGGAGCGGACAGGTGCCGCGCAAGGCATTGCCTATTTCTCCAACGGCTTCTTCATGGCGGTGGTGACGCTGGCGTCCGGCCCGCTCTACGACCATCTCGGCGTGGACGGCTTCTTTGCCATGATCCCGATCGCCTTGATCGGCCTCGTGCTGATCGGCCTTGCAGCGCGCTCAGCCCCACAGCGCCACATCGGGCGGTGACACCATCGATCCCTGGTAGACAAGGCCCGGTACCCGGTCGCGGGCAAGCAGCAGCGGACCGTCGAGGTCGACGAAATCGGCATGCTGGGCAAGCAGCACCGCTGGCGCCATCGCCAATGACGTGCCGACCATGCAGCCGACCATCACGCCGAAACCGAGTTCGCGGGCGCGATCGCGCAGCACCAGTGCCGCAGTCAGGCCCCCCGACTTGTCGAGCTTGATGTTGACGGCATCGTAGAGACCGACAAGCGCTTCGAGATTCTCAGCCTCATGCACGCTTTCATCGGCGCAGATCGGCACGGGATGGGCGATATGGCGCAGGATTTCGTCATGACCGGCCGGCAGCGGCTGCTCGATCAGCGCGATGCCTTGTTCGGCGGCAAAGGCGAGGTTCGCAACGATGTTGTCGTCGCTCCAGCCCTCATTGGCGTCGAGGATGATGCGGCTG
>NZ_RZTT01000642.1 GCF_003996995.1 Mesorhizobium sp. M7A.T.Ca.US.000.02.2.1 | reverse complement strand
TTCCAGACCGATCCCGACCCGTTGCTGTGGTTCCCGCTCGAGAATGGCGAGCTTGGCGGTTACACCCACCAGCCGAGCCAGGAGGTGCGCGGCATGCACCGGCATCGCCTCGGCGGCAGCGTCAGCGGGGCGGGCCCCGATGGTTCAAATTGGGCTGATGTCGAAAGCGCTGCGGTCACCCCCGGCCAGGACGGCAATGACGACCTCTGGCTGATCGTGAAGCGCAGCATTGGCGGCGTGACCAGGCGCTACATCGAAATCAAGACCGCGCCGTTCGAATACGGCGCCATCGGGGACGCCTTCGAGGTCGATTGCGGCCTGACCTACACGGGTCTTGCGGTCACCACGGTGGGCGGCGCCATGCATCTCGCCGGCCAGTCCGTCGATGTTCTCGCCGATGGAAAAGTCTATCGCGGCCTGACCGTCAGCGGCGGCGGCACCGTCACGCTGCCGGGCGGTTCTACCGCCGCCAAATGGCAGCTTGGCCTGCCCTATGCTGCGGGCGCCGACACGCTGGAGCTCGATGTCGGCGGCCGCGACGGCTCCATCATCGGCCGCCGCAAGAAGGTGGCGAAAGTGATCCTGTCGCTGCTGGAGACCGACACCACGGGGCTTCAAGTCCAGTCCTTGATGCGCGGCCGCTGGGAGCCGGTGCGCATGCCCTCGATCGTTGCGCCGGACGGGCGGGCAACGCTGTTCACCGGCAATGTCGAGGTGCCGATCGACGACAGCTGGGAAGGGCAGGGCCGCGTGAGGATCCGCCACATCAACCCGACGCCCTGTACGATCAGGGCATTTACGCCGGTGTTTGACGCGGAGCCGTAACTAATCTCCCCCCTCGAGGGGAGATGTCGCCGAAGGCGACAGAGGGGGTAGGTACGATGGGACGCGACCTCCCACGTTGAAAAAGAGGATGCCGGCGCTCACGCGGGACGCCGACCTTCATCTGCCGCAGAAGGTCGCATCCGGTCGTACCGACCCCCTCTGGCCTGCCGGCCATCTCCCCCTCGAGGGGGAGATAACCCTCTGCCCGCCCGCACTCCATCCACAAGGACACTCCTCCCATGACATCCCTCCATGCCGAAATCCTCGGCAGGGCGCGGACGGCTGCCGAATTCGCCGCCGTCATCGCCATGCTCGATACCGACCTCAACGACGCGCTTCACTGCAGAGCCGAACTGGCACAAGCCGAGGACCGCGCGGTCTTCGGCGATGGCGACCTGGCCGCCGCGCGTGCCGCGCTGGACGATTGCAACGAGCAGATCGGGCTGCTGGAAAAGATCATCGTCGCTGCCGGCAAATGCCGTGCGGAGGCCGCTCGGAGCGAAGCGCGGGCCGACATTTCCGCGCTTGGCGACGAGATCAACGCCAAAGCTGCAACGCTTGGCGAGCGCTGGCGCAGCGCCCGCCGGCTGGTCGAGCTTCTGCGCCAGGAATTGTTCGAGGCCGATGCGCTCGCCCGCACCATTGCCACCGCCAACGGCCTGTTCGATGCCGCCGGCGTCGCCGAGCTGAAGATCAACCTGATCACCACCCGCCGCGCCGCTATGGCCGGCCCGCGGGCCGCTGCCCCGGCCCGTCTCAGCCGGCCGGCGCTGCAGGCCGACAGGCTGCTTGTGTCGTTCCTCACCCCCGGCGGTGTGCTCGACCCGCGCCCGGCGCTCGGCGCGCCGGTGGACGGCGTCAAAAGCAAATTCATTCCCGCAACCACCTCCTTTGGCGAACGAGGCTGAACCATGTGCACACTTGCCCTTATCGGCACCGCCCTTTCCGTTGGCGGCGCGCTGGTCGAAGGCCAGCAGTCGAAGCAGATGGCCGACTATCAGGCCAAGGCCTACGGACAGCAGGCGCAGGCCGAGGCGCAGAGTTCCGCCTTCGAACAGACCCAGGAGCGCCACAAACAGGATCTCCTGCTGGGCCAGGCGCGCGCCCAGGCCGGCGCCTCGGGCGTCGGCATATCAGGCTCGCCGACCGAGGTGCTGGCCGCCAATGCCAGGCAGGGCCAGCTCGACCTCGACGCGATCCGGTACAGCTCGCAGCTGCGCCAGAACAATCTCAACAGCCAGGCCGCACTCTCGCGCTTCTCCGGCAAGCAGGCGGCGACGGCATCGATCTTTAACGCCGGCAGCGCGCTCGTTGGCGGCCTATCCAAAATCTACGACCCGACCAAGGCCGTGAGCCTCGGCGGTTCTGCATTTTCGCCTCGGGCGAGCGCGGCCATAGCCCGCGGCTATTCGGGGCTCTACTGAAATGGTCCACATCATCCCCCTTTCCATTGGCCAGCGCCGGCTCGATACCGGCAACGCGCCGCAATATCCGCAGGGATCGCCGATTGGCGGCGCCATGCAAGGGC
>NZ_RZTT01000641.1 GCF_003996995.1 Mesorhizobium sp. M7A.T.Ca.US.000.02.2.1 | reverse complement strand
CTGGCGCCGCGCAGCGCCGGGAAGAAGCCGAACACCATGCCGATCAGCGCCGAAAAGCCGACGGCGAGCAGGATCACCGCCGGGCTCGGCGCGAACGGGATGGTCAGCGTCACCGCGGCGAGGCCGGCCAGCGCCAGCCCGATCAGGATGCCGATAATGCCGCCGAGCAGCGACAGCACCGTCGCCTCGACCAGGAACTGGATGAGGATGTGCTTTTCATGCGCGCCGATGGCCAGCCTGATGCCGATCTCGCGGGTGCGTTCGGTGACCGACACCAGCATGATGTTCATGATGCCGATGCCGCCGACCAGCAGGCTGACGCCAGCGACGGCGCCGAGCATGCCGGTCATGGTGGTTGTGGCGCTGGCCATGGCGTCGGCGATCTGGGTCATATCGCGGATGGCGAAATCGCTCTCGCGGTCGGGCGTGATGCGGCGCGCGTCTCGCAAGATGTCCTCGACGCGCGGCTGCAGTTCGCTGGTCGGCGTGCGGTCGTCGGCGGCGATGTAGATGTTGTCGATGTCGCGGTTGCCGGCGATGCGGCGCTGGTAGGCATGCAGCGGCATCAGCACGACATTGTCCTGGTCCTGGCCGAAGCCGGTATATCCCTTGGGCTCGAGCAGGCCGATGATCTTGCAGGAGGTGCGGTTGACGCGGATGATCTCGCCCTCGGGATCGCCGGCGCCGAAGAACTGCTGGCGCACGGTCTCGCCGATCAGGCACACGCCTGTGCCCGAGCGAGTTTCGGAATCGCTGAACGGGCGGCCCGACACCAGCTTCCAGTCGCGCGCATCGAGATAGGCGCTGTCGGTGCCGGTGACGCCCGAGGTCAGGCTCTCGGTGCCGAAGATGACACGGACCTGTTTTTGCGAGGCCGGCGAAATCGCGCGGGCACCGCTGAGATGCGCCACAAGTGCGGCTAGTTCCTTTTCCGCCAGCGGACGCACCACCTGGTCGAGCCCGCCCGGTCCGCCGGGGCCGGCCGGGCGGCCGGAGCGGACGACCAGCAGATTGCTGCCGAGCTTGGAGATGTCGGCCTTGACCTTTGCTGTGGTGCCCGAGCCGATGGTGAGCATGGCAATGACGGCGGCAACGCCGATGACGATGCCGAGCAAGGTCAGGAACGAGCGCAGCACGTTGCGGCGGATCGAGCGCAGCGAGAGGCGGACGGTTTCCCAGATCATGGCTGTGCGATCTCCAGCTTCCTGGAATCCGAAGCGACATGGCCGTCGAGGAAGCGGATGGTGCGTTCGGCATAGTCGGCGACGTCGGCCTCATGCGTGACCATGGCGATGGTCAGGCCAAGCTCGGTGTTGAGCCGGGTGAGCAGCTCCATGATCTCGTGCGTGCGGGCGGTGTCGAGATTGCCGGTCGGCTCGTCGGCGACGAGGAGTGTCGGACGCGTGACGATGGCGCGCGCGATCGCCACGCGCTGCTGCTGGCCGCCGGACAGCTCGGCCGGCGTGTGGTGCTCGCGGCCGACAAGGCCGACCTCCGCCAGCGCCTGCATGGCAAGGTCTCGGCGCTCTCGCGCGGCAACACCTCGATAGATCAGCGGCAGTTCGACATTTTCGGCTGCCGTGGTGCGGGCCAGCAGATTGTAGCCCTGGAAGACGAAGCCGACATAAAGGTTGCGCAGCATGGCGCGGCGGTTGCGGTCGAGCCGGCCGGCGTCGAGGCCCATGAAGGAATAGGTTCCGGCCGTCGGCGTGTCGAGGCAGCCGATGATGTTCATCGCCGTCGACTTGCCGGAGCCGGACGGACCCATGATGGCGACGAATTCGCCACGCCGGATGGCAAGATCGACGCCGGCCAGCGCATGCACCTTGGCCTCGCCCTGGCCATAGCTCTTCCAGACCTTGTCGAAGGTAATGAGGGTCGCGCCCGCAGCCACGGCATCAGCTCCGCTGCTGCGACGCGGTGATGATTTGAGCGCCTTCGTCCAGGCCAGAGATGATCTCGGTCAGTTCGCCGTCGGTGGAGCCGATCTTGACATTGACCGGGTGCGGACGCCCGTTCTCCAGCACGTAGAGCGTGCGCGAGCCGTCGGTGGGGACTGTGGCGGGCTGGCGCTGGCGATTGCCGCCGGGGCGCCCCATGCGGCCGGTGAACAGGTCGCTCAGGCTCCAGCCGCGGGCGGCCTGCTGCGCCGGGCGATAGCGGAAGGCGGTGGCGGGTACGGTGAGCACGCCCTTGGCCTGTTTTGTGACGACCGAAACGGTGGCGGTCATGCCGGGCCGCAGCAACAGCTCGTTGTTGTCGACCTCGAGCCGCGCATTGTAGGTGACGACGCCGTCGGTGGTGACCGAGGCATAGGAGATGTCGCGGATCTCGGCATCGAACGGCCGCTCGGGGAAGGCATCCACGGT
>NZ_RZTT01000640.1 GCF_003996995.1 Mesorhizobium sp. M7A.T.Ca.US.000.02.2.1 | reverse complement strand
GGCATATTGTCGTTCCTTTCTTCGGTCGCCTTAGCCATTCGCCTGTTCTCCGGACTGCGGGATCTGCTTGTTGATGGGCCAGTAGTTGCTGTCGGGCTGGGCCGGACGGTTGCGGTAGGAAGCGCATCCGGCGAGGCTCAGAGCAGCCAGCAAAACGCAAATGAAACGCATGAATTCACCTGTTAGGTAGTTGGAAAAACTGCGGAAATCCTGCTAACCGCGCCGGATCGCGTTGCTCGCGCGGAACATCCCACCCACCGTCTTGGACGCCGCGTAGAGCGCAAGACCCGCAGGTCCCTTAGCAGCCGACAAACCGGCCTTGCCCATCGCCACGCCCTTACCAGCAGCAGCCGCACCGCTACCGACAGCACGGCCCACGGCGGCCGTGGTGGCCAACGCCACACCGCCAGCGAGAGCGCTCGCAATCGGCCCGACCTGGAACAGCAGCGCAGTGCAGCAGATGGAAACGAGGGTGATGGTCGCGATAGCTTCGAGGGTGGACTTCGCCATCATCTTGTCGCCGGCGTTCTGAACCACGATTTCCATGATCGACAGGAACATCGTGACCACGGCCAAAGCCAGGACCAGCAGCAGCATGTAGTTGATGACCTGGCCGAGCCACGCGTCGAAGAAACGCTGGGTCGTCTTGAACATCGTCATCAGGATGAAAATCGGCCCCAGCGCCAGCAGCAGCACCATGGCGATCTTGCCCACCAGCACGATGATCCCTGCTGCAGCACAGAACAGCAGGCCGAACACCAGCACCATCGCAGCCGCGAGGTACATGCCCATGTTGCCGTTGAACACGCCAGCCTCGTTCCACGCAGTGCGCGCCACGTCCACCACCCGGTTGATGAGCGTGTCCAGGGTCTGGAACGTGGACAGGTCGCCGGAGGCGGCCGTGCCGCGAAGCGCCAGCGTGTTCGCCATCGCATCCGGCGTCCTCATGAAGAACTCGACCACTTCGGCCTGATACCGCCCGGTGTTCAGCGCAAACCCAAGGATCAGGGCGATTTTCAGCAGGCGGAAAAGGCCGTCCGTCACGGGCTCATCAATCAGCCCGCGAACCATCGAGAAGCCCCACAGCACGATGTAAATGCCGAACATGATGTACGCCACCGGCGTGATGGCACCGACGATCTGCCCCGAAGTCTGGGCAATGTACCCGGTCAAAACGCTGTCAAACTGCGCGTAAAGCCAGGAGTAGAGCTGCAGATTACTTGTCGCCATAACGGCCTCCTCGCCTTACGGGCTCTTGCCCGAAGGCCTGTCCATCACACCCGCTTGCATCGCGCGGGCACAGTTGCCGGAGGCGTCGGCTTGAAGCTTCGCCTTCTGGCTGCACTCCTTCACCTTCGCGTCCAGTTCGGCCGGATGGGCCTGGTACCACTCCACCGACCGCGCGGGCTCGGAATCGCAGCCGGCCAAATGGCCGACTGCGACGCCCGCCAGAAGCCATGCAAAGCCTGTCTGGCGTTTCATCCGATCACCTCACCGACGGCATGCTGTTGTTGGTGGAAGCGCGATCCAGCGTCATTTCACGCATCTGCTGCTGCTGGATCGCCTGCTGAGCCGAAGCCGTCTGCGCCAGGGCCTGCATCTTGATGGTCTCGTTCTGCAGGATTGCCTGCTCCACGCCGATGCGCGCCTGCAGATCGGCGATGGCCTTGGCATCCGTGGCGTTGCCGATTTCATCCATCAGCTGCTGCAGGCGCTCGAAACGCTGGCCGCTCAGCTCGTACGCCTGGCCGGCAGTCGCCTGCGCATTGGCGGCCGAATTGGCGAAGCTGTCCGAGGCGGTGGCAGAATCGGCCGGAAGCAGCCTGTTCAACAGGTTGCTGTCCACGCGAGAAGCGTTCTGCTTGATCGACTTGGCCAGATCACCGATCTGGCCGCCATTCATCTGAGCCAGCGTTTCCTGCCAGTTCGTCGGAATGAGACCTTCGGCTTCGTTCCGCAGCATCTTTTCCATGCCGCGCGTGCCGGTCATGGCGCTGACCTGCTGCTCGGCCTGCTTCAGCTGGTTCTGCATGTTCTTCAGCTGATCCTGCAGGACCATGAACTGCTGGGTCATCTGCGCGATCGCCGCCACGTCCACGGTGGGAACGCCGCTGGCCATCGCCGGCGCCGACACCATCGAGGCACCCAAGGCCAGGGCAATGCCCATGGCCAACCCTTTCATCTTGCTCATTGCTGCTTCCTCCTGTCGTGGAATACCGGCAGCCAATCCGCCGGCTTGGTGTCCGCGCCGAGTTCGGCCCGGATCTGGTTCAGCAGCTCGACCGTCGCCGTGGTGCCCGAAAGCACCGAAATGACGTCTTCGAGACCTGCCAGATTGAGTTCGCAGATGGCCGACTGCTTGCCCTGCTTCACAA
>NZ_RZTT01000063.1 GCF_003996995.1 Mesorhizobium sp. M7A.T.Ca.US.000.02.2.1 | reverse complement strand
AACCTCCCGTAACCAGCACTTGTTGGGATTGCGTAGAACGTTTGAGAGGTCTGATCATCGGCATCTGAAGTTGCGGGATCTCCATTTGAGCACTGATTCGATAGCCGACCACGCCCTTTCCCGATACCTTGGTCCTCTCCCCGGAAAAGCACAATCTCATATAGCTGGAAGACATGCTGTCTTCCTTGGCCGAAATGATCTCGCCGTTCAGACTTCCAGGTCCGGCTCGGTGTGCGCTCCGGAGAAATCCGGCGAAGGCATCCGGGCAAAGTCCTGCTGTGGCTGACAGTCTGCGTTGTGCTTGTCGGCGGCGTCGGCGCTTTGGCCGCAACGACCTCGCTCGCCGGGGCCGTGATCGCATCGGGCACCGTGGTCGTCGAAAGCAACCCCAAAAAGGTGCAGCACCAGACCGGAGGCAAACGAGGAACTGCGCGAACTCGATGGCAAGGAGGCCGAACTCGTCGAGCGGAAGACAGTGGCGCAGGACCAGCTTGCGCGGACCGAAATCCGCGCTCCCCAGTCAGGACTTGTCCAGGAGCGTGCCGTCCATACGTCGGCGGCGTGATCAGTCCCCGCGAGACCATCATGCTGATTGTTCCTGAACAGGACAGGTTCGTGGTCGACAGGCATGGTCGCGCCCGCCAGCATCGATGACGTCGAACCCGGACAGCCGGTTTCCATGCGCTTCTCCGCGTGCGACGCAAATACGACCCCGGAATGCAAGGGGACCGTGCAGAGAGTCTCAGCCGATCTGATCAAGGACCAACAGCGCAAGATTTCCTATTTCGTGGGAGGACGACGCTCGACGACCAAAAGCATGCCCGCGTGGAAGGCGGCTACAGCCTGGCATGCCTGCGGAGGTCCACATTCAGACAGGCGATCGCAACGTTTGGTCCTACGTGCTGAAGCCTTGTCGGGCCAGGTTCACCGAGCGTTCCGGGAATAGGTCGTCCTTCGATTGCATTCATTTGATAGGATGCAAGATGCCCGGCACTGCTCTTGTTCTGACCCCTAATAGGCGCCATCACGAGACCTCATACTGCTGCGCCAGCGAAGCGGAAAGCTGGTCGGCGAAACGTGCAGCGGCCACCGGTAGGGTGCGGCCCTTGAGTTGGCCGACATAGAGCATGCCAGCGGGCACGTCGCGCAAGTCGAGCGGCCGGGAGATCATGTCACCGGTCATCGTCTGGTGGGATAGGCCAATCGGGAAATGGAAGGTGATGATATCCTCTGAGATAGCGTGGTTGCGCAGGAATTCGAAGCTGTCTGACTGAATCACCGGCTCCAGCTGCAGCGATGACGATTGCGCCCCGATGTCGAGCAGGTAGCGCACACCGTAACTTGATGTGGGAAGCGCGATTGGATAGTCGAGGCAAGCGCGCAAGCGCACCGTCTCGTGAGAAGCCAGCGGATGATGGGGCCGCATAACCGCATGCACCGGCTGGTGCACCCGTATTAGTGTCATGAAGGCAGCCAGCCGGGTTGGCTCGTAGACGATGGCAATGTCGGCCGTGTGATCGACCAAGGCACGCTCGGCCTCCTCCCGGTCGCGCAGGTGCACTCCGAAGGTCACATTCGGATGTTCCTTGCGGTAGAGTGAGATCTGCATCGGCAGATGGTAGGGCAATAGCGCCTGGCTGCAGGCGATCGCCACATGGCCGCGCCGGGCGCCAGCAAGGTCTGCAATCTGCGATTTCACGTGCTCCATATCGGATAACTGGTTGCGCATGTGCTGCACTAGAAGTTCGCCGGCGCTGGACAATCGCACGCCGTGAGGCAGTCGCTCGAAAATGGCAACGCCGAGTTCGGCCTCCATCGCCAATATACGCCGATTGAGCGCCGTCGAGGTTATGGCGAGCAATTCCGCGGCGGCGCGGATCGAACCGGTCTTGGCCACCACATCGATATAGTGAGCGGAGTTCAGGTAACGCATCGGCAGCCCCCGGCATCACCGCTGCAATTCTTGCAGCAGGCTGAACAAAACATAGCACAAGACAGCAGCGCCGTCATCGAGGATAATTAATCCTGTCGAAGAAGCATCTTCAAGCGACATTGATTTTTTAAAGACAATGAAAGATGGAATAATGTTTGTTCCACTTTCTTCAACTAATTCATCGATGGAATGGAGCAATCATGCGCCACATATCAATTGTAATATTAGCTTCTCTCGGTCTTGTCGCCCTTGCAAATGTATCGGCCATCGCCGTCGAACAATGTGGCGACGCAACCGCGTCATCTGGCCTGCCAGGTTATAATCATCAATGTGGTGTGACCTCTAAGGACAGCATCGATGAAAGCGCTCTAGCGGACGTAGGCGAGCATAAAAGCTGCGGTTCGGATTGTGCGCAAGTCTACAGTCTTTGTAATACCAGCAGGGGTAGAGACTGTCGCCAAGAGTACAAAATCTGTTCTTGGAACTGCGTCTTTGGTGCGGCAATGACGATTCGCTAGTAAAGAAAACCCGACATTTGAAATTGCCGGAGTAGGGTACCAACCCGCATACGTGCGCTGGAGATATCGTAGGGCCACACCCTTACGCTGAGGCCCCGGCGCCTGGCCCGCCCATTGAGGTGGCTCCTTGTGTCAAACGCGCCAACACGTTTCGTTTCAAAGGAGGTTAGCAAGCAGGCGCGCGGCTGCACCATGGTAACTAACGCAGACCTGTTTAGCCATCGGTAGCGAACACCAAGCAGTAAGTTCGGCAACGAGAATGTCGTCGTTCCCATTCACCGGCGTGGTGCTAAGTTGTCCCTGCTTGTTCATCATGATCGCTACGGTTCCGTTTGCGCCATAACCGATAGCTGCCATCCTTTGAATGCGAGTGTCGTCCTCGACGCGAATATCGAACAGAACAGAGCCATCAGTCTTTTCCGCGACGTCAGCCACTCGATCGGCAAACGGCCGATTGATATTGGCGAAAGACTGCTCGAACAAAACCAGTTCAACATACTCCGCCTTCATTGCGTGAGAGTGCGCGGCATGACGCGCAGAACCAATAGGCCATGCACGTCTTATCCACACAAAAACGACCGCCACTGAGGGTGGCCTCTTCCACAGAAAACAACATAATCACCACCCAAACACCTTCGCGCGACAACGCGTTTAGGCCAGAGATGGGACGTCCTCTTCATTAGGCCTGGAACCACTGGTTTCAGCGCCAGGGTTTCTCTATTGCGGAAATTGTACCCTGAATCGGCTGCGACATCAGAGCTATCTGGTCCAGCCTCGTTCCCGAGGCCAGCTGGGGCGCAATCAGTCGCAGACAACCGTGGGCGAGATTTGGTTCGGTCAGCGCTGGAATGACGCTGCTGTCACTGTTCCCGCTTTAGAGGAAATGTGGCGTCGCCATCCTTCTCCCCTGATAAAACGCGCGGATTGGCGCTTGAGACACCGTCGTTCTTTCCGCCTTTGTGGTGCTCTTCTGATTGGCCTCGCGCGTCTGCTTCAAGCTCCTTGCCGGGGCGCTTGCCAACTTTCTTGTCGACCGATTTTTCCACCATCAGCCTCTCCTTTGTGAAGCAATGGCAACTCTTCGATCGGCCTGAGGTTCCGGGACAATCGGCCATCGGACCGCTGCCGCCCAAAGGCGATTTCGGTCTTCGCGTCCTCCGACCCTGGGCATTTCAGGTCCGTGGCAAAGTTGGACTTCAACGGCCGACATGAGGCGCATTGGAGTCCGGCAGCTTTGGGGCCGTCTGCTGTCCTTCCGGTTTGGGCGCGATGGGCTAGAAGGCTGGCGTTCCCCTTGCGACCCGAGTCGGTCATGTGATGTGGGCGCCAGAACCCCCAAAGGCGGACGGTCGACAGCCTTTGAGGTGAGCGTAACGAGATTCCGTCAACGGGTGGATGCCGAAAGACGGCACCGACCCGAGATCAGTAGCTTTATCATTTTTTGAATTCTGCGCGGTAAGGTTCCGCGCATGTGGTTGAAGACTTACTTGATCATCACCGGCGTCGGCGCGTTCGTGGCGCTGACAATGCCATGGCTGGTCATCATCGGCAGTTTCCTGATCATCCCGGGGCTCATCCTCGGGTCGATGCCAACGGCCTTCATGTATGGCATCGCTTTCGCGCTGTTCTGCTTGCTGCTTGGAAGTTTCCTTTCAGGCGTTCCTCTGAACGTCATGTCGGGCGCCGCGACGCTGGCACTGTTTTGGACCATCCCCCAGCCAGGCCTCACCTGGGCGAGGGGCATGCTGGCCAGCCTGGAGGAGCCGGACATTCAGTCGAACGCACCGATTGCGCTCAAGGGCGATATTCTCCTCGCCCGCCCGTTCGAGGGCCGTTGCGATGCATTGTGCGCTGCCTTGCTCAAGACCCCGGGCGTAACTTCGGTCCGCGTCCAGACCCTTCGCGGTCAATCCTATACCTATCGCGTCGTGCCGGACTCGACGCCCGGCAAACGAAGCACCGTCATCGGGCATGGCCTGCTGGAAGAGCGCCGCTACGATGCCTCCGATCCGCTCGCCCCTCAGCGCGCGCTGGAAGCCGAATGGAACCTGATGATGTCAGAGGGCAAGGCGCTGCTGCAAAGCGACGACGCCCCCGAACCCGGCTTCACCATCGCTATCGAGCACGGCCCTGCCGCGCTCGACTCCAAGCCCCGATCGGGACGGGTGGATTGGTCGCTCGAACCCTCCGCACCCCACCGCAAGGCGCTCACCATCACCGACGCCGGTGAACAGGTGCTGCTGCGGCAGTCGATCCTGTCGATCTTTGCCCCGGCGGCGCCGTTGCTGATCGGGACTTCGGGCGGGATCGAGAACTTCCGGTTCGGTTGGGCGCGTCTGCGGCTCGGTGACGGAAGGATGTACGCCGAGGTTCCAGTCAACCGGCTGCTGCTCGACCACACCAGCGTTTCGCGCGGCGTGAATATGGAAGCGGCGAAAGCGAGAACGCGCGAGGAACTTGCCAGAGCGCTCGACGATCCGCGTAAGCCGGTGAGCGGTCCCGTGTTCGCGCTCGCCAATCAATGGATGGACTCGTTCCGCGCGAACGACCAGCCGCTCGGCGAAAGCGACCGGCGCCTGCTGGTTCGCGTCTTGGAGGACCCACGGGTGCGATCCCCAGACGGGCTTTGGGCGATCATCAAACAGGTCGATGGCGACTCCGCCGATCTGCGGCGGCTCGCCGCCCGCCGCTACCTCGCGGCCACCGACAAGAAGGAGGCGCGCCACTGGATCAATGCCCTGGCCGGCCTCCCTGTGGGTGCATACACCGATCCTCTGCCCGAAGAGCGCGCGATTCTCGCAGATCCGGAGGTCAGCCGCTTTGCCACCGGCCTGATCAAGCGCCAGGGGGACCGCGGCGTCGATGCCGTGCCCGACCTGTTGCGGCTGCTGCGCGAGTACTCCGTCTACGATCCGGGCAAGTTTGGTTTCAGCGACCTGACCGCGGCTACCGATGCCGTGCGAAGCGGCTTTCGCCGCATTGGCCCTGCGGCCTCTTTCGCGCGGCCTGAGATCGAGCAGCTCTTGGCTTCGCCGGGTCTGAAGTACCGCTACAAGACGCTCGGCCAGGAAGAATGGGACACCCTGCTGGTCGTCCTCGGGAAGCCTGTCGAAACGCTTACCAAGCCGGAAAACCGAAGTGGAACCGACGCGAGGTACCGCGAGCGCGTCGCTCAACGGGCCGCCAAGCCTTACGACCCACGCCGGGATTGATCGCCGAAACGGGACGAAGAATCTTCGCGGGCAGAGCTAGCCGCTTCGTCCTACCGGTCTTTCCGATATTCCATGGTGCGCGACCGTGTGTGGCGGGATCAAATCGAGTAACCCATCGTGTTACTCCTCGGTTTTGATTGGGCACTCGAGAAACGAGAGGTGAAGGCAGAAGCGGGGCCGATAGCGAAACGGCAGCTTCCGGCTTCGCGATCAAGGATATCACAAGTTTAACCGCCGCGGGCGGTGTCGCCACCTGCTCTTGCCTCCGCATATTCCGTTGACGAAGTGTTCAAGCGGGAACGATCTGACAGAAAGCGGCGCCAGCCCCCAAATGACGAGATATCAAAAGCGCCTAGCAAGCCCACGGATTCCACTAGAAAACCTTTGGCGGTGCTGCCATCATCAAGCTCTATATTGCCAATGCCCAAGGGAGACGGGATGGCGGCCACAAAGTGGCCGAATGCGTCGGCAGGTAGCCGCCAAACCTCTACCTCGATCGCAGTGCCGCCGTTTTCAACACGGACCAGTCCCGGCTTGGGCGTGGTCTGGCCCGCGAGCTCATATAGCTTGTATGAAGATGCCGTCCTCATTGCCCGGCAGAACCGGGCACCAGCCTCCTTGAGATGGCCATTGAGCGGCATTCCCGAGAGGTGAGCGCCGACCACCACCAACTCGATAGTGCCATCTTCGACTGATGCGCCGACAGGCTGCGCGCTCGGCTGCCGCCAGCCAGTCGCGCCGAGGGTGAGACTGCTCGCGGCATGGAGATCGCGCGCGACGGATGCTACAAGGCCGTCCGCTCCGGCGGCCGCAAGCAGCGTCACGCTCATCGGCAGCCCGTCGTCGCGCTTGCCGGTCGGCACGGCGATGCCGCACATGTCCAGAAGATTGACGAAATTGGTGTAGGTGCCGAGCCGGCTGTTGGTCTCGACGGGATCGGTGAGCACGGTAGCAGTGGTATAGTGCGTTGGGGCGGTCGGCACGCAGAACAGGTCGACCGAGGCGATGACCGGGGCGAGCTTCGCCTTGTAGGCCTGCAAGGCGTAGAGGCCGCGGAAGGCGTCTGCCGCCGACAGGTTACTGGCGCCGCCGATGATCTTGCGCGTCACCGGATGCAAGGCGGCTTCGTTGGCTTCCATGAAATCGCGGATCGCCGCATAGCGCTCGGCCACCCAGGCACCCTCATAGAGTAGGTTGGCGGTGGCGTAGAAATCGCCGAAGGGGATTTCGACCAGCCGGCAGCCAAGCCGCGACAGAATGGCAAGCGAAGCTTCGAAACCAGTCTGCATGGCCGTATCGCCGAAGAATTTGAGCTCCGCTTTTACAGGCACGCCGACGGTCAGCACCGGTTGGCGCGCGGCGAGCGGCTGGACGGCGATGTCACGCGAATAAGGATCGGCAGCGTCGCGCGCGGCGGCAACGGAGAACACCCTATACGCATCATCGACGGTCAGCGCGAACACCGAGACGCAATCGAGCGTGCGGCAGGCCGGCACGACGCCGGCGGCCGACAACGCGCCGACCGTCGGCTTCAGCCCGACGATGTTGTTGAGGCCGGCCGGAATGCGGCCGGAGCCGGCGGTGTCGGTGCCAAGCGCGAAGGAGACGATGCCGCGCGCCGTCGCCACCGCCGAGCCCGAGGAGGAGCCGCCTGGCACAAGCGCCTCGTCGATGGCATTGCGCGGGATCGGCCAGGGCGTGCGCACGCCGACGAGGCCGGTGGCGAATTGGTCGAGATTGGTCTTGCCGACGACCAGCGCACCGGCCGCTTTCAGCCGCGTCACAACGGTGGCGTCTTTCTCGGGCCAATAGGTGTATTCGGCGCAGGCGGCCGTCGTGGGCATGCCGGCGACGTCGATGTTGTCCTTGACGGCGAAGGGAATGCCCCAGAGCGGCTTTGTCGCCGGGTCGAACGGACCGAGTGCCGCGGCCTGGGCTAGGAAATCCGCCTTGGCGGCGAGATGGATGAAGATGCCCGGGTCGTCGGCCGCTTCGATGCGGGTAAAGATCGTCGCGATCACATCGCCAACGGCGAGGCCTCCCCGATAGGCTGCGTGAAGGCTCGCTATGTCGAAATGGATATCGCTCATTTCGTCTCCTCCAGAATGATCACCGGCAGGTCCCACTGGATCAGCACGACGCAACCGTCCTTCGTCCACACCGAATGCTCGGTGCCGACCGGGTTCATGATGACGCTGCCGGCGGGATAGTCGCCGTTCTCGTCGCTCTGGGTGCCTTCCAGCACGACGATGGTTTCCAGCCCGACATGTCGGTGTCGCGGCACGCTGGCGCCGGACCGGTATTTCAGGATCGCGACCGACGGCTCGACCGGCCCGCCCTTCAGCAGCCAGTGCACGCTGATGCCGTCGCGGAAATATTCGAACGCGAGACCGCGCCAGCCGCCGTCGAGCAGGCCGGCAAAGGCAAAATTAGGCATTGGCAATTCCCTCGAGCACCTGGTCGGTCGTTGCCGTCCAGCCGACGATGGCGCTCTGCGCCCGGATCATGGCTAGTGCCGCCGCCTTGAATTCGGGAAAATAGCTTTCCGTCGCGTCTTCGGCGAGCAGGCACTCATAGCCGCGATCATTGGCCTCGCGCATCGTCGTCTGCACGCAGACCTCGGTGGTGACGCCGGCGAAAACCAGCTGCTGTGCGCCGAGCCGCTTCAGCTCGCCACCGAAGCTGGTCGCGTAGAAGGCGCCCTTGCCGGGCTTTTCGATGACGATCTCGCCCGGCAGCGGCGCAAGCTCGTCGAGGATTGCGGTGCCCGGCTCGCCGACGATCAGCACGCGGCCCATCGGCCCGACATCGCCGATGCGGATCGCCGGATTGCCGCGATTGCGCTTGGCCGGCGGCAGGTCCGACAGGTCGGCGCGGTGGCACTCCATCGTGTGGATCACCGGCAGGCCGGCGGCGCGAAAACCTTCGATCAGTTTCTTCACCGTCGGCACGATCGCGGCCACCCGGCTGACGTCGTTGCCAAGGCTGGCGCCGAAGCCGCCGGGCTCGGCGAAATCGCGCTGCATGTCGATGACGACCAGCGCCATCGTCTGCGGCTTGAAGGAGAAGGCGAACGGCTGCGCATCAATCTCCGCCATCAGTGATGTCCCGCCATATGCTCGCCGATGGTCTGCACGCTCGCTTGCGCGATCGGCGTCTCGTAGACCAGCGCGCCGTCCGACATGACGAAAATGCGGTCGGACAGTTCCAAAAGCTCGTCGAGGTCCTCCGACATCAGCAGCACTGCCGCACCCGCATTGCGCGCCTTCATGATGCGGGCGCGGATTTCGGCCACCGCCGAGAAGTCGAGGCCGAAGCACGGGTTGGAGACGATCAGCAGGTCGACCTCGCCGGTCAGTTCGCGCGCCAGCACGGCGCGCTGCACATTGCCGCCCGACAGCGAGGCGATGGGCGAGGATAGCGAGGCGGTCTTGACCTTGAACTGCTCGACCAGCTTGGCGCTGAACGCGCGTATGGCGCTGGCGCTGATCCAGTTCACCGGCCTGCCGTTGCCGTCGATGTCGAAGGTGCGGAAGGAGATGTTCTCGGCCACCGTCATTTTTGGCGCGCAGGCATTCTTCAGCGGCTCTTCCGGGATGAGCCGCACATTGAGCGCGCGCGCCTCGGCCCGCGTCGCCGCATAGGCGGAGCCTCGTACCAGCACCTCGCCACCGTCGCGCGGCCGCTGGCCGGCCAGGACCTCGAGGAATTCCTTCTGGCCATTGCCGGAAATGCCGGCGATGCCGACGATCTCGCCCGAACGCACGCCGAGATTCTCGATGCGGATCGACTTCAGCCCGGTGCGGTCCGGCGCCTTCAGCGATTTGACTTTGAGCACGATCTCGGCATCGGGTTTCGGCGCCGCGCGACTGTCGAGCGCGGCGATCGGCTGGTCGCCGATCATCATCGCCGCCATCGCCTTGTGGTCGAGGTCGGCGACGCGGCCGGTTCCCGTCAGCCTGCCCTTGCGCAGCACGCTGACATCGTCGGCGAAGGCGGTGACCTCATGGAATTTGTGCGAAATCATCAGCACGGTGAGGTCGCCGGCCTTGGTCATGTCGCGCACCAGCCCCAGCACCTCCTGCGCCTCACCGGGCGTCAGCACCGAGGTTGGCTCGTCCAGCACTAGAAAGCTGCGGCCAAGATAGAGCTGCTTGATGATTTCGAGCTTCTGCTTTTCGCCGGCGGCGAGTTCCGCCACCTTAACGTCGAGCGGCAGCTTGAACGGCATGCGCTCCATGAACACGGCAAGGTCGGCTCGTTCCCTACGCCAATCGATAATGCCCGGAACCTTCTCGCGCGAGATGACGAGGTTTTCCGCACCGGTCAGCGACGGCACCAGCGTAAAATGCTGATAGACCATACCGAGCCCGAGCGCCGAGGCGTCGCGCGGACTAGCGATCGCCACCTCGCGGCCATCGACCAGCAGGTCGCCTGATGTCGGGTGATAAAAACCCATCATGCATTTGACCAGCGTCGACTTGCCGGCGCCGTTCTCGCCGAGCAGCGCGTGGAAGGAGCCCGCCGGCACCTTCACCGACACGGCATCCAGCGCCGTGAAGGCGCCGAAGCGCATGGTCATGCCGATGGTCTCGACGCCGACCGCTTTCCTGTCATTCATCGCGGCCTCCTCATGGCAACTGCGCGACAAGCGCCTTGGAATTCGACACCGTGCCGAAAACGCCGCCCTGCATCTTGATCATCTTGATCGCCGCCAGATGGTTGTCGTAGTCGGTCGCCCCGCAGCAATCCTCCAGCATCATGCATTCATAGCCGCGGTCGTTGGCCTCGCGCATGGTGGTGTGCACGCAGACATCCGTGGTGATGCCGGTCAGCACGATGTTCTCGATGCCGCGCTGATTGAGGATGAGCTCCAGGTCGGTGGCGCAGAACGAGCCCTTGCCGGGCTTATCGATGATCGGCTCGCCCTCGGTCGGGTAAAGGTCGGGGATGATGTCCCAGCCCGGCTCGCCGCGCACCAGGATGCGCCCGCACGGGCCAGGGTCGCCGATGCCGGCATTGATGCGGCGCGAGCGCCAGCGCTTGTTGGCCGGCAGGTCGGCGAGATCGGGCCTGTGCCCCTCGCGCGTGTGGATGATGGTGTAGCCCTTGGCTCGCATCGTCGACAGCACCAACTTGATCGGCTCGATCGGTGCGCGCACCAGCGACAGATCGTAGCCCATATGGTCGACATAGCCGCCCGGCCCGCAGAAATCGGTCTGCATGTCGATGATGATCAGCGCCGTGTTGTCGGGCCGCAGGTCGCCATTGTAGGGCCAAGGATAAGGCTCGGCGTCGATCGTATGCTGAGTGACTTCGGCTCTGGCGTTCATCGGCAAAACTCCAGTCATTTGGTGATCGACAATTCGCCCGGCGCGCCCGCAAGCGTTCGTGTCGGCGACGAGGTGGCGATCATGATGATGAGGGTGAGGATGTAGGGAGCGGCGTAGAACATGTAGTAGCCCTGCGTGACGCCGACCGATTGAAGCGCCGGGCCGAGAGCTCCCGCCCCGCCGAACAAAAGCGCTGCAGCAAAGCAGCCGAGCGGGTTCCAGCGCGCGAAGATGACCAGCGCCACCGCCATCAGGCCCTGGCCCGACGAGATGCGTTCGGTCCAGCTGCCGGGATAGTAGAGCGACAGGTAGGCGCCGCCAATGCCGGCCAGCGCGCCACCGACACCGGTGGCGAGCAGCCGCACCGTATCGGGGTTGAGGCCCATGGCGCGTGCCGCGTCCGAACTGTCGCCGACGACGCGCACGATGAGGCCGGCGCGGGTGTTGCGGAACGCCCACCACAGGATGACCGACAGCACCGCGCCGATCAGGAACAGCACGTTGACGTCGAGTGCGGCTTGCACCTGCGGAATGTCGGACCAGCCGCCGAAGGGAATGGCCGGCAGATTGGGCGCCTTCGGCTTGATAAACGGCTTGCCGAAGAAGAAGGCGAGACCCGAGCCGAACAGCATCAGCGCGATGCCGACGGCGATGTCGTTGACTTTCGGGAATCTGCAGATCCAGCCATGGAACAGGCCGAAGCACAGGCCGGCGAAGGCGGCGGCGATGAGGCCGAGCCATGGCGAGCCCGTCATCACCGCCACCGCATAGGCGGTCATCGCACCGAAGACCAGCGTGCCTTCGAGCCCCAGATTGATGCGACCCGAACGCTCGGTGATCGCCTCGCCCAGCGAGACGAAGATGAAGGGCGTCGACACGCGGATGGCGCCGCCGAGCACGGCCAGCGGCACGCCCCAGAGGCCGATCTCGGTCGCGTCCATCAGGCGGCTCCCTTCACGAGATCGGGTCTTTTCCAAAGATCGGGATTGAAGGCCTTGAAGCGGCCGTAGAGGGTTTCGCTGAACAGGATGACGATGAAGATCATGCCTTGCAGCACCACCACCGTGGCGTCGGGCAGGTCCATGCGGCGCTGTATCAGCCCGCCCGAGGCGTCGATGCCGCCAAGCAGGATGGCGAACGGAATGATGGCCAGCGGATTGTGGCGGGCCAGGAAGGCGACAAGGATGCCGGTGTAACCATAGCCGGCCGAAAGCGAGGCGTTGGCGCTCCCCTGCACGGCGGCGACCTCCAGCATGCCGGCAAGCCCGGCAAAGCCGCCAGCGAGCGCGGTGAAGCCGACGATCAGCGGCCCGACGGCCAGCCCCTGTACCTGTGCTGCCCGCACATTGCCGCCGGCGATGCGCGCGGCAAAACCCCAGCGGGTCTTTTCGATGAGCAACCAGGAGAGGATGCAGGCGACGACACCGACAACCAGCCCCCAATGCACGTCCATGCCCGGAATGTTGCCGATGCGGTAGATGTCCGCCAGCGGCTGCGTTGACGGCTTGTTGAGCGAGGCCGGGTCGCGCAACGGCCCTTCCACCAGCTGGTTCATCAGCGCGATGGCGATGTAGGCCATCAGCAGGCTGGAAATGGTTTCGTTGACGGCCCGGTAATGGCGCAGCGCGCCGACGGCACCGATCCAGATGCCGCCGGCGGCCATGCCCGCCACGCCCATGGCAAGAATGACGATTGACGATGGCCCGCCGCTGAGCGCAGTGCCGGCTGCCGCAGCGGCGACGCCGCCGAGCACGATTGCACCCTCGCCGCCGATGACGACGAGGCCGAGCCGGGCCGGCAGGGCCACGCAGAGCGCGGCCAGCAGCAGGGGAGCGGCGCGCGACAGCGAGTTCTGGACCGAGAACCAGGATCCGAAGCCGCCGCGCCACATGGTCTCGTAGAGCAGGATCGGCGACTTGCCGACGAGCACAATGAACAGGCTGAACAGCGCCATGCCGACGATCAGCGCCGCGAGCGGAATGACCAAAGCCTCCGCCCGCCGCGCAATCCATTCCACCGCCGCCGAATAGGCCTTGGCGCTGAAGAGTGCCGGCATGCCGGCCCCTGTCATCGTGTCCGTCATCGCCCCACCCCCTCAGATCAGGCGGTCGAACCGACGACGCCCTCGACCAGATAATCCATGCTTTCGAGCTCGATCGCGGTCTCCGGGAATGCTTGGCTCGCGGTGGCGACGACAGCCCCCTTGTTGCTCTTCAGCGGTCCCTTGATGACGGCGAAGCCGCCGTTCATCATTTCGGCCAGCGTGGCGTCGAACTGCTTGCGCGCCGGCTCGCCGACGGCGGGACCGAGCGGGCTCATCTTGACGAAGCCGTCGGCCAAGCCACCGCGCGTGAAGTTGGGCAGTGGCGTGCCGGCGATGAGGTCGTCGACGAACATCTTGTAGACCTTGGCCCAGTTCCACTCGGCCCCGGTGAGGTATTTTTCCGGCGCCAGCGGGCTCTGGTTGGCGTGATAGCCGCACACGAAGGCCCCACGGCCGGCGGTCGTCTCGACCACCACTTTCGGGCTATCGACATGGCAGCTAATAACGTCGGCGCCCTGGTCGACCAGTGCGTTGGTGGCTTCCGCTTCCTTGACCGCCAGCGACCATTCGCCGGTGAAAATGACCTGGCAAGTGATGGTCGGATCAACCGAGCGCGCGCCGAGCAGGAAGGAATTGATGTTGAGCAGCACCTGCGGGATCGGCTTGGCGGCGACGAAGCCGAGCTTCTTCGTCTTGGAGGTGTGGCCGGCGACAACGCCGTTGAGATACTGGCCCATGCCGATATAGCCGAAATAGGAGCCGGCATTCATCGGGTGCTTGGCCTTGTCCCACATGCCACCGCAATGGCGGAACTGCACGTCGGGGAATTTCGTGCACATGGCCAGCATGTGGGGGTCGAAATAGCCGAACGAGGTCGGGAAGATCAGCGAGGCGCCGTCGAGATTGATCATCGATTCCATCGTCTTCTGGACGTCGACCGTCTCCGGCACGTTCTCCTCCTCGACGATGGAGATGCCCTCGATACCCTTCAACGCCGCCGCACCTTCGGCATGCGCCTGGTTGTAGCCGTAGTCGTCCTTCGGCCCGACATAGATGAAGCCGACGGTGGCGGCAGCGGCAAAGGCCCTGCTGATGGGGAAGGCAGCGGACGCAAGCCCGAGTGCGGCTCCAGCGGCGGAGGTCTTGAGTAGCTCGCGGCGGTTAAGCGTGAATCTCGCGGTCATTGTGAATGCTCCCCTGTAGGACCCTTTCCGGGCCGGTTAACATGCCGTCAACAAAGTGCATGCAATCGCCATGCCAGTTTCTTTGGCGAAATTAATGAATGGAATCAATCGTACCTTTAAAAGACAATGCTTATGTAGTGGGCAATTGCATGCACTTCTTGCCTTGAAAACAGCCAATTTGACAGGCAGATTAAAATAGAGGCATACAGGGGTATGTTGAGTCGATTGCCGCTGCGTCGACCCTCCACAAGAAGACGGGGCGGAGGAGATTTGTCGGGGAAGCGCAACTTGATCAGGTCGGGCAAGACCGTGGATCAGATGGTGAGGGCGATCGGGGACCGGATCGTCACCGGCTACCTGCGCCCCGGCGAAAAGCTCGACGAGACCTCCCTCGCCGCCCGCTTCGACGTATCACGCACCCCGGTCAGGGAGGCGCTCGGCCACCTCAGCGCCATGGGGCTGGTCGAAAGGCGGCCCAACCGGGGTGCTATCGTGGCTGTCGTGACGCAAGAGCATCTCGCCTCGATGTTCGAGAGCATGGCCGAACTGGAGGCGATCTGCGCGCGCTTCTCGGCCGAGCGCATGACCAGTGCCGAGCGCCGCTCGCTCGAGATCGAGCATCAGGCTTCGGCGCGGATGGTGCAACTGGGCGCCGAGGAGGACTACGAGTATTTCAATACCGAGTTCCACACCCGGCTCTATCGTGGTGCCCACAACCCGCATATCCACGATCTCACCGTGATGACCCGCAGCCGGTTGGCACCCTTCCGGCGCGCTCAGTTCATGCTGCCCGGACGGTTGGCCAAATCCTGGCAGGAACACGAGCTAATCGTCACCGCAATCATGCGCGGAGACGGCGCTGCTGCGGGCAAGGCCGCCAGAGATCATGTCTCTATCGTCAGCGAGGCGAGCGCGGTGTTCGCGGCTGATGGCGGCAAGCCAGTTCGGCGGGACGTGGCCTGAAAATTCCGAACATCCCGAATCTCGGGACGATGTCTGCTTCCAGGCGGCGCACAGTATCGCGCAACGGCTGATATGAGGCGCTACGCTGCTCGGCGGCAAGGCTTTGAAGCAGCATGGTCAACCAGACCGATATACGTGCCCCAGTTGGTATTCTACGTCGAGGCGTGAGCGATGAGGGACTAGATGTTTGATCCCAGATTTTGATGGGCATCCCCTGTCCTCCGAATCAAGGGATGCGCTATGGGCCAGGTTCTTCATGGGAGCGCCACGACGACAGAGGCGGTCCGTCGAGCGATACAGCAAAGAGAGCCTGAGGGCGCTGGCGAAGCGCTACGGGGTCAACCAAAAGACTGTTGCCAAATGGCGGGAACGGACCTCGGTGGCAGATTTGCCGACCGGTCCGAGAGAGCCTAGATCGACAGTGCTCTTGCCCGAGGAGGAGGCCGTCATAGTCGCCTTCCGGCGCTACACTCTGTTGCCACTCGATGACTGCCTCTATGCCTTACAACCGACGATCCCACACCTGACGCGCTCATCACTGCATCGCTGCCTGCAGCGCCACGGCATCAGCCGCCTGCCGGACGTAGAAGGCGACAAGCCGGTGAAGAAGAAGTTCAAGAGCTATCCGATCGGCTACTTCCACATCGACGTCGCCGAGGTGCGCACAGAACAGGGCAAGCTGCACATGTTCGTCGCTATCGACCGCACCTCGAAATTCGCCTTCGTCGAACTGCATGAGAAGGCCACCACCGCCATATCGAGAGACTTCCTACTGCGCCTGATCGCGGCCGTGTCCTACAAGGTCCACACTGTCCTCACCGACAACGGTATCCAGTTCACGACGCCCGGCGCCGGCGGTTCGGCCGTGCCATTGATCAAGGAGGCCATCGCAAACGGCGAACGCTTCTGGGCCCATGCCTTCGAATACGCTTGCGCCACGAACGACATCGAACACCGAACGACCAAGGCAAGGCATCCGTGGACCAACGGCCAGGTCGAGAGGATGAACCGGACTATCAAGGATGCAACCGTCAGGCGTTTCTATTACGAGAGCCACGACCAACTCCGCCAGCACCTTGCCGACTTCATCTCGGCCTACAACTTCGGTCGCAGGCTCAAGACCCTCAAAGGCCTTACGCCCTACGAGTTCATCTGCAAGGCGTGGGCATCACAACCGGAACGCTTCAAACTCGATCCGCTCCAGCAAATGCCGGGACTAAACATATAGGCTGGAGGGCTGCCCAGCCATTCTCACCGAGAGGGTGCGCCAACGGCTGCAGGATACATTCGTTCGTGGATTTGGCGTGCCAAGGCAACGGCCCGGTCATAATCGCCGACCACGTGGACGCGCAACACGGAAGAATCGAGTTCCGTCACCACGTTTTTTGAACCAATGAACACCGGGACAGTGTCCGACAGTGCGACAAGTCGAAGGGCAAAATCGATATCGCTTACAATGCATATCACTACCCCGTGGCCGTCCTCCACGCGGATCGCGTTGATGTCGTGTCGAGCAAGAAGCGCGCAAAGTTTGTCGCATTCTTCAAGGGTGGCACACGAAAACACCGGGATCTCACGAGCTACGGTCACAGAGCGGGCGTTCCCATGGCCAGTCACGATCGTACCGGTGATGACGCCGTCGCTGGTCAGCGATTTGCAAACAATGGTGACGTTGTGCGTTTCGGCGTAATGCACCGCCCTGTGGTGCAGTACCTTCGCACCATGTCCCGACATCTGTAGCATCGCGGGATAAGAAATCTCCGGAATCAGTTGTGCTCCTGCGACCAAGTAAGGGTCTGCCGTATAGACGCCTGGAACATCCGAGTAGATTTCGCAAGTGTGCTCTCCCAACATGGACGCAATTGCGATAGCTGACAGGTCAGAGCTGTTTCTGCCGAGAAACGTTAACCGACCGGACTGATCAATTGCCTGGGCACCCGCGGCAACAACGACGTCATGCTCCTGCAGTGCTGCCAGGATTGGCGTGGGGTCCACGCTTTTGATAGACGCGCGACCGAAATCCGAATTCGTACGTATTCCAAGGGAATATCCGTTCAAAGATATGGCTGGAATACTCAGCCGGCTGATGGCAGCCTCCAAAAGGGAGGCACTGAGCATCTCTCCGGTCGCAAGTGCCCCATCGAGATTTGATGGCGATGCTTGCTTGTTGACGTCGAGCATTACCGCTTTCAAGTTGCAAGTGGTGCCTGACATCGCGCTGACCACGGCAACGATTTTGTGTTCGCCAGCCGCCAGTCGGTCGGCCAGATGCCCAGCAATTCGCCCGTAGTCCTTGGGATGCAGAAAAGAAGAGCCCCCGAATTTCAGAATCGTCGCATTCATGTTCCACCAATCACGTTGTCGGCAATCTGCAAAGCTGTAAGGTCAGAGATGCTTGATCGGCACGGCACAACATTGGGAAGGGCTCAACGGGGCGGACGGTCGACCCCGGAGCGTGATCCTGTCCATCGTCGATTCCGCTGCAGCGGAAAAGAAAATCACCCCACTGTCTATGCATACAGCCTCGACTGATTAGACGCTTGCGTGCACAGAACTGTCCAATATGTCGAGACCGCGTTGAAGCGTCTCCCCATCGATCGTCAAAGGGGGAAGAAGCTTGACAACCTGGTCCTCCGCGCCGCATCGCTCTACCACCAGCCCACTTTCAAAGGCCCTGTGCACGATTTTCTCGGCCAGTTTGCCTGTATTGCAATCGATCCCGAGCATCATGCCCCTTCCGCGCACGGAAAGGCTAGGATCGCCGCTACTTTGAGCAATCTGCTGAAGGCGCTTGTTGAGAATTCGCCCTGTTTCCGTAACGCCGTGAGACAGCTTTTCATCCGTCCAATATTTTCGTAACGCAGAAGCCCCAGTCACAAGCGCGAGATTGTTGCCTCTGAATGTTCCATTGTGTTCGCCGGGCTGCCAAACGTCTATTTCAGGTTTGAGCAGCAAAAGGGATAGCGGCAGTCCACAGCCGCTGAGAGACTTTGACAAAACAATTATATCTGGCGATAAATCGGCAAATTCGAAACTGAAGAAACTACCTGTTCGTCCGCAACCTGCCTGAATGTCATCAACAATCAGAAGGACGCCGTTCCTTCGGCAAAGTAGCTCGAGCGACTGCAGCCAAATCTTGCTCGCAGGATTTATGCCTCCCTCGCCTTGGACTGTTTCCAGAATGATGGCAGCAGGAAGATCGACACCACTGCTTGCATCAGCAAGCACCTTGCCCAGATATTCCGAAGTGTCCTGATCGGCTCCCCAATAGCCGTCATAAGGCATGAACACTGCACCGACTAGCGTTAATCCTGCCGCACCCCGGTGGGTTCGATTACCCGTTACCGCAAGCGCGCCCAAGCTCACTCCATGAAAGCCGTTGGTGAATGAAATTACAGTTTGCCGACCCGTGGCCTTCCGTGCGAGCTTTAACGCCGCTTCCACGGCATTGGCCCCGGTAGGGCCGGGAAACTGAAATTTGTATGTCATGTCACGTGGACGTAATATTGTGGCGTCAAAATACTCCATAAACTCTCTTTTTGCAGAAGTAGCCATGTCTAACCCATGAATAATTCCGCCTGACTCCAGGTATTTCTTTGCGTCATTCAGAAAATCCGAATCATTGTGACCGTAGTTGAGGACGCCCGCGCCGGAGAGAAAATCGATAAACTCTGAGCCATTCTCGTCCTCGAGAATGGCTCCCGCAGCTTTCCTGAACACAACAGGAAACGTTCGAGAATACGCTCGCACGTTCGATTCGAGGGTTTCGAAGGCAAGTAAGGAGTTTGGGGTATTCTCTTCAAGCATAGTCTTTCCTCGACCAAATGATGGCGCGATAGCATCGAAACTGGAATCAAAATGGCTTCGTAGAGTTATAGACGGCAAGCTCGACCAGTGTCGCCTACCTAGAATGGTAGGATCGTCACAAACACATTGGAGAGATGTTGGATCGTCCAGCCAAGGCCGAGGCTGAAACCCAACTAGAGAGTCAACGTGAACTGGCGACCAGCACGCACTCGGTCCAGTCCCCAGCGATATCGGTCAGAACCATCTCGGCAGAAAGCTACCAGACGAGGGGGACTGCCGAAGGGTGCGGCGTCCCCAGCCCAGAACGTGCTACAAGGGCTAGTGCCACCTGCCGCTCTACGTCTTCTGCGGCCGGCATCTGCTGGCGGCAAAGCTCAGGCGTTCCAACATTCACGCCAGCAAGGGAGCGTCGAGGAGGTTGCGCGGATCGTGAGGCAAATCCGCAAGTCGTGGCCCCGAGGTCCGCGCCATCCTGCGCCGATCCCGGCTTGCCCGCGAGGCGCTGATGGCCTGGTGCGAGCAAAACCGCGTCGACTGTCTTCGGGGTCGCCCGCAACGAGCGGCTTGTAACGAAGATCGCCCCCGCCTGGCGGAAGCCTGCCGGGGTCCAAGGCAAGTGGTCAGGTGACCTGCCACTGAACTTTCATCGTGACGATTAGAGCCTCGACCGTTTCTGTTACGCCGTATCGCGCGGTTTGAGCAACCGGCGGAGACGCGAAGCCTTCATTGAGCGCAGCGTGGGAGCCGGTTGCGGCTAGGGTTCCGGCGAAGGCCACCGGGGTCTGGTAGCCGAGCGAGGAATGCGGCCTCGCGGTGTTGAAGTCCTGCCTCCATTCGGCAATGGCACTGCGGGCGTGGTCAAGGCCGAAGAACAGGCTCTCGTTCAACAGCTCGTCGCGCAGTCGGCCGTTGAAGCTCTCGATGAAGCCATTATCCGGCATGATGTTCTTGGTGCCATCGTTTGTTCGGTTGTCAGGTTCGTTAAGCTTGGCGCATCCGGGCCACGGGGCACCGGGAGCAC
>NZ_RZTT01000639.1 GCF_003996995.1 Mesorhizobium sp. M7A.T.Ca.US.000.02.2.1 | reverse complement strand
GCATCTTCCGCCCATGCCAGCAGCTACGCCGCCAGAGCGTCATCCGCAGCCTGCTTGATCAGCCATTCGATGTGATTTGACCACATCTGCAACACCTCGCGCTTCTCCTTGACGTTGCTATAGAGATCGTAAATTTCGCCAATGTCTCCGGTTCGGGCTCACAGCCCGTCCATATAGCCGCCAGTCTGCTGCCTTCGAGTGGCCCATGTTGGCCGCGGCCAGGAAGTGGCGATGATTGAAAGGACAAAATCAGTTGCCGAAACTCATCGCAGGTGACGGTCTGGTGGCAATTTGGGCACATCTTGTGTCTCGTCGCCAGTAAACACGGATGCCCGGCAGGAGACTGAGCTCGCTGCCGGCGGAAATCGTAGAGCGCCAGCGACGCATTCTGATCTTTCGTCAGGCAGTCGACCGCCTTGGCATACGCCTCGGCCTCCATCTCGATCGACCTGAACCGGTATCTTGTGCGCCATCCGGACGATCTGGGAAAGCTTGGCCGGGCCGGCGCCTTCCCAGGCGCACGGGAAGAGCGACGACCCATGTGGACCTTGGATTTCACTCCGCACTTACGCTGCTTTGGCCTTGTCAGCAGCCTGAGCATAACGCGTGCTCAGCTTTCAGGCCGAGCACTCATCCATTGTTGACAGCATCTGTCGTCATTCAGGATCGCCCCATTCTCGCAGGCCGCTTGCAGCTTTCAGGCTGTTGTCAGCCAGGGCCGCCATAAAGGGTCTCGTTAAACAATTCAGGAGGCCGTTCCAATGATCAATCAGTTTGCGAGACTTTTTCGAGGACCAGGTATGCAGGCTTGTTTCAGGACAAAGAACTTTCTGGCGGCAACCACCGCGATGACGACGGTATTCCTGCCGGCTGTGTCTCTCGGGGTGGGTCTGGTAGCATTTCCAACTGGAGAAGCGTTGGCCGACGACCCGATTTCGATCCCGCTGGAGTATGTCGGGGAAGGCCATGACCGCCTGGGCATCTGGGCCAAGATCAACAATGGCAACGCGCAGCGATACGTATTCGACACGGGCTCGGACCAGCTCAACACGCAGATCGGGTCAGAGGTGACCGGGGTCCGCCCGATTGCCGACACGCCTTACGTATATACGTACGGGGACGGAACGTATGGTAATAAGCTTCAGAACGTGGAAATTGATAAATTTACATATGTCGATCCAGATCAAAAGATAACAATCGACGGGCCGTCTGTAAGCGATAAGAAATACCGGGCTGCTCGCATTCTCGATTTTGTCTATACCCATGCGTATTGCAAGGACAACAATCTTAAGTGCACGCCGGGATCCGTGACGGATGGACTTAAAGATATGTATGGTCAGGATCTCCAAGAACCTTATCACGCCGATAAGGAGCAGCGGGCGAAAATGACCGCTGGCAAGATGGCAGACGAAGGCGGCGATTTCGCAGGTACATTCGGGGCCGGCGATTTTCTTGGCAAGACAAGTGTCTGGGGCATGATGGGCAGTGTCACCAGGTCTGGCTACGTGGTCTCCGCCAATGTGAATCCGGATTCCGAGAGCGACCAAACGCCTGGCTGTTCCCCCTGCACGATTGTCAACCTCAATCCAAGCCTCCGGGCCCAATATACTAATGCCATGCCATGGGGAGAACCCGAGGAAAAAGATCAGGATTCTTATCAGAATTTTCCTGGCTCTGGCGCCAATGCCTCGACCGAATACGAAGGCAGCTACAATCTGCAGTACACGGTTAAGGATGGAGCCCCACCAATCACCGACCCCAACAAGACCGCGGTATTGCTCGACACCGGCACACCGGGCGGTGGCAGTCTGGAGATCAGTGATGCGATGCTGAAGCAATTTCAGGATGCGGGCGTCAAACTTAAAAATGTTCGGAGAAATGAGCAACGCGAGATCGTAAGCGCATCGGGCAACATCCCGAGCGTTACAATCGCAGGAACGGATGGCGATCCGGTAAGGCTGGACAATATCGACTTCACCTACACCAGCGGCACGACGGAACAACCCAATGACCAGACCAGTTTTGTTGCCGGTCTTGACTTCTTCAAAAACAGATCGGTCATTTTCGATCTGGAGAAGAAGTATACCGCTTATACGTCACATTTCGTCACTGCCAGCAACTTCTCTACCGATTCATCCGCACCCGAAGGGACCGGTCTGAGCAGGATCACGACGAGCATGGGGAATGAGGGCGGGTTCGGCATAGCGGGTGTCGTCTCCGGCTCCGGATCGCTGACGCTTGATACAAAGACGGTGGTCCGGATGACGAATGTCAACACCTACACCGGCGAGACGAATATTGCTCAGGATGCCTATCTCTCGCTTGCGGGGCTCGGCAACATCCAACGGTCAGCGAAAGTCGTTGCAGACGGCACGTTCGATATCTCCGAACATGGAAAT
>NZ_RZTT01000638.1 GCF_003996995.1 Mesorhizobium sp. M7A.T.Ca.US.000.02.2.1 | reverse complement strand
GCCCTCGTCACGCCCCACCATAGTTTCCAGCGATTTCAATGGTCTATCCTAGAAATGAGATCGCCAGGCGGTTTCGGAATCGCTCCGGCGCCGGAAACGAACGTTCCATTTGTGAATGCCGCGCCGGTCGCGCAGAATTGATGGTCAAATGCCGCAATGCGGTCACCGGGGCCGATGACAACCGATCGGTGAGAATCCGGGAAGCGGTGGCGGGCAACAGCGCGGTTCCCGGGATTTTCTGGATGCGGAACTCTGGAGCCCGTTATGATCATCACACCTTTTATCCAAGCGTCTTCATGTCGCTCCCTCGGCCGGCGTGGACGCGCAGCAGCAATGGCCGCGGTCATGGCCTTGAGCGCGACCCTGACCGGCCCGCTGGTGCTGCCCGGAACGCAGGCGCATGCGGCGGAAATTGCCGTCACCGTCCGCGAAAGGCTTTCGAACTATGGCGGATGGCGAACCTCCAGCCGCTTCGGCGATGTCTGGGTTCCCTCGGTCCGTACCGAATGGCGGCCCTACACCGAAGGCAGGTGGGTCTGGACCGACGATGGCTGGTACTGGCAGTCCACTGAGCCATTCGGCGATGTCGTCTATCACTATGGCCGCTGGGCCTACGATCCCGATTTCGGCTGGGTGTGGATCGCCGGCGATCAATGGGCGCCAGCCTGGGTGGTGTGGCGTCAGGGCGGCAATGATGTCGGCTGGGCTCCAGCGCCGCCCGACGTCGGTGTCGCCTTCGACGACGCCTGGTGGTGTTTCGTGCCAGTGGCGGCGATCGGCGCGGTCGATATGGTCAGGGTGGTGCGGCCGGTGCAGGAGAACGTCGTCATCGTGCGCAACACGACGATCATCAACCAGACGGTCGTGGTCAACAATGCACCGCGCGTGCGGCTTGGCAATCAGGTCGTTGCAATCAATGCCGGACCCCGGCTGCAGCAACTCCCGAAGCCCGTCATCGAATCGATCAAGGCGGCAAAACTGGTTCCGCCTCGCAAAGGCGTGTTTGCCAGTGCACGGCTCGATGTTTCCAGGGGCGCCGAGATCAAGAGGCTTGCCGGCAATACAAAGGGGAACGGGCAAATCGTGGCGGGTCCCAAGACTGCGACCGGCAACAAGGCCAATTCCCCCGGCGCGGTGACTGCCAGCAATCCGGTGGTCGTGAAGCCGGTGAGCAAGCGGATGGCCGCCGGCAACGGCGCGAAGGCCGATGCGCTCAAGCTGCATGCCGACAGGACCGCGGGCGACGGACGCATCGTTGTCAAATCGTCGCTCAACCGGGGTTCGCCCAAATCGGTTTCGCGCAAGCCGGTTTCGCCCAAGCCGGTTTCGGGGCAGCGTCTTGCACGCGGAGCCGAGCAACAAAAGCCGCATCAGCAAGCGCTGGCAATGCGCATGCCCCAGCACCATGCCCCGGCAAGGGTGGCACCCCACCATCCGCCAGCAAAGATGCAGGCCAGGAAGGCGTCCAAATGCGATCCGCGCGTTTCCCGCTGCAAGGCGCCGGGCTGACACCGCAGTCGCGTCGGCACGCTGCGCGCGCCGGCGCGATTTTTCCCGTTGACAGGCCGCCTTTCCCGCCCTTAGTGTCCGCCACCATGAAAACGGCACTCATTCTCGTAGGAAAGCGCGTGGGCAAGGCGGTGTAACCGCCGGGCGAAAACCCTCCCATGCGCAAGACACAGGCTCCCTCGGGGGCCTTTTTTATTGCCTGAAACACGACTAAACGACCAGCAAACGCCAAATGGCGACAGTACGGGACAGACCGATGAGCAACGGACAGAACGAGCGGCGCGAGATGACAGGTGCCGAAATGGTGGTGCAGGCGCTGAAGGACAATGGCGTCAAGCATGTCTTCGGCTATCCCGGCGGCGCTGTCCTTCCGATCTATGACGAGATCTTCCAGCAGGACGATGTCGAGCACATACTGGTGCGCCACGAGCAGGGCGCCGGCCATGCGGCCGAAGGCTATGCGCGTTCGACCGGCAAGGCCGGCGTCATGCTGGTGACCTCCGGCCCCGGCGCCACCAATGCGGTGACGCCGCTGCAGGACGCGCTGATGGATTCGATCCCGCTGGTCTGCCTGACGGGGCAGGTGCCGACCTCGCTGATCGGCTCCGACGCTTTTCAGGAATGCGATACGGTCGGCATCACGCGCCCATGCACCAAGCACAATTGGCTGGTGAAGGACGTCAACGAGCTCGCCGCCACCATCCACGAGGCTTTCCATGTCGCGACCACCGGCCGCCCCGGTCCGGTCGTCGTCGATATTCCGAAGGACGTGCAGTTCGCCAGGGGATTCTACGTCCCGCCGCAGATCGCGCCGCGCACCAGCTACCAGCCCAAGGTCCAGGGCGACCTGGAAAAGGTCAAGGCGGCGGTCGAGCTGATGGCCAGCGCCAAGA
>NZ_RZTT01000637.1 GCF_003996995.1 Mesorhizobium sp. M7A.T.Ca.US.000.02.2.1 | reverse complement strand
CCCCCATGCCTTGCCCAGCCCGAGCGGGCGCGCGCGAATTTCAAAAACGACCCCGGCCCCCCACCGCCCACGGCCCTTCGGTCGCACACACGCGACCTGTTCGGGTGGCTTGCAGTGGACTCGCTGGGCGGCGGAATAAATTTGCTGCGGTGAATCGGGACGCGGGCACGCGGGCCGGGCGCAAAACGAGGGTTGCGGGCGATGGGTACAGGGCCAGATTTTGAAGCCGATTTCGACATCACGCGCTTTGAGCCGGCCGGGCCAGTCTGCAAGGCATTCATCGAAAGCAATGGTCCCTTCGACTTCATTCGAGGGCCATGGGGCAGCGGCAAAACCGTTAGCGCCGTGTTCAAGATCGCGCAAAAGGCGGGCACGCTGTTCCCGGTCTGTAAGGATGGCAAGATCAACGTTCGCTGTGCCGCCGTGCGCGAAACCTACCGCGAGCTGGCCAAGACCGCGCTGCCGACCTGGCTGCGCTTCTTCCCCAAATACGGCCCGTTCACGGCCAAGGAAAAGGATGCCTACTCCGGCGGTCAGGATCGGCCGGTCAATCACATCCTCGAATGGAACGTGCTTAGGCAATGGCCGCAGGGCTGGAAAGAAACGACCGTGCGGCTGGAAATGCAGTTCGGCGCGATCGGCTCGGAAAACCTCGAAAGCTTCTTCAAGGGCTATGAAATCTCCTATGGCTGGCTCAACGAGTGCGACACGATGCACGAGGACGTGCCGGGCCTGCTGTTTGGGCGAACCGGGCGCTACCCGCCGCGCGACACCATCATGGACTGGGAGGGCGAACGGCTCGGCTATGAGGAAGATCCCGACACCGGCCAGAAGGTCATCAAGATCCCGCGCATGGTGTTCGGCGACTTCAACCCGCCCGACGAAGTAAACTGGACCTACAAGCGCGAGATCGAGGAACCGGAAAAGTGGCCGGGCTACAACTTTTTTGCCCAGCCGTCCGGCCTGTCGGCCAATGCCGAGAACCGCAAGCGCAAGACCAGGGCGGATTACGAGGCCGAGGAACGCGGCTTCGGCGGCCCCAAGGCGGCCGATAGTATCCGCAACGTGCACGGCAAGTATGCGCCGAAGAAAACCGGCACGATCATCTACGATACATTCGACCTTGCCGTGCATCGCTCGCCGGAACTGCTCGATCCCATTCCCGGCCGGCCAATCTTTCTCGGCTTCGACGGCGGCGGCCGGCCGGCGCTGGCGGTGGGGCAGTTCCACGATGACGGGCGGTTGCGGGCGCTGCGGGAAATCGTCTCGCAGCCGGACGTGGTGACCGGCGCCCAGCGCTTCGCCACCTATTGCGTCGAGCTGCTGTTGAGCGATTTCCCCGGCTATCGCATCGGCGGTGCCTGGGGCGACCCGTCCGACTTCGAAGGCCATGACCGCATACAGGGCGAGCTGTCGTTCATGATGACGGTCAGCCAGGCGATCGGCGTCATGATCATGCCGACCGAAACCAACGATATCCATTCCCGCACGGAGGCCCTGCGCTGGTACTTCGGCATGGCCGACGCCAACACGCCGCGGTCGATCTGGGATCCGCGCTGCAAGACCTCGATCCGGGGGTTCGTGTCGCAGTATCACCTGACCAAGCAGGCCAGCGAGGGCAAGACGAACCTGCTGGAAATCGACAAGAACGAGTACTCCCACTCGATCAATGCCTGGGAATATCTCTGCTACGGCCGGCGCGGCCGCGCCAAGGTCATCAGCGACGCCGCCCAGCTCGGGCGGCCGAACAACGTGGTGCCGATCAAATCCATCACGGCCCGTTCCGACTTCGATGTCTACCGCACCTGAATGGCGGCTGGTCTCGCCGGCGCCGCGCACGGCGGCGCTCGACCTCGCGGGCGCACATGCACGTGTGAGGCGGCTGGTGCTCGCGCAGGTTCGCGCCGTCGACGTGGTGCAGTCGGTGGCGATCTATCGCGGCGACGAGTGCCTGGCGCTGGTGTGCTTCGGGCGGCACGGCTGGCGCCGGCTCGAAATGGCGCTTGCGGTTTCGCCGGCGGCGGCCGGGCACATGGGCCGGTTGGTCCGCATGGCGCAATTGACGCTTTTTGCCATGGCCGAAACTCACCTCATCGTCGCCCGCATCCGGTCCAGCAATCACGCGGGCCAGCGCATGGCGATGCTCGTTGGCTTCCATGCGCACCGCAATCTCGGGCTTGGCGTGTGGATCTTGAGGAAGGGCAGGCATGACCTCGATCCTAAATCCCGGCAAGGCGGCGCAGGAAGCGGCCGAAAAGCAGAAGGCGCAGCAGGCGGTGGCGAATGATCGCCAGCTGGCCGAGCTGCGCAACGACGACGCTACCAGCGGCGCGACCAGGCGCAACCCGCGCGGCCGCCGCCTGTTCGTCGGCGACGCCGCCTCCAAAACCGATTTGAGCTGATATGGCC
>NZ_RZTT01000636.1 GCF_003996995.1 Mesorhizobium sp. M7A.T.Ca.US.000.02.2.1 | reverse complement strand
ATCCTGTCCTATCTGGTCTGGCTGCATCACTTTTTCACCATGGGATCGGGAGCGAGCGTCAACTCGTTCTTCGGCATCACAACGATGATCATTTCGATCCCGACAGGCGCCAAGATATTCAACTGGCTGTTCACCATGTACCGCGGCCGCATCCGCTTCGAACTGCCGATGATGTGGACGGTCGCCTTCATGCTGACCTTCGTCGTCGGCGGCATGACCGGCGTGCTGCTCGCGGTTCCGCCGGCCGACTTCGTGCTCCACAACAGCCTGTTCCTGGTCGCGCATTTCCACAACGTCATCATCGGCGGCGTGCTGTTCGGCCTGTTTGCCGGCATCAGCTACTGGTTCCCCAAGGCATTCGGCTTCCGGCTCGATCCGTTCTGGGGAAAGATGTCGTTCTGGTTCTGGGTGGTCGGCTTCTGGTTCGCCTTCATGCCGCTCTACATCCTCGGCTTGATGGGCGTAACGCGCCGGCTGCGCACCTTTGAGGATCCCTCGCTGCAGATCTGGTTCATTGTCGCCGCCTTCGGCGCCTTCCTGATCCTGCTTGGGATCCTATCCTTCCTCATCCAGATCTTCGTCAGCGTGCGCCGGCGCGAGCAGCTTCGCGACGATACCGGCGATCCGTGGGACGGGCGCACCCTCGAATGGGCAACCTCGTCGCCGCCCCCGGCCTACAATTTCGCCTTCACGCCCGTCGTCCACGATCTCGACGCCTGGGCGGACATGAAGAATCGCGGCTACCAGCGTCCGTTGACGGGCTTCCGCGACATCCACATGCCGCGCAACACCGGAGCCGGCGTCGTCCTGGCCGGGTTGAGCGTGGTGCTTGCCATGGCGCTCATCTGGTACATCTGGTGGCTGGCGATCGTCAGCTTCGTCGCACTGATCGGCTACGCCATCGCGCATACCTTCAACTACGACCGGGACTTCCACATTCCGTCCAGTGACGTCACCCGCGTCGAGGACGAGCGGACACGCCTGCTCGCAGCCACCAGCCAGGCGGGATAAGCACCATGGCACACGCCGACACGGTGATCGACGACACGGTCTTCCACCTGGAAGACGACCACGGCCATGCCGAGAGCGGCAGCAGCACCATGCTCGGCTTCTGGATCTACCTGATGAGCGACTGCCTCATCTTCGCGATGCTGTTCGCGGTCTACGGCGTGCTCGGTGGCAATTACGCGGCCGGACCCGCGCCGAAGGACCTGTTCGATCTTCCGCTGGTCGCGCTGAACACCACCATGCTGCTCCTGTCCTCCATCACTTACGGCTTCGCGATGCTGGAGATGGCGAAGGGACGGGTGAAACCCATGCAGGTGTGGCTGGTGATCACTGGCCTGTTCGGCCTCGCCTTTCTCAGCATCGAACTCTACGAATTCGCCCATTTCATCCACGAGGGGGCGACGCCGCAGCGCAGCGGCTTCCTGTCATCGTTCTTCACGCTGGTCGGAACGCACGGCCTGCACGTCACCTTCGGCCTGGTCTGGCTGGTGGTGCTGATGGTGCAGGTCTCCAGGCACGGGCTGATCGCCGCGAACCAGCGGCGCCTGATGTGCCTGAGCATGTTCTGGCACTTCCTTGACGTCATCTGGATCGGCGTCTTTACCTTCGTTTATCTGATGGGAATGTTGCGATGAGCGCCGGCCACCACACAGACACCAGCGACCAGAGCCACGCGCGTCACGGCGTCGATCACGGCTCGCTGCGCGGCTATCTGACAGGCTTCGGCCTGTCCGTCGTGCTGACCGCCATTCCCTTCTGGCTGGTCATGACCAACGCACTCGGCAATCAGATGGCTTCGGCGATTGCCATCATGGCCTTCGCCGTCGTGCAAATCATCGTCCACATGGTGTTCTTTCTGCATATGAACACCAGGTCGGAGAGCGGCTGGACCATGATGGCCCTGATCTTCACCCTCATCCTGGTGGTGATCGCGCTGACGGGCTCGCTCTGGGTCATGTACCATCTGAACGCCAACATGATGCCCGGCCATGACATGAGTCAGATACCCTGAGAGAGGGACCTGGCTTTGGATGAACAGGCGCGGACGACACCGCATTCGAATACAGGCGACGGCCAAAGGGTTACGCGTTCACCATGGACGCTGTTGGTGCTTTGCCTTTACGGTGCCATCGGCGTCGCAGGGTTCTCGGCGCTCGGTATCTGGCAGCTGGAGCGCCGCGTCTGGAAGCTCGACCTGATCGAGCGTGTCGACCAGCGTCTCAAGGCGGTACCTGTGGCCGCCCCGGCGCCTTCGGCCTGGCCAGAGATCAACGCCAGGGATGACGAGTATCGCCAGCTTGCCGTCACGGGCCGGTTTCTCGGTGATCGCGAGACCCTGGTCCAGGCGGTCACCGATCGCGGCGGTGGTTTCTGGGTAATGGCGCCGTTCCGAGCGGATGATGGC
>NZ_RZTT01000635.1 GCF_003996995.1 Mesorhizobium sp. M7A.T.Ca.US.000.02.2.1 | reverse complement strand
CTCAAGCCACGATCGAGTTCATCGACAGATGGCACCGGTCGCTCCTCATCGCACCTTCCGCCATTCCAGCGGGCGTTCGATCAAATGAGCCACGCGAAAACGTGACCACCGGTCTTCCCTGAACTGGCCGATAATTCCCCCATCGATGATGATGGAGGAAGATTTGCCCCTTAATTCGCAGCAGAAGAAGACCGTCCTCGCCTCATTCCTGGGCTGGACGCTCGATGCTTTCGATTTCTTCCTTCTGACATTCCTGCTCACCGATATCGCGACCGAATTCCACGCCGACGTGCCCGCGGTCTCCAAGGCGCTGTTCCTGACCTTGGCCACACGCTTCATCGGCGCGTTCTTCTTCGGCATGCTTGCCGACAAATACGGGCGCAAGCCGATCCTCATGCTCAACATCGTCAGCTATTCGGTGATCGGCGCGCTGGCGGCCTTCTCGCCCAATCTTGGCATTTTCCTGGCGCTGCGCGCGCTGTTCGGTATCGCCATGGGCGGCGAATGGGGGCTGGGCAGTTCGCTGGCCATGGAATCCATTCCGCCGAGCGCACGCGGCATGGTCTCCGGCATCCTGCAATGCGGCTATCCGGCCGGCTATCTGCTGGCGGCGGTGGTCTATGGCCTGCTCTATCAGCAGACGATCGGCGGCTACACGATCGGCTGGCGCGCCATGTTCCTGCTCAGCTTCGTGCCGGCGCTGATCGTGCTCTTCATCCGCTCGCATGTGCCGGAATCGCCGGCCTTCGTCGAAGCGCAGAAGACCGCGAGACCGGGCATGTGGGAAACGCTGCAGAAGCACTGGGGCGTCGCGCTCTATGCCGTCGTCCTGATGATGTTCTTCAATTTCTTCAGTCATGGCACGCAGGACCTCTACCCTACCTTCCTGAAGAAGCAGCACGGCTTTGATCCGCATACGGTGAGCTGGATCACCATCGTCGCCAATATCGGCGCCATCGTCGGCGGCCTGGCCTTCGGCGCGCTGTCGGAGAAGATCGGCCGCGTCAACGCCATCACGCTGGCATGCCTGATCGCCTTGCCGTCCATCCCGCTATGGGCCTACTCGACCACGCCGTTCATGCTTGCCATCGGCGCCTTCGTCATGCAGGTCGCGGTCCAGGGTGCCTGGGGCGTCATCCCCGTGCACCTCAACGAGCTTTCGCCCGGAGCGGTGCGGGCGACCTTGCCCGGCTTTATTTATCAGGCGGGCAATCTCGCCGCGTCCTATGGCGGCCCCTATCAAGCAGGAATCGCTGAAAGCGCCGGAGGCAGCTATGGCTATGCCCTGGCGCTGTTCGCAGGCGTGGTCGCCGTCTGCATCATCGTCGTCATCCGCTTCAGTCCGGAACGACGTGGCCAGGTGATGACCGTCCTGACCTGAGCGGCGCCTAACCAAGCCTCAGCGCGACGACGCCGGCCACGATGCTGAGCGCAGCGGCACCGCGCCAGCCGGTCATTTTTTCGCCGAGAGCGAAGACCGAGATCATCATGGCAAACAGGATCGAGGTTTCGCGCAGCGAGGCCACCGAAGCGATCGGTGCTTTGGTCATCGCCCACATGACGATCCAATAGGCGGCGCCGCTGAGTACGCCGGTGAACAGCCCTGCCTTCCAGTCGCGCGCCAACACCGGCAGCGCCTTCGGCCCGCGGAAGATGAGGCACAGCACCAACGCGCCAAAAGCATCGCAGATGAACAGCCAGGCGGCATAGCTCTGCGCGGTTGCCGCCAGCCGCGCGCCACTGCCGTCCGACAGCGTATAGCTGGCAATGAAGATGGAAGTGCCGAGCGCAAAACCGACCGCGCGCAGGTTAAGCTTTTCCAGATGCGCGCCGCCACGAAACGACATCACCAGCGTGCCGGCCGACAACAGGAAGATACCGAGCATGGCGAACGGGCCGGGAATCTCGGCAACGACGAACATGCCTCCAAAGGCCGAGAGCAGAGGTGCTGTGCCCCGCGCCAGCGGATAGGTCTGTGCGAAATCGCCGGCCTTGTAGGCGCCGATCAGGAAGGTCCGGTAGCCCATGTGGAAAATGACCGAGGCGATGATGTAGGGCCACACCTCCGCCTTCGGCACTTCGACGAAGGGCAGCACCACGAGTGCCGCCGCGCCCATGCCTAATGTCATCAGCGTGATCGACAGGAAGCGGTCGAGATGAACCTTGACCAGCGCATTCCAGATCGCGTGCATGGCAGCGGCGGCGAGCACTGCAAAGAAGACGAAAAGCGTCATGCGCGGCTCATGTGGCGATGCCCGGCGTTTCCAGGTCTATGTCGACCCGCAGCGGAAAATGATCCGATGCAACCTCGCCGATGTCGGCACTGATCGAACGCACCCGCCCGGCGAACATGCCGCCGACGAAGCAGTGGTCGAGCCGGCGCTTTGCCAGCCTGCCGTCGATGGTCTTCACATGGGT
>NZ_RZTT01000634.1 GCF_003996995.1 Mesorhizobium sp. M7A.T.Ca.US.000.02.2.1 | reverse complement strand
GTACCTCTTCAGTCTTCGGGTAAGGATATGAATAGATACTGTCGAGGACGGCTCGAGAATCGATTTTCGCCATCGCTTGCGACGGGGAGGAGGCCTTCAAATAGGTTTCGGCATCTTGGTTGCCGATGAAGTCGGCAGCCACATGAAAATGTATCTGAATCGGTCCGGCGCAGATGTTCATCCCGATGTCATGGCCGGATGCCGCGTAGAAAACCTTGGCCTGATCTGGAGTCCAAAGGCCGGCACCCAGGAACTCTGATGGCTTTGTCTTTCCGCTGAACCCGTCCAGGGAGAGTGCAAAGCGAGTGGTGAGAGCCTCCAAATCGCCTTTGAGGTAACTGGCCTGCTCAATTTGAAACCAGTTCATCTGGCGAGGCGGCGTGATATCAAAGGAAATTTCGAGCTTTCCGAACGTCCAGTAATCTGGATCGACATGCTCAGGCATGCCGAGCACTTCGACAATCTCGGCCATTGTCATGTCGGGGGAGATCGGCCCCAAGCTGCCGGTCTTCAAAAAGTCACGGAAAGACAGGAGTTGTTTTTTCATCAGGGCCACGAGGTTTTCGGTTTCAAGGTCAGCTGTAGCTGTTTTGCTGCCCAAAATAGTCGGATTTCAGCGGCTTAGCCTTTCATTTTGCACAATCGTCGGGACAATGCCCCCGAACTTGCCTTGGAGGATTCGCGAATGCGCGCCAGAAGACTGCCCTTTGTTCTGCTTTTCGCCATCATGGCGTTTGCGGCCGCACCGGTGGTCAGGCAGGCATTGGCCGAGGAGACGAAGACCGATCCCGGCCTGTCCGATGTGCTGACCGACCTGCTGCATGGCGTGGAAGGCGAAAACGCCACGGCTGGTCCCGACAAGCGCGTACCCTTCGGCCGCGAGGAGGTGCAATTGTCGTTTGCGCCGCTGGTCAAGCAGACAGCCCCGGCCGTGGTCAACGTCTATGCCTCGCAGACGGCCAAGGTCACGTCGCCTTTCGACGGCGATCCGTTCTTCGAGGAATTCTTCGGCCGCTCGCAGCCGCGTGCGCAGTCTTCGCTCGGCTCCGGCGTGCTGGTCGATCCGACCGGCGTCGTGGTCACCAATTACCACGTCATCAAGGATGCCGACCGGGTCAAGGTGGCGACGGCGGACGGACGCGAGTTCGACAGTAAGGTGCTGCTCAAGGACGAGACACTCGACCTTGCCGTGCTCAAGATCACCTCGGACAAGCCGTTTCCGGTTATCGCCATCGGCGATTCCGACGCGCTTGAGGTCGGCGACCTGTTGCTGGCCATCGGCAACCCCTTCGGCGTCGGCCAGACCACCACCAGCGGCATCGTCTCGGCACTGGCCCGCAGCCATATCGGCGTCTCCGATTCCAGCTTCTTCATCCAGACCGACGCCGCCATCAATCCTGGCAATTCCGGCGGCGCGCTGATCAACATGGGCGGCCAGCTGGTCGGCATCAACACCGCCATCTATAGCCGCAGCGGCGGTTCGATCGGCATCGGCTTCGCCATTCCCTCGAATATGGTCCGCGCTTTTGCCGACGCGGCCAAGGCCGGGCTCGACTTCTTCGAGCGGCCCTATATCGGCGCCGAGTTCGAAGCGGTGACGCCGCAGATCGCCGAATCGCTCGGCATGGAGAAGCCGACCGGTGCGCTGGTCTCGTCGGTCGAAGCGAGCGGTCCGGCCGGCAAGGCAGGACTCAAGCCCGGCGACGTGGTGCTGCAACTCAACGGCAAGCCGGTCGAGAGCATCGAAGCGCTGGACTACCGGATGGCGACGCTGTCGATCGGCACCACCGCCAATTTCGCGGTTTTGACCAAGGGCCAGCAGGCGGCGATGGATATTGCGCTGGAGCGTGCTCCGGAAGGCATGAAAGCTGCCGAGGTGACGCTGCATGGCCGCAGCCCGTTTTCGGGCGCCAAGGTCGCGGAGCTGTCGCCCCGGCTCGCGCAGCGGCTTGGCCTGCGCACGGACATCAAGGGCGTCACCGTGGTCGACATCAACCGTGATTCTCCGGCCGCCGATTTCGGCTTCCAGCCGGGCGACATCGTGCGCGAGGTGAACGGCACCACCATCGATACCGCGGCGACCCTGGAGCTGGCGGCCAGGACGGATACGCGCTGGTGGCGCTTTACCGTCGAGCGTGGCGGGCAGATAATGCGTCAGGTGTTGCGTTATTAGGGCTGGGTTCCGTGCATTCGGGCTCATGCTCCAACGAAAAAGAAGTGCATGGCCGATCTGTTCAGCGTCGATGAACCGGAAAAGACCCCGCCTGGGCGGCCGCTGGCCGACAGGCTGCGGCCGAGAAACCTTGGCGAGGTCGTCGGCCAGGAGCATCTGACCGGCCCTGACGGCGCGCTGACCCGGTTGATCGGTTCCGGCTCGCTCGGCTCGATGATCTTCTGGGGGCCGCCCGGCACCGGCAAGACCACCGTGGCG
>NZ_RZTT01000633.1 GCF_003996995.1 Mesorhizobium sp. M7A.T.Ca.US.000.02.2.1 | reverse complement strand
CGACGACATTGGCCGGCAGCGTCGTCAGGCCGGTCAGCGCATTTTCGAAAATCGGCAGCAGGCCATAGAGAAACAGGGCGATCAGCGTCGGCTTCTCGCCGAAGCCGACGGCCGGCACGGCGAGCGCCAGCACCGCCACCGGCGGAAAGGTCTGACCGATGTTGACCAGGCTGCGCGATAGCGGCAGGAATTCGGCGCCGGCCGGCCTGGTGACCAGGATGGCAAGCGCCACCGCAACGACGGTTGCCGCCACGGTGGCGATCAGAACCGTGCGTAAGTGCAGCAATGTCAGCGTCAGCAGGCTGCCCTGGTTGTAGATCACCGGCGCATTGTTCTCGGTCAGCGGCTTCAGCAGCGGCACGAACCATGAGGGATTGGTGACGAAGGCAACGAGCAGCACCACCAATGCTAGCCTGAGCAGCGATGGAAGCCAGGCCTTCATGCCGGCCTCGCCGCGCGCTTCACCAGCCCTTCGACGGTCACGCGGCCAAGCGGCTTGCCGTCGGCGCCTTTGACCGGCAGCGCCGGCCGGCCCGACCACAACAATTCGGCCAGCGCGTCGCGCTGGCTCGCATCGCCGGGGATCGCCTCACCTTCGGCGGAGCCCTTCTCCACGGCATCGCGGACCCGGCCGAGCGACAGCAACCGGAACGGCCTTTCGCTGGCGCCAACCAGGGTCTCGACGAAGGCGCTTGCCGGCTTTGCCAGGATCTCGGCCGGCTTGGCGTATTGCACCAGCTTGCCGGCATCCATGACCGCGATCTTGTCGCCCATATGCACGGCCTCTTCCATGTCGTGGGTGACGAGGATGATGGTGGTGCCGAAGCGCTTCTGGATCGCCAGCAGATCTTCCTGCGCCTTGGTGCGGATGATCGGGTCGAGGGCGCCGAACGGTTCGTCCATCAACAGCACGTTGGGTTCGGCGGCGAGTGCGCGGGCAACACCGACGCGCTGCTGCTGGCCGCCGGACAGTTCGTGCGGATAGCGAGGCCCGAAGGCTTCGGGATCGAGCTGATAGAGCGTCATCAGCTCGTCGACCCGGGCCTTGATACGGTCCTCGTCCCAGCCAAGCAGCACCGGCACGGTGGCAATGTTCTGTGCCACCGTGCGATGCGGAAACAGGCCGTGCCCCTGGATGGCGTAGCCGATGCTGCGGCGCAGTTCGTAGCCGGGCAGCGAACGATTGTCGGCGCCGTCGAGCTTGATGATGCCCGAAGTCGGCTCGACCAGCCGGTTGATCATGCGCAGCAGCGTCGTCTTGCCGGAACCGGACGTGCCGACAATGACGGCGATGGTGCGCGGCTCGATGACCATCGACACGTCATCGACCACGGTCGTCGCGTCATAGCGCTTGGTGATGCCTTCGATCTCGATCATGCCGTTTCAACCCTGCGCCTGGTGGCGGTCATTTCGATCACCGCATCGAGGATGATGGCGGCGGCAAAGGCGAGCGCGACCGTTGGCACCGCGCCGAGCAGCACAAGGTCCATCGCCGTCTGGCCCACACCCTGGAAGACGAACACGCCGAAACCGCCGCCGCCGATCAGCGCGGCAATGGTGGCGAGGCCGATGTTCTGCACCAAGACGATGCGGATGCCGGTGAGGATGACAGGAAAAGCCAGCGGAAACTCGACGCCGAACAGGCGCTGCCTGTCGGTCATGCCCATGCCGCGCGCCGCGTCGTTGGCCGCGCGCGGCACGCCGGCCAGGCCGACCACGGTGTTGGCCACTACCGGCAGCAGCGAGTAGAGGAACAGCGCCACAAAAGCCGGTGCGGTGCCGATGCCGCGAATGCCGAGCGCGGTAGCTCCCGGCACATGCGTGGCAACCCAGCCGAGCGGCGCGATCAAAAGGCCGAACAGCGCGATCGAGGGAATGGTCTGGATGATGTTGAGCACGTTGAGAACGCCGGCGCGCAGACTTTCGACGCGATGGCAGAGAATGCCGAGTGGCAGGCCGACGACCACCGCCGCAAGCAGCGATCCTAGCGCCAGCGTTACATGCTTGGAGCCCTCTGCCCAGAAACTGTCGGCGCGGTTGAAATATTCCTTCAGGATCGACAGATTGTCCCAGCTTCCCGAAATCAACAGCAGCCCGATCGCCAAAGCCGCGACCACAAGCACGCCAACCCGCGCCAATGGCGACAGGTTCAGCCTTGTCAGCACGTCGGCGAGCAAAAGCGTGAAGGCAAAGATCAGAATCCAGAAACCGGAGGCTGGCGAAACTCTGGCGAAGGTGTTGCCCGCCGGTGTGAGAAATGTTCCGGCGACACCGATCAGCAGCGCAAGCGCGGCAAGCGCCATCACGCTGGCGGCAAGGCGCAGCACAAGTGGTGTCTTGAACAGCGCAATGAGTGCCGCGGCGGCAATGATGGCGAGCAGCAGCGTCCCGGTCGTTGTCGGCAGCGCCTCGAGAATCGAGCGCGCCTGGCC
>NZ_RZTT01000632.1 GCF_003996995.1 Mesorhizobium sp. M7A.T.Ca.US.000.02.2.1 | reverse complement strand
GCCGGCAATATCGACGCCAAGCCCGCCGCTGCTCATGCCGATGGCGTAGCTGGCGCCGCTGATGTTGTAGGTGCCGCCGGTGTTGGCGGTGATCGATATGCCGGTGCCCCCACCGGTAAAGCTGTTCGAGGCGCCGGACACCGTCACCGTACCGCCTGCATTGTTGTTCAGCGATACGCCCAGCCCGCTGGCCGTCAGATTACCACTCAGGGCGACGAGGCCGGCGCCGGCAAGCCGGCTCTGGACATTCAGCGCCGGACTGAATGCGCCCGAATTGTTGACCGTGCCCGAATAGCTCACGGCAGCCGTGCCGCCGACGACATTGAACGACGCGCCCGTTGCGCCGCTCAGCGCACCAGTTCCAAGTCCAACAATGCCCGTGACATCGGTCAGGCTGACATTGTTGATGCCACCGGCCGACGAGGTCGAATCGAGCGCGATGGTGGCGGCGACACCGGAGAGATTGATCGCTGTGCCGCCGGTTGCGTTCACCGTCTGGGCGGCAGCCGTAGCGGTGATGCCCATCGTGCCGCCGGTGGCGAGAATGCCGGTGCCGGCGGTGGTGTCGATGGTGACGCCGTTGGTGAAGCTGGTTGTGCCGCCGGCCTGCGAGAGGCCAACGCCGCTGGTCGTGTCGATGTTGGCGAGGCCGGTGACGTTGAGCGTGCCGGTCTGGACTCGGATGCCGCCGCCTGTGTTGGGGACGGTGGCATTGTTCACCGTCACCGTGTTGAAGTTGAAGGTGCCGGTGTTGGTATTGACGGCATCGATGCCAAAGCCAGTCGTGTTGCCGATGGTCGTCGCGCCGGTGACGGTGAAGGTGCCGGCGACGCCGTCGAAGATGATGCCGCTCGCGCCGCCACCGGCGTTTACGGTGGCAAACGTCATGTTGACGGTCAGCGGATCGAGATCGAACGCCGCGCCGTTGGTGGTGGTGACCACGCCACCGGTGTTGTTCAGCGTGAAGGTGGTGGTTTTGGTGTTGGCGATGACACCGGTGCCGCCATTGTTGGCAAGGCTGAGCGTGCCTAGATTAAGGGTACCGCTGGTGTTGGTGAAACTGAGGCCATTGCCCTGGACGCGAGCGCCTGGGTTACCGATGCCGAGCGTGCCGGCGCTGACGGTGCCGCCGGCGCCGTCGGAATCGAAGCGGACATTGCTGAAGGCGATGCCGCCACTGCCGGCGCCCCCGGTCACCGCATTGCCGGCAAACGACCTGATCGCGATTGAATTCAGGTCGGCATCGATGTTCTGGCCGGTGAACGACGCAGCCAAGCCGGACGCGGTCGACCTGAGCGTGTTGCCGTCGATCGAAAGCAGAAGCGTATTGGCCGGAGCTCCCGTGGTGGAGAAATCGAGCGCGTTGCCGCCGGCGGTGATGGTGTTGTTCCTGACGAAGAAACTGGAGGCGCCGGTCGCGTTGGCGGCAACGCCCGCACCGGAACCGAGATTGCTGACGATCAGGTTCTGGATGCCGCCCGTGAAGATGCCGCTGCCTGATGTCGCCAGATTGATGACCTGCGTGGCGTTATTGCTCTGCAGGACCGGCCGCAGCGTGTCGATGCCCGCCGGCGCCGCGATGATGGGCGAATTCTGCACCGTGGTGAAGTGGAACGCCGGCGACGCGCCGGCGCTGGTGTCGACCCCGAGCTGCGAGACATCGATCGCCGCGTCGTTGCTCTTGAAGGCGAGCAGCACCTGTCCGTCATCGAGTTGGAACGACGTCGCGCCGAGGTCGATCGTCGCCTGGCCGCCGTCGACGGTCTTGTCGATCAGCACAATGACATTGGCCGAAGACGTCTGGGCGTTGGCGTAGGTGCCTGGATTGAGCAGACTGCCGTCGCCAAGGGCGGTGGCATCGGCCGTGACATAGTAGACCTTGTAGGAGGACAGGTTCGAAATGTCGCCATCGAAATTGACGTCGTTGAAATTGTAGTCGCCGTTGGTCGGCAAAGTGTCGGTGGCGTGGATGACCTGGCCGCCTGTGGTCTTGATCGACGATTCGGCCGGGCCGGCGCCGTCGCCGAACAGGAGCTGGGCGTTGGTGGCGCTGGAGAACTGGACCCCATAGCCTACATTTTCGATCTTGGAGGTCTGTCCCGCCGGATTGTTGTTGATCGTGTCGCCGAGCTGGATCGTGCCGGTGCCGGTCGTGTCGGCCATGTCGATGCCGATCGTGCCGGCAAAACCGCCGCCGTCGACGTCGAAATCGCCAGCGGTGATGTTGCTCGCGCCGAGCGACGCGCCGTTGAGGTCGAGACCGATCGTGTTCGCCGCGCCAAGCCCGATGTTGAGGCTGGCGAAATTCAACGTCGAGCCGAGCGTGCCGGAAATGTCGACACCGCGCGCATTGGCACCGGTGATGCCTAGCAGGTTGACCGTGCCGAGATCGATTACGCCGCCGCTGACATTGTTGAGCGATATGCCGGTCGCCGCGCCAT
>NZ_RZTT01000631.1 GCF_003996995.1 Mesorhizobium sp. M7A.T.Ca.US.000.02.2.1 | reverse complement strand
CTGGTATCTGATCGACAATGACCGACGCGTCACCAACGAGGTGCCGGAGCTGCAATATTTCGTGCGCGAAACCATGCATTCACTGGCCGACGATCTGGCCCGCGACCTTGGCGATCGGTTGCGGCTCAGCGAGCCGGTCACGCGCATCGAGCACAGTTCGCAAGGTGTTCTTGTCGTTTCGGCCGGGGGTGCCATCGAGGCGCGCGCGGTCCTGGTTGCCGTCCCGCCGGCGACGGTGACGGAGCTCGCCTTTGCTCCCGCCTTGCCAGCCCGACTGGGGCGGGCGCTCGGCGCCTGGAAAAGCGGCGCGGCTATCAAGATCCTGGTGCGCTATGCCAAACCGTTTTGGCGCGGGCGGGATTTGAACGGCATGGTGATGTGGCTCGATCCGCCGGGGCTGTTTGCCTGCGACGCCGGCAAGGATGCGGAGCATGCCGCGCTCGTCGTGTTCGTCGGCGGGTCGCTCGCGCTGCGCTGGCGTGACCTCGGCGAGGCGGAACTGCGTGCGGAGGTGACCGGCCGGTTGGAGGTAGCCCTTGGTCCGAGTGCCGGCGATGTCATCGATTTCAGTTTGCGTGACTGGGTAGGCGATCGCTGGAGCGGCGGCGCGTACAGCGATCTTGTTGTCGATGTTAGAGCGAGAGATGCCGAGCGAACGATCCTTGCCGGCGCACCGCCGGTGTATCTCGCCTGTTCAGAACTCTCGCCGTCGTTTCCGGGGTATGTCGAGGGCGCCATCATTGCCGGGCGTATCGCCGCGCACAAGATCATTGCCGAGCTTCAAGCTCCGGTCTGAGCCTGGTCTTTTCGAAAAACTGTTTGGCAAGATCGGGTCAGGTTGCGCCTCGAGCCCGAGCGCCGTCGAAGCTATGCCCGATTTTGCCCGACTTCGCCCGAATGCTGTTTCGAATTCGTTACAGTGCCAGGCCTTCGCCACCCCATCGTCGTTACAAAGTGCGGATAAGTTCATTTCACCGCCAAAAGAAACTCAGCGAAGGGGAAGGCAATGCATGCGAAAATCCAGACGATCCGCGGCGAGAGCCGCCTTCAGGCTCCAGAGCGCAATGACCGCCGTCCGAAACTGGCGCTGCGCCAGCGGGCCAGCGACCACCCCATGGCGATGTTCATGGTGCTGGCTGCTTGCGCCTTCGTCGGCATGGCGTTCACGCCGACAATCGGGCCGGCCTTCGCTTCGTTGAATCCGCCGTCCAATCTCATCGACGGGGCGCAGACGACGACCAGGATCGCGCGTCTGCCGGTACCGGTGACCGACTTCGCCTGCAAGGGCCAGACCTGGGGTGCCGAGAGTATCGACTGCCTGCGCGCAATCGCCGAACAGTCCGGAACACACAAGAGCCGCGCCATCCGCATGATCGCCACTGCCGCACCGTTGGCCGACACGCCGAATATTTTCTGATTTTATCGTAGCCTGATCCGAAACCGTTCCCGTTTTGGGATCATGTTCTGGACTCCCCGAGCGCTCCCTCCAGCGCGCTCTTCTTCGGCCCCCGCCCCCGGGGGCCTCTTTTTATTCTTTAAAGGCCGCCTGTTCGGCAATGGCGGACAGCACACTGCGCACATCAAGCGTGCTGAACGGCTTTTCCAGGATCTGCGGCCGCTGCTGTGCCGGCAGGGCCTCGATTTCGGCTTTCGCACCGATCAGGTCGCCTGTAACCAGCACGAAACGCCGCGCCAGGTCAGGCTTTTCGGCGAGCAGCTCGCGATAGATCGATATGCCGCTGACGCCGGGCATGCGCAGGTCCGAAAAGACGATGTCCGGCGGCATGTGGCCGCTCAAAGTGGCGGCGGCCGATTCCCAGACAGGAACGATCCGCGACTTGATGCCCATCAGTTCGAGTATGTCGGAGAGCGAGCCGGCGACATCCGGCTCGTCATCGATGATCAAGGCATGGCGCAGGCCGCTCGATCGCGGCTGGTTATCGCCGGCGGTGGCGAGGCCGGCCACGATGGCCGGCAGCTGGACGACGAAACGCGCGCCTCTCGGGAGCACTTCCTCGAACCAGACATTGCCATTGTGCCGCTCGATGATCGATTTCGAGATCGACAGGCCGATGCCGGTGCCGACGCCGACCGGCTTGGTGGTGAAATAGGATTCGAAGATGCGGCCGCGGATCGCTTCCGGCACGCCGGGCCCATTGTCCTCGACCGAGAAGCAGGGGTGACCGCGGTCGCTGCGGAACGTCCGCACCTTGATCAGCCGGTCGCCCGCTATGCCAGCCAAGGCGTGCTGGCTGTTGATGAGGAAGTTGGCCGCTACCTGCGTCACATGGTCGGCGTCGGCCATGGCCAGCAGCGGGCCGGCGGCGAAATCGGTGTCGATGACGATGCCGCTTGAGCGGGCGCCATAGGCGGTCACTTCGAGTGCCGACCGGATCACCTGGTTGAGGTCGGTCTCGGCCTGTGCCGCGGGATGGAGACGGAC